>NZ_CP142394.1:2906264-3255029 GCF_035930445.1 Sphingopyxis chilensis | reverse complement strand
TGCCCGTCCATACGAGCCAGTAGATCGTCATGCCGGTCGCGACATGGCCCGCGGTGACGATCATCAAAGGGCCGAGGATGAAGCATAGCCCGGCGCCGGCGAGACACCGCTTCATCCCGATCTGGTCGAGCAGCGCGCTCGCGACGAACAGCGTGATCGCAAAGCTGAGGAAGGCGGCGCCGAGCGCGGCGGCGACCAGTTCGCCGGCCTGTAGCGGCGCGATCGGGTCGATCCATTCGGTCTTGAGCCCGCTGGCGATCGCGCCGCGGATCGCGAGGCTCGCCGCGGCGGTGAACAGCGCGAGCACGCCCAGCCAGAACAATCGTCCCTTGTGCAATGTCGTCATCCTGCGTCCCCTTTTATTATCGTTTATTTTTGTTTTTGCTTCGTCAGGTGAGCCCCAGCATCGTTCGGTTGAGCGCCGGATCGCTGCCGCCCGCGAAATCGTCGAACGCCTTGTCGGCCTTGCGGATCATGTGCGCGGCGATGAAGGGCGCGCCTTCGCGCGCGCCGTCTTCGGGATGTTTCAGGCAGCATTCCCATTCGAGCACCGCCCAGCCGGCGTAGCCGTACTGCGTCAGCTTGGAGAAAATGCCGCCGAAATCGACCTGGCCGTCGCCCAGCGAACGGAAGCGGCCAGGGCGATCGACCCAGTCCTGAAAGCCGCCATAGACGCCCGAGCGGCCGGTCGGGTTGAGTTCCGCATCCTTGACGTGGAACATGCGGATCCGCTCGTGATAAATGTCGATGAACTGGAGATAATCGAGCGCCTGCAGCACATAATGGCTGGGATCGTAGAGGATGTTGGCGCGCGGATGATTGTCGACGCCCGCGAGGAAGCGTTCGAAGGTGATGCCGTCGTGCAGATCCTCGCCGGGATGGATTTCATAGGCGAGGTCGATGCCCTGATCGTCGAAGGCGTCGAGGATCGGCCGCCAACGCTTCGCGAGTTCGCCGAACGCCTCCTCGACCAGCCCGGCAGGACGCTGGGGCCAGGGGTAGAGATAGGGCCAGGCTAGCGCGCCCGAAAAGGTCGCATGGGCATCGAGGCCCAGCCGCCGGCTTGCCTTGGCGGCAAGGCGAAGCTGCTCGACCGCCCATTTCTGCCGCTCGGTGGGTTTGCCCTTTACCGCATCGGGCGCGAAGGCGTCGAATTGGGCGTCATAGGCGGGATGCACCGCGACCAGCTGGCCCTGCAGATGCGTCGACAGCTCGGTGATCTCGACCCCCGCTTCGCGGCAGGTCCCGGCCAGCTCGTCGCAATAATCCTGGCTTTCGGCGGCCGTGGCGAGATCGATGCAGCGAATGTCCCAGGTCGGGATCTGGACGCCGACATAGCCCGCGTCCGCCATCCAGCGCGCCGCCGAGGGCAAGCTGTCGAACGGCGCGGCGTCGCCCATGAACTGCGCGAGGAAAACAGCCGGACCCTTCATGCGATAGCCTTTCGCGTCACGTGCCGGTCACTTGGCGGTTGCGGTCTTGAGATAGGCGATCAACGCCGCGCGGCGCGCCGGATCGGCCACTTTGACGACCATGCGCGTGCCGGGCACCTTCTTGGTCGGCGCGGCGAGATATTCGTCGAGCGACTTTTCATCCCAGCGAATCTTAGAGGCCTTGAGCGCCGGGCTATAGTTGAACCCGGCGACCGAGCCGGCCTGCCGGCCCATCAGGCCATGCAGATTGGGGCCCATCACGCTCTTGCCGCCCGCCTCGAGCGTGTGGCAGGCCTTGCACGCGGCGAAAGCCTGCGCGCCCGCGCCTTGGGCCGGCCCGGCATACGCTATGGGCGATGGCATGATCATTGCGGCAGTCAATATTGCACCCGCCAGTGGCAGGGCGAACAGAAATTTCATTATCCTCTCCCGTCTGGAAACAGCCGGTGCGATGATGTAACCGTTTGAAAGCGAATAAGGCAAACAATTTTACGAATTCTGGCAGAGGGAATGCGATGAACGGTCGGTCGAAAATTCGCTATGGCATGGTGGGTGGCGGCGAGGGTGCTTTCATCGGTGCGGTGCACCGTATGGCCGCCGCGCTCGATAGCGAATATGAATTGGTATGCGGTGCGTTCAGCACCGACGCCGACCGCAACCGGCGGAGCGCCGAAACGCTGGGACTCGATCCGGGCCGCGCCTATGCGACCTTCGACACATTGCTCGCCGCGGAAGCAAGGTTTCCCTTGGGCGAGCGGATGGAAGCGCTGGCGATCGTCACGCCGAACCATCTCCACGCCCCGATGGCGATCGCCGCGCTCGACGCGGGTTTCCACGTCCTGTCCGAAAAGCCGATGGCGCTGGATCTTGCGGAGGCGAAGGCGATCGGCGCGGCCGTCGCGCGCAGCGGCAAGCTCTATGGCCTCGCCTTCACCTATAGCGGCTATCCGCTGATCGAAGAGGCGCGGGCGCGCGTCGCACGCGGCGATTTCGGTGCGATCCGGCTGGTGCAGGTCGAATATTCGCAAGGCTGGCTCAGCCGGCCGATCGACGCGGATGGCAACAAGCAGGCCGAATGGCGCACCGATCCGGCGCGCGCGGGCCTCGGCGGCTGCCTCGGCGACATCGGGACGCACGCTTTCCAACTCGCCGAGCATGTCTCGGGTCTTGCGGTCGAGTCTTTGAGCGCCGAGCTGACGACGCAGGTTCCGGGTCGCCGCCTCGACGACGATGTGGCGGCGCTGTTGCGCTTTGAAGGCGGCGCGCGCGGGGTGCTGAAGGCCAGCCAGATCGCCGCGGGCGACGAAAACGGCTTGCGGCTGCGTATTCATGGCGAGGAAGGCGGCCTCGAATGGTCGCAAATGGAACCGAACAGCCTGACGTTGCGCTGGCTCGACCGGCCGACCGAGGTGATCCGCGCCGGCGGGCCGGGTCTCGGTCCCTCGGCAATGGCGCGGCTGCGCATCCCGGCGGGGCACCCCGAGGGCTATATCGAGGCGTTCGCCAACCTCTATCGCAGCTTCGGCCGCACCCTGCGCGCTGGCGCCGCGACGCCGCCGCCGCGCGGCGCCGCCGACTGGTTTCCCGGAATCGCCGACGGCCTGCGGACGATGGCCTTCGTCGAAGCGGTGGTCGAGAATGCGTCGGGTGAGGCGAAGTGGACTTCACTCGCCGGCTGACGGAGAAGGACGTCAGCTCCGGTAGTCGGCGTTGATGCTGATATAGCCGTGCGTCAGGTCGCAAGTCCAGACGGTCGCGCGGCCTTCGCCGAGGCCAAGGTCGGCGCCGACACGGATATCCTGACCTTTCAGATGCGCCGCGACGGGCGCTTCGTCGTAACCGTCGACGGGCAGGCCGTCCTTGGCGACCCAATGATCGCCGAAGCGGATGGCGAGCCGGTCGCGGTCGGCGGGTTCGCCCGCCTTGCCCACCGCCATCACGACGCGGCCCCAGTTGGCATCCTCGCCCGCGATCGCGGTTTTCACGAGCGGTGAATTGGCGATGGCGAGCGCGACGCGCTTCGCACTCTCGTCACTGACCGCGCCGGTCACCTGCACCTCGATGAATTTCGACGCGCCCTCGCCGTCGCGCACGACCTGATGCGCGAGGTCGAGCGCGACGTCGCGGATCGCCGCATAAAGCGCGTCGGCGCCCGGGTCATCGCGGGTGGTGAGTGTGGAATTGCCCGCCTGTCCGGTGGCGAAGAGCAGCACAGTGTCGCTGGTCGAGGTGTCGCTGTCGACGGTGATGCTGTTGAAGCTGCCCCCCGTCGCCTCGCTCAGCATGTCCTGCAGCAGCGCGGGCGCGACCGCGGCGTCGGTGAAGATATAGCCGAGCATGGTCGCCATGTCGGGCGCGATCATCCCCGATCCCTTGACGATGCCTGCGACGTGGATGGTCCGGTCGCCGATTATCGCGCTCGCCGCCGAGCCTTTCGCGAAGGTGTCGGTAGTGCAAATGGTTTCGGCGGCGGCTTCCCAAGAGCAGGGCTCGGCAGTCAGCGCGGCCTCGACGCCCGCGCGCGACTTGTCCTTCGGCAGCGGGACGCCGATGACGCCGGTCGAACTGACGAAGACTTCACGCGCGTCGCAGCCGAGATGCCCGGCGACCTGTTCCATGATCTGCTCGACCGCTTCGCGTCCGCGATAGCCGGTAAAGGCGTTGCTGTTGCCCGCGTTGACGATCAGCGCGCGGCCGTTGCCGCCCTTTACCTGTTCGCGGCCGAGTTCGACTTCGGACGAGCAGCAGACATTGCGCGTGAACACGCCCGCGACCGTGGTGCCCGGCGCGAGTTCGACATAGGTGAGGTCGCAGCGGTCCCATTCCTTGTACCGCGCGCGCGCGACGCGGCGCGTGACTCCGGCGATGTCGGGGAGGGCGGGGAAGGCAGCGGGGGCGAGGGGTGAGCGGGTGGTCATGCGCGGCGCATAATCGCTATCGCGCCAAAGCAAAACCCCTCCCGCAAGCGGGAGGGGCAGTGAGTCTTGCGAGCTTGCTCGCTAGTGGCAGCGGGGAGGGATAGCGACGCTAAGGTTCTCCCCCAATTCCTCCCGTAAGCGGGAGGGGACGTATTACGCGGGAATGCCGCTGATCGACTTCACTTCCATGAAGTCCTTGAGGCCGAACACGCCGCCCTCGCGTCCGTTGCCCGACGCTTTGTAGCCGCCGAACGCCGCGCCCGGGCCGGGGCCCCATGCGTTGACCGCGACCATGCCGGCGCGCAGCTTCGGCGCCACATCGGCGGCCTTGGCGGGATCGCCCGAGATCACCGCCGACAGGCCATATTCGGTGTCGTTCGCGATATCGACCGCCTCGTCGAGGTCGCCATAGGCCATGATCGTCGCCACGGGTCCGAAGATTTCCTCGTTGGCGATGCGCATGTCGCGCGTGACGCCCGAGAAGACGGTGGGCTTGATATAATAGCCACGATTGACGTTCGAGGGCAGGCCGGTGCCCCCGGTCTCCAGCGTCGCGCCCTCGTCGATCGCCGACTGGATCAGGCCCTGGATCTTGTCGAACTGCGCCTTGTTGACGACGGGGCCGATGTGGCCGCCTTCGGCCTGCGGGTCGCCGACCTGCGTTCCGTCGAACATCGCCTTGATGACGCCGACCGCTTCGGCTTCGCGCTCTTTCTGGACGAGAATCCGCGTCGGCGCGATGCAGCTCTGGCCCGTGTTGACGAGCACGCCCTGCACCGTCGGCGGCAGCACCGCCGCGAAATCGGCGTCGGGCAGGACTATGTTCGGCGACTTGCCGCCGAGTTCCTGATGAACGCGCTTGACGGTGTCGGCCGCCGCCTTGGCGACGAGGATACCCGCGCGGGTCGATCCGGTGAAGCTGACCATTTCGATGCCGGGGTGCGCGCTGATCGCGTTGCCGACGGTCGGGCCGTCGCCCTGGACGAGGTTGAATACGCCCGGCGGTACGCCCGCGGCTTCGAGGATTTCGGCGAAGATCACCGCATTGCCAGGGCATTCTTCGGAAGGTTTGAGGATCATCGTGTTGCCCGCGGCGAGCGCCGGAGCGACCTTGAGCGCGATCTGGTTGAGCGGCCAGTTCCACGGTGTGATCATGCCGACGACGCCGATCGGTTCATAGGCGATCATGCCCGCCGCATATTTTTCGGTGAAGCTGAAATCCTTGAGCGCCGCGATCGTGCCCAGGAAGCCGCCGATGCCGGCGCCGACCTGCGCGGTGCCCGCGAAGCTGACCGGGGCGCCCATTTCGGACGCCATCGATTTGGCAAGGTCGGGCGCGCGCTTCTTATATTCCTCGACGATGCGGTTCAAAAGGTCGAGCCGTTCTTCGCGCGTCGTCTGCGAGAAGCTCTTGAACGCCTCCTTCGCCGCCGCGACCGCGTCGTCGACGTCGGCGGCGGTGCCGAGCACGACGGTCGAAGCCGCTTCCTCGGTCGCGGGGTTGATCACGTCGTGGAGCTTGCCGCCCTTCGAATCGACCCATTGGCCGCCGATGTAATTCTGCTTGAGGTGCGTTTCGGTGCTCATGTCCTGTCTCCCATCGGCGGTGAATCCGTCTCGGATTGCTACCTAATCACTGTGGCGGATGAATCAAGCAAAGGCCAACTGCCAATTGCGACAGCTCAGCGCTTTTCAGCGGAAAGTCGTGACATCAATATGGCGGCGCGCGTCGCCTGGCGCGCGATGCTGGGAATATCGACCGTCTCCTCGGGCCCGTGGTCGCCGGTGGAATAGGCGCCGAGTCCTGCGAGGCTGTCGACGTGCGGCGCGACGAAGCTGATGTCGGCGGCGCCGCGCTTGAGCGGATCGAGCGCCGCCATTTCGGCGAGGCCGAGGTCGCGGTTGACGGCGTTGAGTCGCGTCAGCAGCGCGCGATTGCCGTCGGTCGGCGCCATCGCCGGATAGCCGCCGGGGTCGAAGGCGAGGGTCGCGCCGGCGCCCGGAGCATGATCGGCGACGATCGCCGCCATCTTCGCCTTCACGCGCGCCGCCTGTTCGGCCGAAAGCGTGCGCAGGTCGCCGCGCGCGATCGCGGTCGCGGCGATGATGTTGGTCTTGCCGTTGGCGCTCGCGCGGATCTTGCCTTCGTCGAGCGACACCTGCTCGCCCCCCGCGACCAGCCCGACGTTGAAGGTCAGGTTGGGCTCGGGCAGCTCGGTGCGAAAGCGGTGGATGACGCGCGCGAGTTCATAGATCGCCCCGTCGCCGGCATCGGCGCTGAAAATCCCGGAGCTGTGCCCCGTCTTGCCCGTCGCGGTGACCTGCCAGCTTTCGGACGACCGGCGCGCGATCGAACTCATGTCCGCGCCGTTATCGCGGACGAGGCCTTCAAATCCGAGCGCGACATCGACGCGCTTGCCGGCCGCGATCAGATCGGCGCGCGCCGCATCGAGCGGATCGCCGGTGTCCTCCTCGTCGCCCGTCATGTGAAATTCGATGTTCGCGTCCTTCAGCGTGCCCGCCTTGTGCATCGCGCGCAGCGCCGCGACGACGACGACCATTCCGCCCTTGTCGTCGCCGACACCCGGACCCTTGGCCTTGTCGCCCATGCGCTCGAAGCACTGGAAGGGCGAGTCGGGTTCGAACACCGTGTCGAGGTGCGCGATCAGCAGCAGGCGCTTGGTATCGGGCTTGCCGACATGCGTCGCGATCAGGTGGCCGGCGCGGCCGGTATCGCGCATCGGTTTCCATTCGACCTTGAAACCCAGCGGTTCGAGTTCGGCGCGCATCATCGCCCCGACCTTCTCGACCCCCTCGAGGTTGAGCGAGCCGCTGTTCTGGTTGACCAGTTTTTCGAGCAGCGCGAGGCTGCGATCGCCTTCGGCCTCGACCGTTTTTGCCATACCGCTTTCGGTTTGACTGAGCTTCGCATGTGCGGCGGGCGCGAGCGCGAGTTGAAGGGCGACGAGCGCGGCAAGCGGCATTGATTTCATGGAAGACTCCTCCTGATGCCTCCCTTCTGCCGCCTCCGACCACCCGCCGCAACCTCGTCAGCCGGGATAGGGCGACTGCTTCAGCAATCGCGCGAGATGCGCGGCGTTGGCGGCGACCATCTTCGCGGTTTCGGTGACTTTGCGCGGCCGGTGTTCGAGGTCCTTGAAATCGGTTGATCCCATCGCCTCGCCGACCCAATAGCAGGCCGCGACCGCAGGGATCGTCCAGCCGACATCGTTCAGCGCCTGGAATATCTGCGACGAGACATGGTGCGCGCCATCCTCGTTGCCGACGATCGCGGCAACCGCGACCTTGGAGTAACTTGGCATCCGCGCCTTGTCGTCGGTTTCGGACAGGAAGGCGTCCATTCGCTCCATGACCAGCTTGGCTACGCTCGACGGCTGGCCCATCCAGATCGGCGTGCCAAAGATCAATATGTCGGCGGCGAGGATGCGCTCGCGGATCTGCGGCCAGTCGTCGTCCGGACCCTCGTTCGACCTTACGCCCCATCTGACGCGGTGCGCGGCGATCCGGATCGGGTCGGCGACCGTCACGCCTTGCGCTTCGAAATGTTCGGCGAGCACCGCGATCATCGCGTCGGTCGAGCTTTTGCGCCCGCCGGACGAGAGCGAGCAATTGATGGCGGTGGCGGTAAGGGGGGCGGCCATGATGGCTCCTTCGCGGGTTACGTCCCCCGCAAAGGAAGCCGCGGCGGCGCGCTCAGGTTCCTTGCCGCACCATGAAAATATCGCCGCCGAGGCTGACGAGGAACAGATTGCCCGCGCTGTCCTCGCCAAAGGAGGCAATCGAGTTCAGCGTCCCCGCATCAGGCGCGAAATCCTCGTTCCGCCGCGCGAAACGCGACGACGCGAGCGTCTGCCCGGGGACGAGGCCGGAGAAGGGTACCGTCCAGATATTGTCCGAGACGAAGTCGGCGAAGACATATTGACCCTGCAGCGAGGCTACCGGGCCGCGATAGACATAACCGCCGGTAACCGAGTTGCCCTGCCGCGGGCCGTCGCCGTGACCATATTCGGCGACCGGATCGGTCAGGCCGCCGGGGATGGTACCGGTATAGGGCTGGGATCCTTCCTTGAAACGCCAGCCGAAATTGAGCCCGGGTTGGCTGGTCGTCACCATATCGATTTCTTCGACCGCACCCTGTCCGACGTCACCGATGATCAGTGTCGATCCGGAGAAGGAAAAACGGAACGGATTGCGCAGGCCGAGCGCGAAGACATAAGGATCGCCGCCGCCCGCCAGATAGGGATTGCCCGGGGCAGGCGTGAAAAAGGTCGGCGAAGTGCCGGCATAGGGGTCGGCGACCACCCTGATCCGCAATATCTTGCCGAGCCGCGAATTGGGGTTCTGGGCGTTGTTGCCGGGATCGCCTGCGCCGCCGCCGTCGCCTACTCCGACGTAGAGAAAGCCGTCGGGGCCAAAGGCCATCGCGCCGCCATTATGGTTGTTCGCCCCGGGATGCGGAATCGAAAGCGTGGCCAGCAGCCGCGGCGTGGCGCCAAAACCATATTCGCGAATCTCGATGTCGCCGGCCGCATTGGTGCAATAGATCATGAAGCGATCGGAATTCGCGGGATCGGGCAATAGCGCCATGCCGAGCAGGCCGCGCTCGCCATCGGTCGACAGATTGCCGATCGTGAAGAGCAGCGTCTTCGCTCCGGTCGAGGGGGTCAGGCGATAGACGGCCCCGGCCTTTTCCAGCACATAGACGTCGCTGCTGCCCGGGATGCCGAGGAGGAAGGTCGGCTGATCAAAGCCGGTGCCGACGCGCTGGACCGATATGCCCTCCTTCGAATTGGTCACCGAGACATTGACCGTCTGGGTGATACTCGCTCGGCCGTCGCTGACGCCGATCCGCACCGAATAGACATTGTCGCCGTCGGCATCGCCCGGAAGGTCATAGTCGGGGGCGGGGTCGAAGCGCAGCGCACCGGCGGCGGTGATCGAAAAGCGCGCCGCGTCGGCGCCGCCGTCGATAGCGAAGGTCAGCGCGTCGCCGTCGGGATCGGTGGCCGCTGCCTGATAGGCGGCAATGCTGTTTTCGGCGATGCTCGCGGTCTGGAGTGACGTGAATTCCGGCGGGGCATTCGGCCCGGGAGGCGTTCCGCCATCGCTCCCTCCGCCACCGCAGCCGGTCAGGAGCAGCGGGGCAAGGAAAAAGACGCATATCCGCATGATCCAGAACCCCTTTTTGCGATTTTGGTCGCGGCAAGGTGGCATGTGCGAACGGTCGGCGCAACCGCGCTGTCCGGAATTATCGGGAAAGCGCGTCAGGCCGCCTCGTCGACCTCTTCGAAATCGTCGAGCTTGCCCAGCGCGTCGCGGGCGATCCGCTTGAGCGCGGATCGATTGACCTGAAGCCCTTTCGCACCGTCGCCCGTCAGCTCGTCGATGGCGAACGCCACCCGGGTCCGGTCGGGCGCCAGCTCCTCGAAAGTGAATTTGAGGCCGGTGCTGAGCGCACCATCGTCGACGCTGTAGATCAAATGCGCCTCGCGCGGGATTTCCATCGCGACGGCGATCTTGACCTTGTACGCATCAGGCCTTTCGTCGGGGACCAGCTTTTCGAACCCGGGTTCGCCCTTTTCGGCGACGAGTTCGTAGAGCCGCGTCGATCCGCCGTTGGTGACGAGCGGCAGCCCCGCGAAGGCGCCATCGTCGCCGAACATTTTGGCGAACACTTCTTCCCGCGGCGCGGCGACGGTGCGCGTCTGGTTCACCAGTTCGATCATCTTGCCGCAGCCGGTGGCAAGCAAGGTCGCGGCAGCCAGAATCATGATACGCATCATCGAACATCCCCCTCGATCTCGTCCAGCTTTTAGCCGCGACCGCTTACCAAAGCGTAATCGCGGGGCGTGGGTGTAAAGAGTGTTTGACACCCTGAGGTGCTGGCTGTAAAGAATGTTTGACAGGTGAAAGGGCGTGCGTTGGAAAATCGGGTTCGCGAACATCGCGAGGGTGCGGGGTGGAGCCAGGGCGAACTGGCCCGTCGGCTCAGCGTGTCGCGCCAGACGATCAACGCGGTCGAAACCGACAAATATGACCCGAGCCTGCCGCTGGCCTTGCGGATGGCCGCCTTGTTCAAGGTGGACGTGCGTAAGCTGTTCATCGATCATTGGACTCCGGAGAGCTGATATGACGACGCAGGTTCCCGCCATTTCATGGCGCAAGATGGGGCTGCAGGCCTTGGCCGGCGCGGTCGCGGGCGCAGTCGCTATGATCGGGGCGATGCGGCTGCTGGAGGGGGAGGCGCTCGCCTGGCAGCCGTCGCAGATCATATTGGCGGGGATCGGGATGATCTATCTGCTGATGGGATTGTTCGTCGGAGTGGGAATCGCCGTTCCGGCTCGGGTCGGACAGCGGCTGCTCAACGTGGCCGATGCGGAAGAGCTCGTCGAGGAACGCGCGAGCATGAGCGGCAGCGCGCTGACCTGCATCGCGATTGGCGCGATCCTGACGCTCCTTGCCTATAGCACGGTCGAGGGCGCGACCACGCCGGTGACGGCGACGACGGCGTTCTGGATCATGCTGGCGTTGCTGGTGGCGGGCACGCTGGTCTCGATCGCGATGTGGCGCCGGTTCGACGAATTGTGGCGGCAACTGACGATCGACGCATCGGCGATCACGGGCAATATGTTGCTCGGCGTCTGCGTGATTTGGGGCGGAGCTGCCGCGGCAGGGCTGGCCCCCGCGCCGCATCCGCTCGACCTGATCTCGCTGGCCTTCGGATCCTTTCTGCTCGCCACCTTCATCGCGGCGGGACGCCGGGGCATGATGACGCCGCAATAGACGGTCCGCAAAAGGAGCGGGAAAGGAAAGGGCGCCCGGTTCCCCCGAACCGGGCGCCCTCCTTGGCGTCGCTGATCGCGTGCGATCAGGCGCTGTAGTACATGTCGAACTCGACCGGGCTCGGCGTCTGTTCGAAGTTGTAAACTTCGGCCCACTTGAGCTCGACATAGGCTTCGATCTGGTCCTTGCTGAACACGTCGCCCTTCAGCAGGAAGTCGTGGTCGGCCATCAGGCTGTCGAGCGCTTCGCGAAGCGAGCCGCAGACGGTCGGGACTTCGGCCAGTTCCTCGGGCGGCAGGTCGTACAGATTCTTGTCCATCGCGTCGCCGGGGTGGATCTTGTTCTGAATGCCGTCGAGGCCCGCCATCAGCAGCGCCGAATAGCAGAGATAGGGGTTCGCCATCGCGTCGGGGAAGCGGAATTCGACGCGCTTCGCCTTGGCGCCGGCGCCATAGGGGATGCGGCACGAGGCCGAACGGTTGCGGCTCGAATAGGCGAGCAGCACCGGCGCTTCGAAGCCGGGGACGAGGCGCTTGTAGCTGTTCGTCGTCGGGTTGGTGAAGGCGTTCAGCGCCTTGGCGTGCTTGATGACACCGCCGATGAAATAGAGGCACATGTCCGAAAGGCCGGCATAGCCGTTGCCCGCGAAGAGCGGCTTGCCCTTTTCCCAGATCGAGATGTGGGTGTGCATGCCGCTGCCGTTATCGTCCTTGATCGGCTTCGGCATGAAGGTCGCGGTCTTGCCATAAGCATGCGCGACCTGGTGGACGACATATTTGTAGATCTGCATGCGGTCGGCGGTCTGCGTCAGCGTGCCGAAGGTCAGGCCGAGCTCGTGCTGCGCGGCGGCGACTTCATGGTGGTGCTTGTCGCAGGGCAGGCCCATTTCGAGCATGGTCGAGACCATCTCGGCGCGGATGTCGACGGCGCTGTCGACCGGCGCGACGGGGAAGTAACCGCCCTTCGCGCGCGGGCGGTGGCCGAGGTTGCCGCCTTCATAGCTGCGACCGGTGTTGGTCGGCAGTTCGATATCGTCGATCTCGAAGCCCGACTTGTTATAGCCGGTTTCGAAACGGACGTCGTCGAACATGAAGAATTCGGCTTCGGGGCCGACATAGACGGTGTCGCCGACGCCGGTCGAGGCGACATAGGCCTCGGCGCGCTTCGCCGTCGTGCGCGGGTCGCGGGCATAGCCTTCGCCGGTCGACGGTTCGACGATGTCGCAGAAGATGACCAGCATCGGGGTGGCCGAGAAGGGATCGTCATAGACGGCGTCGAGATCGGGCATCAGGATCATGTCCGACTCGTTGATCGCCTTCCAGCCTTCGATCGACGAACCGTCGAACATCAGGCCATCTTCGAGCGCGTCCTCGTCGATCACGCCGGCGCACATCGTCAGGTGCTGCCACTTGCCCTTCGGATCGGTGAAGCGCAGATCGACCCACTCAATGTCGTTTTCCTTGATCCGGGCAATGATATCCTTGGGCTTCGTAGCCATGGTCTGAACTTCCTTCTTGCGATGATGACCGGCTCTGCCGGTTTAGTTGAACAGGTTGGGGAGCGGCGGGTTTAGAGCGCGTCCTCGTTGCGTTCGCCGGTGCGGATGCGCAGCGCGGTCTCGACCGGAATGACGAAGATCTTGCCGTCGCCGATGCGGCCGGTCTGCGCGGCGGCGGCGATCGCTTCGACGACGCGTTCGGCCATACCGTCCTCGACGATGACCTCCAGCTTCACCTTGGGCAGGAAGTCGACGACATATTCGGCGCCGCGATAAAGTTCGGTGTGGCCCTTCTGCCGGCCGAAGCCCTTGGCCTCGGTAACGGTGATGCCGCTGACACCGACTTCGTGCAGCGCTTCCTTTACCTCGTCGAGCTTGAACGGCTTGATGATCGCCTCAATCTTCTTCACGCTTTTCTTCCCCCATTGGGTAATTCGCATCGCCCGCAATCAAAGCCGGATCAGGCCCGCCTGGTCCGGTTCGCGACCCGTGAGTCGCTGCGAGGCCCCGTCATGTTGCACCAATCAAGAGCCGTGCCAATTGGCGAATCGCAAGCTTTCGGTAAGATTTGTGGCAGGAAATTGCGCCATTGCCCAAGTGGTGAGCAATTGGCGGATCGGGGTGCCCAAAAAAGTGGCAGATCGCCTTTTGATCCTCCCCATCGCTTCGCGACAGGGAGGATTTGGAAGTTCACCGCCCCATCGGCGCCGAGGCGTCGGGCAGGTTCGCTTTCGTCCAGTTCGACCGGTCGATGACATAGGCGCGAAGCGCCTCGGCATCGGCGGGCGTCAGCACCTTGGCGAAACTCACCATGCCGCGATCCTTGAGCGCGCCGTCGATGATCACCGACTTCCACGCATCGGCGTTGGCGAGCGTGCCCGAGACGCGGAGGTCGGGGGTGAAGCCGTTGCCGATCGCGCTGTCGCCATGGCAGACGATGCAATAGCGTCCGAAATGCGCCTTGCCTGCCGCGATTTGCGCCGGCGTGCCGAACTGCGGGGGCGGATTCCACGCGAGCGTCGTCGTTGCCGGCGGAGCGGGGAGCTTCACCGTGCCGCCGATCTTCATCACGACGAGGCGCGGGATGTTGGGAACCTTGCGCGTCACGCCGCCCGCGACCCCGGCGACGAGCGGGAAGGCACCGCCCTTGCTCGTCTGGAAGGCGACATATTGGACGCCGCCGACGCGGTAGGTCGATGGCGCGCTGACGATTCCCGACTGCATGTCGAGGTCGAGCAGCTGCTTGCCGGTGTCGGCGGCATAGGCGCGGAAACGCCCGGTGCTCGTGCCCTGGAAGACGAGGTTGCCTGCGGTCGTCATGGTGCCGCCGTTCCACGCCGCGGGATGATCGACGGCCCAGGCGACCTTGCCGGTGCGCGGATCGAAGGCGACGAGGCGCCCGGTGGTCGCGGCGACCGCGGCGCGATATGCGGCCTTGTCGTCGGGCATCATCGTGCCCGTCAGCGAGGTGCCGATATTGAACCCCACGACCTTGCGCCGGTCGAGCTCGTTCATGTCAGCCAGATAGCCCTGCGGAATCTGCTGCGCCGGAATGTAGACGAGCCCTGTCGCCGGGTTGAAGCTCATCGGGTGCCAGTTGTGCGCGCCGAGTGCGCCGGGGATCGCGATGAAAGGCTTGCCCGTCTTGTAGAAGCGCGCCTCGGGATTTTCGATCGGCCGGCCTGTCGTCAGGTCATATCCGCTCGCCCAGTTGATCCCGTCGACGAAGGGCTTGGCGTCGATCAACGTGCCGGTGGCGCGGTCGATCGTGAAGAAGAAGCCGTTCTTCGGCGCGTGGTACAGCACCTTGACCGGCTTCCCGTTCACCGCCTGCTCCGCGAGGATGATCGGCTGGGTCGCGGTATAGTCCCACGTCTCGCCGGGCGTTTCCTGATAATGCCATTTATACGCGCCGGTGCTGGCATCGACCGCGACGATTGACGACAGGAACCAGTTGTCGCCCTCGCCGTTCGATCGCGTCCCATGGTTCCACGGATTGCCGTTGCCGACCCCCAGATAGACCTGGTCGAGATCCTTGTCGTAAACGATCGCGTCCCACACGGTGCCGCCGCCGCCCGAGGTCTGCCACTCGCCCGTGTCGGACCAAGTGGCGTTGCCCTTGGTGGCGAAAATGTCGTCGGAGGCGGCGCCGTCCTTCGCCTTCGTCGGGTTGGGTGCGGTGTAGAAGCGCCACCGCTCCTTGCCGGTGTCCGCGTCATAGGCGGTGACATAGCCGCGCACGCCGAATTCGGCGCCGCCGTTGCCGATCAGCACCATGTCCTTCACGACGCGCGGCGCGCCGGTGATGGTGTAAGGTTTCGACGTATCGAAGGTCTGCGTCGACCAGAGCTCCTTGCCGGTCTTCTTGTCGAGCGCGATCAGCCGCCCGTCGAGCGCGCCGACGAAGAGCTTGTCGCCCCAGACGGCAACGCCGCGGTTGACGACGTCGCAGCAGGCCGAAACCGCGCGTTCGCCGGGGACCTTGGGATCGAATTTCCATAGCGGTTTGCCTGTCGCGGCGTCCCAGGCGCTGACTTTCGACCAGGCGTGGGTCACGTACATCACGCCGTCGACGACCACGGGCGTCGCTTCCTGCCCGCGCGCATCGTCGAGGTCGGCGGTCCACGCGATGCCGAGGGTGCCGACATTCTGGTCGTTGATATCGGTCAGTGGGCTGAAGCGCTGCTCGTCGTAGCTGTAACCGATAGCGCCCCAATCGTCGCCGTTGCCGCCGGTCTTGAGCAGGGTCTCGCTGGCCCTTTCGGCTTCGTCGAGCGCGCCTCCGCCCGAGGCGCTCTCATTCTTGGACGCGTTGCATGAAGCCAATGCCAGTGCCGCGCAGCCCAGCAGCGCGGTCGTCCAGACCCGTTTCGCCATCTCGCTCTCCCTGTACGCCTATCGTTGACGTTAACGTCAAGACTGCGCCCGAAGGGGCGTGGGTGCAAGGGGAATATGAGGGGCGCGGATGGGGCTCTCCCATCGTCACCCCGGACTTGATCCGGGGTCCACGCGGGCCGGTACCGCGCTGGAAGTCATGGATCCCGGATCAAGTCCGGGATGGCGAAATGGGAATCACTAATACCGATCAGGCCCAAGGCGGGGCGTTCAGACCCGTCGGGCTCGCCGTGAAAATCTCGCAGCCGTCCTCGGTGATCCCGATGCTGTGCTCGAACTGCGCCGATAGCGAGCGATCGCGCGTCACCGCAGTCCAGCCGTCATTGAGCATCTTCACGGCATATTTGCCGGTGTTGATCATCGGCTCGATCGTGAAGAACATGCCGGGGCGAAGCTCGGGCCCGGTGCCGGGGCGGCCGGCGTGGACGACTTCGGGGGCGTCGTGGAACATCTGCCCCAGCCCGTGACCGCAGAAATCGCGGACGACCGAATAGCGGTGGCGCTCGGCATGGGTCTGGATCGCATGCGCGACGTCGCCCATGCGGTTGCCGGGCTTCGCCTGCTCGATCCCGAGCATCAGGCATTCGTAAGTCACTTCGACGAGCCGCTTCGCCTTGATCGGGACATCGCCGACCAGATACATGCGGCTGGTGTCGCCGTGCCAGCCGTCGACGATGCTGGTCACGTCGATGTTGACGATATCGCCTTCGCGCAGCGGCTTGTCGTCGGGGATGCCGTGGCAGACGACATGGTTGATGCTGGTGCAGCAGCTGTGCGTGAAGCCGCGATAGCCCAAAGTCGCGGGGATGCCGCCGCCGTCGAGCATCATCGTGCGGACGAGGTCGTCGATCGCGGCGGTGGTCACGCCCGGCTGGACGAAGGGGACGAGCGCGTCGAGGATTTCGGCCGACAGCCGCCCCGCCTTGCGCATACCGTCAAAGCCCGCCGCGTCGTGGAGCTTGATCGTGCCATCGCGCACGGGGGTGGGCGAGCCGGCGTCGGCGGTGGTTACGGAGACATAGTCGTACATGGGGATGATATAGGCGATGTGGCGCCGGATTGCGAGGGGAGTAAGCCCCTCCCGCAAGCGGGAGGGGCCGCAGGTGTTACTCCGCCGCCTTCTTCGCCTTGTCGGCCTTCGGTTTGCCCTTGCCGGCCTTGGGCGCGGCGGGGGTGATTTCGAAGGCGAGCGGATTGCCGACATGGGCGTCTTCGCCGGTCTTCATCTTCACCTTGACCTCGCCGCCATGGACGAGCTTGCCGAAGAGCAGTTCCTCGGCGAGCGGCTGCTTGATCTTTTCCTGGATCAAACGGCCCATCGGGCGCGCGCCATACAGCTTGTCATAGCCCTTGCCGGTCAGCCATTCGCGCGCCGCATCGTCGAGCTGGATATGGACGTTGCGGTCGGCAAGCTGCAGCTCGAGTTCGAGGATGAACTTGTCGACGACGCGCGCGACCACTTCGGGCGGCAGGTAGCCGAACGGGACGATCGCATCGAGGCGGTTGCGGAATTCGGGGGTGAACATGCGCTTCACCGCCTCTTCCTGCACATCCTCGCGCGTCGACTGGCCGAAGCCGATCGATTCGCGCGCCATGTCGCTGGCGCCCGCATTGGTCGTCATGATCAGGATGACGTTGCGGAAGTCGACCGTCTTGCCGTGATGATCGGTCAGGCGGCCGTTGTCCATCACCTGCAAGAGGATGTTGAACAGGTCGGGATGCGCCTTTTCGATCTCGTCGAGCAGCAGCACGCAATGCGGGTTCTGGTCGATCGCATCGGTGAGCAGGCCGCCCTGATCATAACCGACATAGCCCGGCGGCGCACCGATCAGGCGGCTGACCGAGTGGCGTTCCATATATTCGCTCATGTCGAAACGCTGGAGCGGGATGCCCATGATCGACGCGAGCTGCTTCGCAACCTCGGTCTTGCCGACGCCGGTCGGGCCGCTGAACAGATAGTTGCCGATCGGCTTTTCGGGATCGCGCAGGCCCGCGCGGCTCAGCTTGATCGCCGACGACAGCACCTCGATCGCGGTGTTCTGGCCAAAGACGACGCGCTTCAGGTCGGTTTCGAGGCTGGCGAGCGTCGCCTTGTCGTCGGTCGACACCGACTTGGGCGGGATGCGCGCCATCGTCGCGATCACGGCCTCGATCTCCTTGGCGGTGATCGTCTTCTTGCGCTTCGACGGGGCAACAAGCATCTGCATCGCGCCGACCTCGTCGATCACGTCGATCGCCTTGTCGGGCAATTTGCGATCATTGATATAGCGCGCCGACAGGTCGACCGCGGCATTGATCGCGTCGGGGGTGTAGCGCACCTGGTGATGCGCCTCGAACGCGCTGCGCAGCCCGGCGAGGATTTTCTTGGTGTCCTCCAGCGTCGGTTCGACCACGTCGATCTTCTGGAAGCGGCGCAGCAGCGCGCGGTCCTTTTCGAAATGGTTGCGGAACTCCTTGTACGTCGTCGAGCCGATGCAGCGGATCACCCCGCCCGACAGCGCGGGCTTGAGCAGGTTCGATGCGTCCATCGCACCGCCGCTCGTCGCGCCCGCACCGATGACGGTGTGGATTTCGTCGATGAACAGGATCGCGTGCGGCAGCCCTTCGAGCTCGGTCACGACCTGTTTCAGCCGTTCCTCGAAGTCGCCGCGATAGCGCGTTCCCGCGAGCAGCGCGCCCATGTCGAGCGAATAGATGACCGCAGGCAGCAGCACCTCGGGCACGTCGCCCTCGATGATCTTGCGCGCGAGGCCCTCGGCTATCGCGGTCTTGCCGACGCCGGGATCGCCGACATAGAGCGGGTTGTTCTTCGACCGGCGGCAGAGGATCTGGATCGTGCGATCGACCTCGGCATTGCGGCCGATCAGCGGGTCGACCTTGCCGATCTTCGCCTTTTCGTTGAGGTTGACGGTGAACTGATCGAGCGCGGTTTCCTTCTTGGATTTGCCGCCCTCCTTTTCCTTTGCCTCTTCCTTTTCCTCGGGCTCGGCCTGCGGCGAGGGCTTGCCGCCCTTGCCGACGCCGTGGCTGAGATAGGAAACCGCGTCGAGGCGCGTCAGATCCTGCTGCTGCAGGAAATAGACGGCATAGCTTTCGCGTTCGGAGAAGAGCGCGACGAGGACGTTGGCGCCCGTCACTTCATCCTTGCCCGACGACTGGACGTGCAGGATCGCGCGCTGGACGACGCGCTGGAAGCCCGACGTGGGCGACGGATCGCTGTGCCCCTCGACCTTCAGGCTGTCGAGTTCGGTGTCGAGATAATGGACGACCGCCGATTGCAGGTCGTCGAGCGCAACGCCGCAGGCGCGCATCACTTCGGCGGCATGATCGTCGTCGATCAGCGCGAAGAGCAGATGCTCGAGCGTCGCATATTCGTGATGGCGCTCGGAAGCGGCCTTCAACGCATTGTGTAGAGTCTTTTCGAGGCTTTCCGAAAAGGACGGCATGGTCTTCATCTCCTTGCGGGGACCAGGCCGGGGAGAGCGGCCCCCTTAGAAATGCAACGTGGCGATGCCGCCGCCCCACCGCAAGGGAAAAGCGGATGGCTTTGTGAAATTACGATGACGGAGTTGTGGTGTGGTTAACGGGGCGTTGGCGAACGGGATCGCGCTCGCGCAATTTTATTCCGAAGTTGTCAAAGTTCATATTCCCCTCCGGTAAAATGATACCCGTGGCGGGTTCCGGCAAGGCGAGGTTGCATTTCGGAAAAGGATGGACGCCGGCATGATGGCAGCGAGGTTATGCTGGCAGGATAATGTAGGACAGCGATTTTTTGCCCGCGCTGAACAGCGGCTATGGGGTGGAGAGTGGACATAAGCCCCAGATACAATCAGCGACCCTTCGCATCGTCGAAGTTAACTGAAGGGCCGAGGGTCTTTTCACGGTGCTTAAGCAGCGCGCCAATTCCCCAGCAACTGATCATTGTGCCCGTCACCCAGAAAGCTGCCTGATCCAAATCATTTACAACTTCAAAATGAACCAAGCCCAGCGACAAGAACATTCCTGCCAGAAATAATTCCGCTCGCTCGAGAAAATTCATCTGCGACGCTCCACCAATGTTTCGCGAAGTATGTCAGATCGCGCATACGGCCGCAATTGGTCGAAAGCCGTCGTCATCTTACCCCGCTCGGTCGACCATATCCATGAAGTCGCGCGCTGTGTTTCGCTCCTCTTCATCCTTGAACGCGATATCGAGGTCGGGCGCGACGCCGAGCATGTACATCAGCGCCCACAGCGCGAAGCGGCGGCCGGGGTTGGTTTCGAGGCCGAAATCGACGCGCATGCGTTCGGTGCCCGCAGCATGCGCTTGGGGGTGGATCGCCGCGATGTCGGCGGTGCCGAAGTAGCGGCGGAGCAGGTCGTCGAAATCCATGCCACGCTTTCGGCCGGTTCGTGCCGCTTGGCAAGGTCGCGCGACAGAATCCGCCGACCCGAAACCCGCCCGGTTGTCTTTGCCCGAGCGCCCCGATAGGGCGGCGTCCGTGAAGACCAGCATCGACATCGGGACCGACACTGCGGGGCAGGGCGTGCGCATCGACGTGCAGGAACTGCTCGCGACGCGGCTGCTTGTCCAGGGCAATTCGGGGTCGGGCAAGTCGCATCTCCTCCGCCGTATCCTCGAGGAAAGCGCCGCGCTGGTGCAGCAGATCGTGATCGATCCCGAGGGCGATTTCGTCACCCTTGCCGATGCCTATACCCATGTCGTGATCAACGGCGGCGACTATAACGAGCGCGAGATCGCGGCGATGGGCGCGCGCATCCGCGAACATCGTGCGTCGATCATTCTCAGTCTGGAGTCGCTCGACATCGAGGCGCAGATGACCTGCGCCGCGGCGTTCCTCAATGCGCTGTTCGATGCGCCGCGCGAGCATTGGTTTCCCGCGCTGGTCGTGGTCGACGAGGCGCAGATGTTCGCGCCGAGCGTCGCGGGCGATGTGTCCGATACCGTGCGCCGCGCGAGCCTTGGCGCGATGACCAATTTGATGTGCCGGGGGCGTAAACGTGGTTTGGCCGGGGCGATCGCGACGCAGCGGTTGGCGAAGCTCGCCAAGAATGTCGCCGCCGAGGCGAGCAATTTCCTGATGGGGCGCACCTTCCTCGACATCGACATGGCGCGCGCCGCCGACCTGCTCGGCATGGAGCGGCGGCAGGCCGAGGCGATCCGCGACCTCGAACGCGGACATTTCCTGGGGCTCGGCCCCGCGATCTCCCGCCGGCCGATCGCGGTGCGGATCGGTGCGACGCAGACATCGACGCGCCTCGGCACGCACGGCCTGATGCCGCTGCCGCAAGCGGACGGCGACGATATGCGCTCGATGCTGTTCACCGAGCTGGAGGCGCCCGCGGCGCCGCGCGTCTTTGCGCCCGAACCCGAACCGGTGGCGGCGAGCGAGGTCCTGCAGCGGATCGCGGCGAGCGAAGGGCTGCACGAGGATGTCGATGCGCCGCCGGTGCTCGATATTCTCGAGGCGGTCGAGGAGGCCGAGCAGAGCGACGCGGTGGTGATCGCGACGCTCGAAGAGATGTTGTCCGACCCCGACTGCGCCTTTCAGCCCGAATCCTTCCTCTATCAGGATTTTTCGGTGCGCTGCCGGATGCAGAAGCTGAAGAAGGTGCCGCTCGACCTTGCCGCCTTTCGCCGCCGCTTCGCGCTTGCCAAGGGCGGGGTGTTCGATCCGTCCGAGCCGCGCTGGCGCGAGGCGCTGATCGTCGCCGACCGGCTGCCGCACGACATGTTCGCCCCCTTCCTCCAGATCGCGCGCGCCGCGATGGATGGCGAACCCTGCCCCGACGATGACGTCCTCGGCCGCGCCTATGGCAGCCGCTCGCCCGGACGCATCCGGCGGCTGGTCGAATATATGGAAAAGCAGGGGGTGATCGTCGTGCGCGCCGATTTCGGCGGGCGCCGCTCGATCGGTATTCCCGAATTGGGGCTCAGCACCGAGGCGGAGTAAGACGATCCAGGGCAAATGGATAAGGGGCGCGTGCATCGGGCGTGCGCGCTAACCCTTCCGGAACAGCGCCTCCGCCGCGGCCTTCTGGCTCGTCGCGGCGCTACGGTGCGCCTTCACACGTTCGATCTCGGCTTCGAGGATTTCGATGCGCTCGCCCAGTTCGTCGACCGACAGCGGGTCGAGCGGCTGTTTGATCAGCGCCGCCAGAACATCGTCGCGGCGGCGGGGAAGGTCGTCATCGTCCATGGCGTATCCTCCTGGTCCCTAACGTCAATATCGGCGCGCGACTGTTGACCCGTGTCGCCGCACTGTCAATAAGGCGGGGCAGGGGTGCGGAATGACGGACCAGTGGGGGAATGAAGTGACTAGCGTGCCAGCAGAAATGACCGCCATCGCCATCAGCGCGCCGGGCGGGCCCGAAGTCTTGCAACCGACGGTACGGCCCGTGCCGCAGCCGGGGCCGGGCGAGGTGTTGATCCGCGTCGCCGCGGCGGGGGTGAACCGCCCCGACGTGCTGCAACGCATGGGATTCTATCCGCCGCCGCCGGGTGCGTCGGACCTGCCGGGGCTGGAAATCGCGGGGACGATCGCCGCGGCCGGGCCGGGGGGCGATCCCGAGCTTTTGGGTCAGGCGGTGTGTGCGCTCGTCGCGGGTGGCGGCTATGCCGAATATTGCACCGCGCCGGTGGGCAGCTGCCTGCCCGTGCCGAAGGGTTTTTCGATGCAGGAGGCAGCCGCGCTGCCCGAAACCATCTTCACCGTCTGGCACAATCTGTTCGAGCGCGCCTATGTGCGCGAGGGCGAGACGGTGCTGGTCCACGGCGGCACGAGCGGGATCGGGACGACCGCGATCGGGCTTTGCAAATTGTTCGACATCAAGGTGATCGTGACCTGCGGCAGCGCGGAGAAATGCGCCGCCGCGACCGCGCTCGGCG
Organism: Sphingopyxis chilensis; assembly: GCF_035930445.1. Taxonomy (NCBI): domain Bacteria; kingdom Pseudomonadati; phylum Pseudomonadota; class Alphaproteobacteria; order Sphingomonadales; family Sphingopyxidaceae; genus Sphingopyxis; species Sphingopyxis chilensis. The sequence continues at coordinate 3,232,592 of NZ_CP142394.1, read as the reverse complement.
CCGATCTCGCGGTGGATTATTCGAGCGAGGACTATGTCGAGGCGGTGAAGGCCTTCACCGCTGGCCGCGGCGTCGACGTCGTGCTCGACATGGTCGGCGGCGACTATGTGCCGCGCAACATCGAATGCCTCGCCGACGACGGCCGCCATGTGACGATCGCCTTTCAGCGCGGCGCGAAGGTCGAGATCGATATTTCGCAGGTGATGCGCCGCCGGCTGACGATGACCGGATCGACGCTGCGCGCGCGCAGCGCCGAGTTCAAGGCGCTGCTCGCCGACGAAATCCACTGCACGCTCTGGCCGCGCCTCTCCGAAGGCGGGTGGAAGCCCGCGATGGACCAGGCCTTCCCGCTCGCCGAGGCCGCCGCCGCGCATATGCGGATGCAGGCGGGCGCGCATGTGGGGAAGATCGTGCTCATGGTGGGATGAGCCGAGGGAACGGCTTGCCATTTTCGGCGGTTAGGGAATCGGGGGGCAATCAAAAAGGACGATCTCTCCCGATGAATATGCGTAACCTGTTCCTTCCCGCCACCGCGCTCGCGCTTGCCCTGGCGGCCTGTTCGCAGCCTGCCGAAAGCGATAAAAACGCCACCGCCTCCTATGACGGCGAGGTCGCGCCCGATGGCAAGACGGCCGAGACGGCCCCGCCCGCGATCAAGCCGACCGACGTGCCGACGCGCGGCGGCGACGGTTCACCGATCGAGCTCGCCGCGCTGACCGAGGCCGATGTCGGCGGCGCGAAGCTCAAGGGCGAGCTCGCGTGCAGCTTCGCCGCCGAAGAGGGCGCAGAGCCGATCCTGCTTGCGCAGGGCGACGTCGCGTCGCAGGAGCCGTCGCGCGGGATCGTGAAGGTCGGCGATACGATCGAGACGATTTCGGCCAATGGCGGGTTCGACGCGATGGCGAAGGGCACCAAATTCTTCGGCAAGGGACTTGAACTGCGCGTCGCGCTCGTCGGCCCGGCCGCGGGCGGGGGCGAATCGCCGCCGCGTCCCGCGACGCTGACCGCCGACCGTGCCGATGGCGCGCAGCGCGTCTTCGCCGGACTGTGGCAGTGCAGTCCATAGGAGCCGAGCGGAATCACCGCGCAGCGGAGAGCGGTCGGGCGGACAAGCGCTCGTCCCGCTCGCCGATTAACCGGTCCACCAGCGCGTCAACGGCGCTTTCCGCGGCGGCGATCGATCGAGCGAGGCGTTCGTCGGCGAATTCGTCAAACTCGATCGCGATCGAACTGGCGTCGCGAAGCCCGATGTAGGCGAGGGGCGCTTTCAGGCCTGCCTCGACGAAATTGACGTCCGCCTGACGCCCGCCGGGGTCATATCCGTAATCGCCGCGCGCGCCGAGGATGACCGCCCGTTTTCCCGAAGGAAGCATCGGCCAATAGGGTTCTCCCTCGCGTTTCCGGTCAAAACCGAAGGTGACGCCGACGCGTACGATATTGTCGAGCCAGGCCTTCAGCGGCGCGGGCATACCGAAATTATACATGGGCGCCCCGACGACGACGATATCCGCCGCCATCAGTTCGGCGACCAGCCGGTCGCTTTCGGCCAGCCGGGCGTGCTGTGCGTCGCTGCGCTTTTCGGGTGGGGCGAAGGCGGCGGCGATCCATTCGGCATCGACGTGCGACGGGGGGACGGCCCCGACGTCGCGGTAGACGATCCGATCCTGCGGCCGCGCATGCGACCATCGGCGCACGAAGCGCGCGCTGAGCCGCCGGCTGTGCGAGCCGTGCCGGTCCTGACCCGAAAGGCCCGGCCGGGCGCTGGAATCGATGTGGAGTATGCTAAGCGCCGAGGCTTGCGGGATGCTCATGGGATAATCCAGTTCATTTGTTTTGATGACTGGATGTAAATACTCCTCTATAAACTGAGGCGTCGAGCGCGAATATCTCAGCCAATGGATCGATTTTCCTCATCTATGACACGAAACCGGAAACTCCCACCCCTTGGCGCATTGCGCGCGTTCGAAGCTGCGGCGCGCCATCTCAGTTTTCGAAGGGCCGCGGACGAGCTGGCGGTGACGCCCACGGCGATCAGCCATCAGATACGGCTGCTGGAGGATGTGCTGGGCCTTGCGCTGTTCACTCGTCAGGTGCGGCAGGTCGCGCTGACCGAAGCGGGCGAGCGGCTCTATCCGATTTTGCGCGACGGCTTCGACATGTTCGACCGGGCGCTTGCCGATCTTGTGCCAGCGCCGCGGCGGGCGGCGGTGACATTGACCGCGACGATCCAGTTCACCGCGCGCAGGCTCCTGCCTGCGCTCGGCTCGTTTCGCGAACGCTTTCCCGATTTCGACCTGCGGCTGCATTCCTCCAACGAGCCGGTCGATCTGGCCGCGGGGCTGGCCGATGTGGCGGTTCGTTATGGCTCCGGTCCTTTTGACGGGCTGGTCGGCCGACCGCTTTTTTCCGAACGCTTCGGACCGCTTTGCAGCCCGAAGCTGGGCGTGTCCGGACCGCAAGACCTGATGCGCGCTACCTTGCTGCATGTCGAATGGCGCCAGCCCGCCAACGCGTCCGACTGGCGGCGATGGGCGCGGCTGGCCGGGATGGACGGGCTGGCCGTCGACGACGGGCCGCGTTTCAGTTCGGACGATCATGCCCTGCAGGCTGCGGTCGCGGGGCATGGCGTCGCAATCGGCAGCCTGATCCTTGCCCGGCCCGAGATCGAGGCGGGGCTGCTCGTCCACCCCTTCGGCCCGGTCATCGAAGGCGAGAGCTATCACATGCTCGCGACGCCGGCCAACATGGCCTGTGCCGACGTGCGGGCAGTTTGCGCCTGGCTCGTCGAATCGGTCGCAGGCTTCGCTGCCGACGAGCACCCCTTGCCCGCAACCTAAAACAGGTCTACATCAGCCGCCGAACGGCCGCCCTGCGAGGGGCGGCCCTTATTATTTCCGCTTGGAGACTTTCCGTCATGGCCAATGCCGACGCCACCCCCCTGATGCCGCACGCGACCGCCGCCTGGCTGGTCGACAACACCGGCCTGACCTTTGTCCAGATCGCCGAATATTGCGGCATCCACATCCTCGAGGTTCAGGCGATTGCCGACGAGACCGCCGCGACCAAATATACCGGCCGCGACCCCGTCCGCGCGCACGAACTGTCGATGGAAGAAATCGAGAAGGGTCAGAAGGACCCCAATTACAAGCTCAAGATGAGCAAGCAGGCGCAGGACACGATCCGCCGTACCCGCGGTCCGCGCTATACGCCCGTCAGCAAGCGGCAGGACAAGCCCGACGGCATCGCGTGGATCCTGAAGAATCATCCCGAAGTGTCCGACGGCGCGATCGGCAAGCTGATCGGCACGACGCGCAACACGATCGGCGCGATCCGCGACCGCAGCCACTGGAACAGCGCGAACATCGTGCCGAAGGACCCGGTGACGCTCGGCCTCTGTTCGCAGCGCGAACTCGATGCGCTCGTCGCCAAGGCGGCGAAGAAGGCCGGCATCAAGGCGCCCGAGGACAACCGGTTCGAGGGCGACCGCGAAGCGTTGCTCGAGGAACTGCGCGCCGAACGCACGGCCGCGAACGAAGCGCGCGCCGCCGAGGAAGCCAGCGAAGCCGATAGCGAAGCCTGAGGCATGGCGGGGGGCGACGAGGACCATATCCCGGCGGCCAGCGGCTCGCCGGATGCCTCGCTGACCCAGGACGACAGCTTCACCGCGACCAGCCACGCCGGCCTAACCTATCCGTGGGGCGAGGCGGCGCCCGGTGCAGGCGAGACGATCCGCATCGCGGACGGGATCAGCTGGGCGCGCATTCCGATGCCGGGGTCGCTTGGCCATATCAACAGCTGGCTTCTCGACGACCATGACGGGATCGCCGTCGTCGATACCGGCATCTGCCTGACGATGTGCTCCGACGCGTGGAAGGCGCTCTATGCCGGCGCGCTCAAGGACCGGCGCATCACGCGCGTCATCGGCACGCACCTGCATCCCGACCATATCGGCCTTGCCGGCTGGATCGCGAAGAAACAGGGCGTGAAACTGTGGATGACGCGTGGCGAGATGCTGACCGCGCGCGCGATCATTGCCGATTCGTCCGATACCGCGCCCGACGAGGTGCTGGCGCAGTCGCGCGCCGCGGGCTGGGACGAGGCCGCCGTCGAGGCGCAGCGGGCGCGGGGCTGGAACATGTTCCAGCGGATGATCTTTGCGCTGCCGCGCTCCTATGTGCGGATCGCCGATGGCGAAACGCTCGACATGGGCGCGCAGCGGTGGCGGGTCGTCACCGGATCGGGGCACAGCCCCGAACATGCCTGCCTGTGGAACGAGAAAGAGGGCGTGCTGGTGTCGGGCGATCAGGTGTTGCCGCGCATCAGTTCGAACGTCTCGGTCAACATCACCGAGCCAGACGCCGACCCGCTCGGCGAATGGCTCGCCTCGATCGACAAATTGCTCGCAACCGTGCCCGCCGACGTTATCACCTGCCCCGCGCACGGCGAGCCCTTCAAGGGACTGCACGTCCGCCTGATGGCGCTGCGCGACGAGCATCGGATGCGGCTCTACAACCTCGCCGAAGCGGCGGCGAAGGCGCCGATGCGCGTCGTCGACAGTTTCCCCCTGCTGTTCAACCGTCCGATCGGCGAGCATAATCAGGGGCTGGCGACCGGCGAGGCGTTCGCGCATCTGAAACGGCTGGAGGTCGAAGGCCGGGTGCGGCGCGAGGATCGCGACGGCGTGTGGTGGTATCACGGGGTCGCATGAGCTGTTGACCGGATATCAGCGATCGCATCGGGCCGCCGTTTTGTTTGCCGGATGACGCTCGCGCTTGTCAAAGGCCGGACGCCGCCCTATCCCCCGCGAGAACCAGCCCGGCGCCTTGTCGACCGGCGCGCACCGCTACCAAAAGATTGCTTCAGCTGAGCTCCGTTCCAGCCACTCCCTACGTCGAACAGCTCCGCATCGGGACGGGGTATCGCGCGCTTGCCATAAGCCTGGCCGTTCTGATCCCGGCCTTCCTGCTGTTCCTGCTGCTCTCCTTCGGCTTCGAAGAACCGCCCGACGTCCGGGAAGAAAGTGTCAGCGTGGTGAGCATCGAGGCCCCGGAGGTGTCGGAAGACGCGTCCGAACCGCAACCCGCGCCGGCCGAGGCGCGACCGGCGTCGCAGCAGCCCGCTATCGAGGAACCGGCGCCGGAGCCGGCGGAGCCGCAGCCCCAGCCGGTCGCCGAACCCAAGGTCACGCCGATAATTCCGACGCCGAGCGCGCCTGTACAGCCCGCGCCTCCCCGCGCTGCCGCGCGTCCGGTCTATGGGCCGCCCGATACGGGGGGCTCCTCCGCCTTTCGCGATACGGAGCGGGTGGGGACGGCTCCCAACGGCGAACCGCTCTATGCCGCGGCCTGGTATCGCGAGCCGAGAGATGACGAATTGCGCGGCTATCTGTCCACCGCGAGCGGGCCTGGCTGGGGGCTGATCGCCTGCCGCACGGCCCCCGATTTTCGCGTCGAGGACTGCGTCGGGCTCGACGAATATCCGAACGGATCGCAGATCACTCGCGCGGTGCTCGCCGCGGCGTGGGCGTTCAGGGTGCGGCCCCCGCGGCTTGGCGGACGACCTTTGGTCGGCGCCTGGGTCAGGATCCGGATCGATTATGGCAGGGGGCGGCGCTGAGCGGCGCAAGCGCCGCGCTCCGTCTATCGCGGCCTTTGCATGATCCAGCTGAACGCCATCGCGTTGAAGATCGTATAGAGGCCATAGAGCATCAATGCCGCGAACCAGTTTCGCGTCGCGATCGCCATCGCACCGACGAGCAGCAGGAATTCGAAAATATAGGTGATGTTCGGCCCGACCCTGTCCGCGAGCGGCTTCACCATCTGCTGGATCAGTGGATCGTCGCTTTCCATGAAGGCGCGGTGCATCGCGAAATTGCCGATTCCGGCGCAGAAGATGGCGATGATGGCAATCAGCATAGGTTTGCAGATGGGGCACGCGGGGTGGAAATGCCAGAAACTTTCGGGTTATAGGAGCGCGTCGTTTGCGCTCCGGCCCCGCGCCAACGATCGAACGAACCCGGCTTCCGCCCCCGCAAGAAGGACGTTTTCGGTGACAGCTCTCCCCCGTCTGGCCGCGCTTTGCCTGCCTCTCTCGCTTGCCGTTCCGGCGGCGCAGGCGTCGCAGGAAACCGTCGATCCGCAGCAGGGCCCGCTCCTCGTCGATCCGCTGCTTGTCGACCCGATCGTGGCGAACCCGCTTCCAACGGTGCTCGTGCCGCTCGATCCGCCGCTGCCCGATGCGGTGCGCGCGATGATCGACGCCGCCTTCGCGAGCGGCAACAACGACGATGTCGAAGCGGTGGTCAGATTCGCCCGACAGACCCATCCGTCCAACATCGGCGAAATCGACGCGCTGCTCGCATATTACCGCAGCGGTCATCCGCCGGAGGCCCCCTTCGACCCGGTACGCAACATGCTCGCCGCCGCGATGGCGAGCGGTAGGGATGCCGATGTCGAGGCGGTCGCGAAGCTTGCCAAGGCGACCACGCCGGAGGACGCCGCGGAAATCGAGGAACAGGTCGTTGCCTATCGCGCCGAACGGCAGCGCTTGAAGGACGAGGCGGCAGCCGCCGCCAGGGCGAAACTGGCGGCGTCCAAATTCTGGGAGAATTGGAAAGGCGAGGGGCAGATCGGCGCGTCGCACAGCAGCGGCAATACGAACTCGGCCGGCCTCAGCGCCGGCCTCTCGCTGGCGCGGCAGGGGATCGATTGGCTCCACAAGCTGCGCGCGCAGGCCGATTACCAGCGCACGAACGGCAAGACCTCGGTCGAACGCTATCTGACCGAGATCGAGCCGCAATACCGGATCAATGAGCGTACCTTCGCCTATGGCCTCGGCCGTTGGGAGCATGACCGGATCCTGGGATATAACACGCGCTGGAACCTGTCGGGCGGGCTCGGCTACAAGGTGATCGACAACAAGAAGATGACGCTGAGCCTGAAAGGCGGGCCGGCGTTTCGCCAGACCGACTTCGTCGATGGCGGCAACGACACCGAACTCACCGCGCTCGCCGGGCTCGATTTCGGCTGGCAATTGTCGCCGACGCTGCGGCTGACGCAGGTCGCATCGACGATCATCGGCGAAGCCAATGGTTCGACCAGTTCGCAGACCGCGCTCAACGCCAAGCTGACCGGCGCGCTGTCGGCGCGCATCGCCTATTCGGCGCAGATCGACACCAGCCCGCCGCCGGGGATCGAAAGCGTCGATACCCAGACGCGGTTCACGCTGGTCTACGGTTTCTAGTCGAACGCGTTCGCGCCGCCGATCTGCTCGCCCTCCGCCAGCAGGCCGGCGCCGGGGACATGGTTGAATTCGATGCGGATGCCGTCGGGATCCTCGAACAGCACCGAATAATAGCCCGGCGCCCACGGCTCCTCCTGCGGCGCGTGGACGATATGGATATCGTCGCGCTCCGTCAGGAAGGTGTGGACGCGGTCGATCGCGGCGCGGTCGCGCATACGGAAGCAGGCATGGTGCAGCCCCGGGGCGCCCTGGTCGAAGCGCTTGCCGGCGTTTTCCGGGCTGCCGGTGCGGATGCCGATCGCGGTTCGCCCGCCGACGCCATAGAGCATATGCTCGCTGTCGAGCACGAGTTTGAGGCCGAGATAGCCGATCATGTCGCGCCAGAAGGCGGTCGAGCGCGCGAAATCGCCCGCGGTCAGGATGACATGCGCGACGCCGTTGAGGTCGCTCATCTGCCCCTCCCTATTTGATCGCCGCCAGCACGTAGAGGAATTCGGCGAAACCCATCGTCGCGTCGACAAGGCCCGCGACCTTGGGATTGGTCGAATCGATGAGAAAATATTCGTCGGGGGCGTGCGCGCCCGAGCCGTGGCCGATGCCGAAATGCGCCGCGGGGATCGACACCGGCGGCGCGGTGAAGGTGGCGCCGGGCCAACTGCCCGCCATGCGCGGGTTGATGCTCGTCGCGACGCCGAGCTTCTTGTAGGTCGCGAGTTCGGAGCGGACGAGGCGGCTGTCCTCGGCGACCTCGGTCGGGTCGTAACCGCCCGACACATTGACCTCGACGTCGGCGAAGCCATGCTTGTCGAGATGCGCGCGGAGTTTCTTCTCGGCCTCGGCGCGCGTCTGGTTGGGGACGAGGCGGAGGTCGAGTTTCGCGACCGCCTTGCCCGGCAGCACGGTCTTGCCGCCGGGGCCGGTGTAGCCCGCGACGAGTCCTTCGATATTGACCGTGGGTTCCTGCGCGAGGCGGGTGAGTGCGTCGGGGTAGGAGAGATTGTCGATCCAGTGGGTGATGCCGAGCGCCTGTTTCTGCGCGGCTTCGTCGCCCGCCTTTGCAGCCTCGCGGATCAGCGATTTTTCGCGTTCGGTGAGTGGGCGGACATTTTCGTACCAGCCCTCGATCGCGGGCTTGTTGCCATCGGAGGTGACGAGCGTCTGGAGCGCCTGCACCAGCCGCCAGGCGGGCGAATCGACCATGGCTTTGAGGCTCGAATGGACGTCGCCCTTCGGACCGCGGCCCCATTTCTCGCCGCTCGCGACGAGTTCGAGTTCGATGATGCCTTTCGAGCCCAAGTTAACCGTGACATTGCCGGTCTTGCCCTGCGAGGCGAAGGGGATGAAAATGCCCTCGCACTTCTTGAGCGCGGCGAGGATGTTGGGTTTGGTCGCGATCTGGCGGAAGTGGGGTGAGCCAATTTCTTCTTCGCCCTCGCAAACGAGCACGATGTTCACCGGCAGTTTGCGCCCGGCGGCGCGGATCGCGTGGAGCGCGGCGAGGAAGGTCGCCTCGGGCCCCTTTTGGTTCACCGCGCCGCGGCCCATGATCGCCTGTCCAAAACCGGGGCGCTCGACCATCTTGCCTTCGAGCGGCGGCGACGACCATTCGGCGGGGTCGAACTGCTTGACGTCATACATGAAATAGATGCCGAGCGTGCGCGGTGCGCCGACGTCGATCGTGCCGAACACGCCGGGGTGGCCGTCGGTCGGCACGATTTCGACATTGGTGAAGCCCGCGTCCTTCGCGAGCTCGGCCATATAGGCCGCACCCTCGGCCATGCTGCGGTTCTCGGCGGCGATCGAGGGGAGGGCGATCCAGTCGCGGATGCGCTTGATCGAGGCGTCCTTGCCGGCTTCGGCGGCTTTGCGGATATCCGCCATCGTGCCCGACTGCGCCCAGAGCGGGACGGGCTGCATGAAGGCGGCGCCCGCCCCGAGCATCGCGGTGCCGCGAATCATGTCGCGGCGGTTCAGCTTGTCGACGTTACGGAAATCCATGCTGCGTCCCCTGCCTGCTTCGTATGCGAAGCAATGTGCCGGATCGGCAGCGAAACGCAAGCGTGTGTCCGGAACTTGCCGTTACGATTCTGGAGGACGGCGGAGGAGGAGGAAGCTCACGCCTTCTCCAGCAACCCTTCGTCCTTGATCCGCTTCTGCCACAGCATCGGCGCGTTGACGTGGACGTTCTGGCCTTTGCTGTCGACCGCGACGGTGACGGGGAAATCGCTGACCTCGAATTCGTAGATCGCTTCCATGCCAAGGTCGGCGAAGCCGACGACCTGGCTGCCTTTAATCGCGCGCGACACGAGATAGGCGGCGCCGCCGACCGCCATCAGATAGGCGCTCTTGTGCTTGGCGATCGATTGCGTCGCGGCGGGGCCGCGTTCGGCTTTGCCGACGCAGGCGAGCAGGCCCTGACCCAGCATCATGTCCATGAATTTGTCCATGCGCGTTGCGGTGGTCGGGCCCGCGGGGCCGACGATTTCCTCGCCGACTGGGTCAACAGGGCCGACATAATAGATGACGCGGTCGCGGAAGGTGACGGGCAGCTCCTCGCCCTTGGCGAGCATGTCGGCGATGCGCTTGTGCGCGGCGTCGCGGCCGGTGAGCATCTTGCCGTTGAGCAAAAGCCGGTCGCCCTGTTTCCAGCTCGCGACGACTTCGGGGGTGAGATTGTCGAGATCGACGCGGATTGCGGCCGTGTCGGGCTGCCAGTCGATCTGCGGATAGTCCGCGAGCACCGGCGGTTCGAGGAAGGCGGGGCCGCTGCCGTCGAGCGTAACGTGGGCATGGCGCGTCGCGGCGCAGTTCGGGATCATCGCGACGGGCTTCGACGCGGCGTGGGTCGGCCAGTCGGCGATCTTGACGTCGAGCACGGTCGCGAGGCCGCCGAGGCCCTGCGCGCCGATGCCGAGCGCGTTGACCTTTTCATAGAGCTCGATGCGCAATTCCTCGGTCGGACTCGCCGGCCCGCGCGCGAGCAGCTCGGTCATGTCGATCGGGTCCATCAGCGACTGCTTGGCGAGCAGCATCGCCTTTTCGGCGGTGCCGCCGATGCCGATACCGAGCATGCCGGGCGGGCACCAGCCGGCGCCCATCTGCGGCACCATTTCGAGCACCCAGTCGACGATGCTGTCGGACGGGTTCATCATCTTGAACTTCGACTTATTCTCGCTGCCGCCGCCCTTTGCAGCGACGTCGATGTGGACTTTTGCGCCGGGGACCATCTCGACGTTGAGCACCGAGGGCGTGTTGTCCTTCGTATTGACGCGGCTGAATGCGGGGTCGGCGAGGATCGAGGCGCGCAGCTTGTTTTCGGGGTGGAGATAGGCCTTGCGCACGCCCTCATCGACCACCTGCTGCAGGCTGCGCGGGCTGTCGAGGCGGCAGTCCATGCCCCATTTGATGAAGACGGTGACGATGCCGGTGTCCTGGCAGATCGGGCGGTGCCCCTCGGCGCACATGCGGCTGTTCGACAATATCTGCGCCATCGCGTCCTTCGCGGCCGGCGACACTTCGCGTTCATAGGCGGCGCCGAGCGCGCGGATATAGTCCATCGGGTGGAAATAGCTGATGTACTGGAGTGCGTCGGCGATCGTTTCGATGAGGTCGTCTTCGCGGATGATCACGGTGTTCATGTGCAGCCCTTCGCCCTTTTTCAGGATTCGCGGGCTTCCCTAGACCCGCATCGCCGGAGTGGGAAGGGGCTCAGGTGCGGCGGCGGCCGAAGACGCGCCGGGCGGGCGGGGCGGCGTCGGGGGTAGCGGGGGCGGGCGCGGCTTCGCTCCAGTCGGCGAGAGGGCGTTTGTGCGCCAACGCCCGCCAACTCCCCGCCACGGCGAGCGCGAGCAGCAGCAGCCAGCCGGCCGCAGCCGAGGGGATCAGGGCCCAGGCGAAGGCGGCGGGGGTGATGATCGCCATGACGGTCGGGATCGCCGCGAGGATCGCGAGCGTGCCGAACAGCGCCCACCAGCGCCCGAGGCGCGTGGCCGCCGCGCCGATCATGACGTTGGTCGCCGAAAGCAGCAGGAACTTGGCGGCGACCGGATAGGGAAGGCTCGCCATCGCGGGCGAATAGTCGCCGAGCGTGAAGGCCGCCTGGATGTCGAGGAGCAGCCAGTTCTCCCATGCGTCGCAGAGCGCCGCCGCGACGGGCAGCAAGCTGGTGGCAAGGAGCGCGCGCAGCCGAAGCTCGCGCCACAGCGCGAAGCAGCCGCTGGCTAGAAAGCCCGCGTAGAGCAGCATGTAGAGATAGTCGCCTTCGTTGCCCGCGCGCATCGCGGCGAGGCGCGTCACCTGCTGCGGGTCGGTGAAGAAGCCGAAGATCGCTTCGAGGTCGCTCTGGCTGCCCGCGAATTCGAACGCGAGCACCGGCGAACCATAGCCCGGCGCGATGTCATGCCCCGTTTGCGGGAAAACCTGCCCCAGATAGAAGCCGAAGAGCAGCGTTGCGATCCCGAAGGCCAGCGCCCAGGCCCAGGCACGCGTCGGCGCGGGCGGGCGCGTCCGCTGTTCCTCGATCCAATGCTGAAGCCCCCCAGCCACCCTCTAAATGTCCGGTGGAGCGCGGCGGCTCACCTTATTGGCACTCGGCGCATTTGCCGCGCACCTCGATCACGGGGCGCTCGGCGGCGAAGCCGGTTGCGTTCGCGGCGGCGCGGACGCCGGTCGACAATTTGTCGTCGTCGACATGCACCGCGCTGCCGCACGTATCGCAGATCAGGAAGATGCAGTCGTGGAGGCAGCCCGGATGGCTGTTCGCGACGAAGGCGTTGGCGCTTTCGACGCGGCGGACGAGGTTGTTCGCGACGAACAGGTCGAGGATGCGATAGACGCTGTTCGGCGCGACGCGCTTGCCGCGCTTCTGCGAGACGATGTCGGCGATTTCATAGGCGCTCGCCGGCTTGCCGATTTCGGCGACCGCGTCGAAAATCTCGGCGCGCATGTCGGTCCAGGCTTCGCCCGCGCCCTCGAGCGCGGTCTGCGCCGCCCTGGCGAGCGAGGCGCCGCTGGCCTCGACGTGCGGATGATCATGCTTGCCCATTGGCGTTTCCTCAGGCGTGGGAAATCCCGCGCTAACCAGGATGTAATGTAGGCTGTTTGCGCAGCGCCCGCAAGTTGCGGACATCTCCGATGCGGTGGGATCAGTGCCGCGCGCGGCGGTTGAGGTCGTGACCCAGCGCGACGACCGCAACGCCGATCATCGTCGCGATCACTTCGCTGCCGTCGTGCGGCCGCGACAGCGCGCCCGCCATCATGCCGAGCCCGAAGCTGCCGACCGCGAAGGGCATCATATAGCCGTGACTGAGCACGCCCGAGACGAGCGTGATGAGCGCGAAGCCGATCGCGATGATCAGTCCGATCTCGTGGAACAGGTGATTGTCGAGAAACACCCCGCCGACCGAGGCGATCGAGGCGAAGAAAATGGTCGTTGCAAGGCAGTGGACGAGGCAGAGCCCCGACAGGCCCATCGCCAGCTGATCGCCCGAAAGCGAGGTCAGCGGCCGCGAATCGCGCGCAGCCCTTACCAGCGCGCCGAGGCGCGTCAGGGCAGGGGCAGGGGCAGGGCTGGCGACATGGGTCACCCGATTCTCCATTGGGGCAATTGCGATGCTGGATATGGCATAACATGACAGAGGTTACAATGTCTCATTGTCATTGTAATAAACTTTAGACCGTCACCCCTGCGAAGGCGGGGTAGCGATAGAGGCCGTTCACCGGCTCCCCTCTTCCGCCCGCAACGCCTTGCGGTCGAGCTTGCCGATCATTGTTTTGGGCAGGTTCAGTCGCACCTCGACCGCGTTCACCCGCTCATGCTTGCCGAGCTTGGGGTTGAGCCACGCGGCGAGCGCCTCGCCGCTGACGTCGAAGCCCTCCTCGATCGTCACAAAAGCCTTCGGCGCCTCGCCGCGATAGGCGTCGGGGACGCCGAGGACGATCGCTTCCTTGACCGCCGGATGTTCGTAGAGATGCGCCTCGATCACGCTGGGGTATACCTTGAACCCGCCGACCGCGATCATGTCCTTCAGCCGGTCGACGATGCGGATATAGCCACCATCCTCGACCACGGCGACGTCGCCGGTGCGTAGCCAGCCATCGTCGGTGAAGCTGTCCTTGTCCGCCTCGGGGCGGTTCCAGTATCCCTGCATGATCTGCGGGCCCTTGACGGCGAGCTCGCCGGGTTCGCCGTCGGGCGCATCCCTTGACGGGTCTTCCTTGTCGAGCAGGCGGATCTGCGTTGCGGGGATCGGCTGGCCGATCGTGCCGGCGCGCACCGGCCCCTCATAGGGATTGGTCGCGACGACGCCCGAACTTTCGGTGAGGCCATAGCCTTCGACGAGCGCGGCGCCGGTGGCGGCGACGAATTTCTCACGCAGCTCGGCGGGCATCGGTGCGCCGCCCGAGATACAGATGCGCAAGCTGGAGAAGTCGGTCCTCGTGAGGTCGGGATGATCGAGCAGCGCCTGATACATCGTCGGCACGCCGGGCAGCGCGGTCGTCTTCGTTCGCGTAATCGCCTGAAGCGCCTGTTTCGCATCGAAGCGCGGCAGCATCGTGATCGTGCCGCCGTTGAGCACGGTGCGGTTGAGCACGCAGGTGTTCGCGAAGACGTGGAAGAAGGGGAGGACGCCGAGGATGCGGTCCTCGGCTTCATGGTCGGGGTCGATGGCATTCACCTGCCGCGCGTTGGCGGTAAGATTCTGGTGCGTCAGCTTGGCGCCTTTCGGCGTCCCGGTCGTGCCGCCGGTATATTGGATCAGCGCGATGTCCTTTTCGGGGTCGATCGTGACCGGATCGGGCTTGCCGTCGTTGTCGGTGAGCGCCGAGAAGCGGATGATGCGCGGGTCGGCGGGCAACGCTGCGACCTCGCTGCGCTTGAACAGGCGATAGAGAACCGACTTCGCCGTGGGGAGCCCGCCGGCGACCGATCCGACGACGAGCTGCTTGAGGCTCGACCCGTCGAGCACCTCGAGCGCGGTGGGCAGCAGCGCCGCGGCGCTGATCGTGAACAGCGTGTCGGTGCCCGAATCCTCGACCTGCGCCTCGAGTTCGGCGACGGTGTAGAGTGGCGAGAAATTGACCACCGTCGCGCCGGCAGCGAGCGCGCCATAATAGGCCGCGACATAATGGGGGACGTTGGGCAGGAAGAGGCCGACGCGGCTGCCCTTGCCGATCCCGCGCTGTTGCAGCCCGCGCGCGACGCGCGCCGCGCCGCGTGCGACCTCGGCATAGCCGAACTGGCGCCCCATGAAGTCGAGCATCGGGGCATCGCCGCGCCGCGCGACGCTGGCGGCCAGCATGTCGGGGAGCGACAGCGGCGCGAAGGCCTGATCCCAGTCGGTGGGGTGATTATAGCCGGTCGACCAGGAAAAATGGCTGTCCATGGGGTGATGGAATCCTCTCGATATGCGCGGGGTTCCTTACACTAGGGTCAGTAAGCGGTGATTTGCAACCGGGCTCGCTTGCGGCGCGCAGTCGGGGCGGCTAGGCAGCGCATATCGTTCTCGCCAGGGGTTTTGCCATGCTGCAGCTGTCATCGCGTGTCGCCGCGCCGCTCGTCCTTCTCGCCGGCGCGCTCGCCGCCCCGGTCGCCGCGAAGGACAAGTTGCCCTCTGAGCCTCCGGCGCAGATCCAGGAACTTTACGCGTGCCGCGACATCGCCGACCCGGCGGCGCGGCTCGCCTGTTTCGACCGCGAAGTCGGCGAATTGTCGAGTGCCGACCAGGCGCGCGAGATCACCTTCACCGATCGCGAGACTGCCAAGAAGGCGCGGCGCGGGCTGTTCGGTTTTTCCTTCCCCAAGCTCGGCGGGATTTTCGGCGGCGACGAGGATGAGGTCAAGGAAATCGAAACGACGATCCGTTCGGTGAGCATGGACCGCTCGGGCAAATATACGCTGGCGATGGAAGATGACGCGGTGTGGACGCAGATCGACACGACGCGGCTGCCACGCCAGCCCAAGGCAGGCCAGAAGGTCAAGATCAAGGTCGCGACGATGGGCAGCTATTTCGCGTCGATCGAGGGCGGTCGCACCATCCGCATGAAACGCGACCGCTGATCGCGGGCGCGCGGTCGGTATCGTGACATAGCGATGACGATACAGCGATGACGGGCGGCGAGGCGATCCCGCTTCCGGGGCCGGGCTGCCCGCCCTTCGTGCTGCTCGACGATGCGCGCGCCGAGGGTGCCGCGGCGGCGCGGATGTTCGCCGAGCCCGTCGACGTTTTGACGGCGCGGACGGCGGCCGACGTTCCGGCGTTGCTGTCCGCGCTCGAAGCCGCGCAGGCGCGCGGGCTGCATGCCGCGGGCTATCTGTCATACGAGGCGGGAAAGGCGCTCGCGCCCGCGTGGCGCGGGGCGGTCGATGCCGAAACGGGCGACATGCCGCTCGGCTGGTTCGGCCTGTTCGAAAAGGTCACGCGCATCGCTGCCGACCGGATCCCCGGCCTGCTTCCTGATCCGGCATCGGCATGGACCGGCAAGCCGCGGCCGCGCGTTGCGCGCACCGAGTATCTGGCGGCGATCGAGGCGGTGCTGGAGTTGATCCGGGCGGGCGATATCTATCAGGCGAATTACACGTTTCGCGCCGACGTGCCGCTATACGGCAACCCGCTTGCTGTGCATGCGCGGCTAAGGCACGCGGCGCGCGCGGGTTATGGCGGGGTGATCTGGACGGGCGATCGGGCGATCGTCTCGCACTCGCCCGAACTCTTTTTCGCGCTGCGCGATGGGCGGGTGATGGCGCGGCCGATGAAGGGAACCGCGGCGCGGCTTGCCGATCCGGAAGCCGACGCGGCGGCCGCGCGCGACCTTGCCGACGACCCCAAGCAGCGCGCCGAAAATCTGATGATCGTCGACCTAATCCGCAACGACCTGTCGCGCGTGGCGGTGCCCGGATCGGTCGCGGTGCCCGACCTGTTCCGCGTCGAAAGCTTTCCGACGATCCACCAGCTCGTCTCCGATGTCAGCGCCGAACTGCCCGAAGGTGTGAGCGCGGTCGACGTGCTGCGCGCCGCCTTTCCCTGCGGATCGATCACGGGGGCGCCCAAGGTGCGCGCGATGGAAATCATCGACGAGCTCGAGGCGGGGCCGCGCGGGCTTTACACAGGGTCGATCGGCTTTATCGAGCCGGGCGGCGACGCGGCATTCAATGTCGCGATCCGCACGCTCGTCTTTCCGCAAGGCGGGTTGCATGGCGGGCCGGCTTGCGCCACGCTGGGGCTCGGTTCTGGAATCGTCGCCGACAGCCAAGCGGCTGAAGAATGGCGCGAATGTCTGGCCAAGGGAGAATTTGTGGTTGCAGCGGGCGAAAGCTTCGACCTGATCGAAACGATGCTTTTCGATCCCGTCGAGGGCATCCAGCGGCTCGAGGGGCATCTCGGGCGGATGAAGGCGAGCGCCGAAGTTCTGGGCTTCGCCTTCGACCGGCATGGTGCGCGCAACAGCCTGCAATCGGCGACCTTCCGCCTGCGCAGCGCCGCGCGGGTGCGGATGCGGCTCGCGCCGTCGGGGGCGCTCGCGGTCGAGGTGTCGCCGCTGCCACGCCTCGCCGAATTGCCGGTGCCCGTCGCGGTGCGCCCCGCGCCGATGGCGGCCGGCGACTTCCGCGTGACGCACAAGACCAGCCTGCGGGCCGCCTATGACAGCCTGCGTCACGAGAGCGGCGCGGCCGAGGTCGTCTTCATCGACGAGCCGGGTTTCGTTACCGAAGGCAGCTGGAGCAACATCTTCGTCGAGCGCGATGGCCAGTTGCTCACCCCGCCGCTGGCATTGGGGCTGCTCCCCGGTGTGCTGCGCGCCGAACTGATCGACAAGGGCCGCGCGGTCGAATCGCACCTGCGGCTCGCCGATCTGGAAAGCGGCTTCTTCATCGGCAACAGTTTGCGCGGCCTCGTGCCCGCGCGGCTCGCGGACGCCGAGGCATCCGGGATAGGCTGACCTGCCCGCCGCATAGGTAAATTATCAAGCAGCGCGCTTGCGAATATCGGCCGGAGGCTTTAGGCGCGGCCCCGCGCAATTTCCTGTCCTTTTGCAGCCCGACCGCGCAAACCACGGAAGATATCGTCATGTCGCTGAAGCCCCATGTCTCCGCCGCTCTGAACCGCATCCAGCCCTCGGCGACGCTCGCGATGACCGCGCGCGTGTCGGCGCTGAAAGCGTCGGGCGTCGATGTCATCGGCCTGAGCGCGGGCGAGCCCGATTTCGATACCCCCGATTTCGTCAAGGAAGCGGCGATCGAGGCGATCCGCAACGGGCAGACCAAATATACGCTCGTCGACGGCACGGTGGCGCTGAAGGAAGCGATCCGGGGCAAATTTCGCCGCGACAACGGGCTCGACTTCGGGCTCGACCAGATTTCGGTCAACGTCGGCGGCAAGCACACTTTGTTCAACGCGCTCGTCGCGACCGTTGATCCGGGCGACGAGGTGATCATTCCCGCGCCCTATTGGGTGAGCTATCCCGACATCGTCGCGTTCGCGGGCGGCACGCCGGTGATCGTCGAGGGCACCGCGGCGCAGAATTACAAGATCACACCGGCGCAGCTCGACGCCGCGATCACCGCGAAGACGCGCTGGGTGATGTTCAACTCGCCGTCGAACCCGTCGGGCGCCGCCTATTCGGGCGAGGAGCTCGATGCGCTCGGCGAAGTCATTCGCCGCCATCCGCATGTGATGGTGATGACCGACGATATGTACGAGCATGTCTGGTACGCCGATTTCGAATTCACGACCTTCGCGCAGCGCTGCCCTGACCTGATCGACCGCATCCTGACGGTGAACGGCTGTTCGAAGGCCTATGCGATGACCGGCTGGCGGATCGGCTATGCGGGCGGGCCAGCGTGGATCATCAAGGCGATGGGCAAATTGCAGTCGCAGTCGACGTCGAACCCTTGTTCGATCGCGCAGGCCGCCGCCGCCGCCGCGCTCGGCGGGCCGCAGCAGTTCCTCGACGACCGCAACGCCGCGTTCCGGAAGCGCCGCGACATGGTCGTCGCGATGCTCAACGACGCGCCGGGGCTGAGCTGCCCCGTCCCCGACGGCGCCTTCTATGTCTATCCCGACGCGTCGGGGTGCATCGGCAAGAAGACGCCCGCGGGGCAGGTGATCGACAGCGACGAGGCGCTGATCGACTATTTCCTCGATTCGGCGCGCGTGGCGGCGGTGCATGGCGGCGCGTTCGGGCTGTCGCCCGCGTTCCGCGTCTCCTATGCGACGTCCGAAGCGGTGCTCAAGGAAGCGTGCGTGCGCATCCAGCAGGCGTGCGCCGCGCTGAGCTAAGCGCCTGTTTGCCGCTGCATAGGAATTTTATACCGATCGGTCTTGTAATGCCGGCGGACGGGCCTATTTGAACCTGAACGACGGTTAAGCGCCCGGTTCACCCGATGGTAAGTCATCTCGGTTAGAGTGACTCCCATCACTGACGGATGGCAGGGGCGCGTCATATCGCCGGTGTAACCAGGGCGGCTTCGGCCGCGAACAAGATAATATGACACGAGGCCCCTATGCTCTCCATGCTCCGCTCCGACTGGTTCTTGACCATGCTCGCCGGCTTCGCGATTGGCGCGACCTACATCGTGCTCAATCAGCCGGCGCTTCCGATCCCGGCATGACCCCGCTGCGACGCGCGCTGCCCCTCCGCGCCGTCGCGGCGCTGGCGGCGGGCGCGATCGTCGCGCAATGCGCGCCAGCGCAAGCCGAAAGCGTGGTCAAGCTGCCCGCCGCGACCATCGATCCGGCGGTCAAGGCGCAGCGCGCGACCGCGGTGCTTGCGGGCGGCTGTTTCTGGGGCGTCGAAGGCGTCTTTTCCAACGTCAAGGGCGTGATTTCGGTCGAATCGGGCTATCATGGCGGCAGCGCCGCAACGGCGCGATATGAACGGACCCACGACGGCAAGTCGGGCCATGCCGAGGCCGTCCGCATCGTCTATGACCCGTCGCAGGTCAGCTATGGCACTTTGCTCCGCATCCTCTTTTCCGTAGTCGCCGACCCCACGCTGAAAAACCGGCAGGGCCCCGACGTCGGCTCGCAATATCGCGCCGCGATCGTGCCGATGGACGCGGTCCAGCGGCGTGTCGCGACCGCCTATATGGCGCAGATCGGCCGCGGCAAATATTTCGCGAAGCCGGTCGTCGTGCCGGTCGAAACCTACAAGCGCTTCTATCGCGCCGAGGCGAACCACCAGGATTTCATGCGCCGCAATCCGCGCAACGGCTATATCCTGCGCTGGGATGCCCCCAAGCTCGCGGCGCTGAAGCGGCTTTATCCGGACAAGGTTCGCGCGACGCCCGCGCCCTGACGCTGGGTAAAAATCCCGCCGGTTCCCGCGATTGGTCGCGGCGAAAGAATCGTTCACCGCAAAACGCTGGCCCGTCCTGCGCGCCTGCGTGACGTGGGGACATGTCCGCGAGGGGTCGGGACAAGATATAAAGTCGCAGGTGCGGGGTTTGAATGAAGTTTAGATTATCCGGCAGGCCGCTCCTCGCTGTGACGATGGGGGCCGCGGTTCTGGCAGGTTGTGTTAGCAGCGTCGCAATCGTGCCGCAGCCACGCGCGCAGCAGCAACAGCAACAGCAGCAACCGGGGGCGGTGCGCGGTCCGGCGGGTTCGGTCACGGTGCCGATCGGCGAGCCGGTCCGCTCAGCGATGCCGCGCCCCGCGGGCCCGATCGACCCCGGTTTCCGCCGCGCTCCCGCCGGTCTCGACAACCGTATTTTCGAATTGTGGCGCGCC
Organism: Sphingopyxis chilensis; assembly: GCF_035930445.1. Taxonomy (NCBI): domain Bacteria; kingdom Pseudomonadati; phylum Pseudomonadota; class Alphaproteobacteria; order Sphingomonadales; family Sphingopyxidaceae; genus Sphingopyxis; species Sphingopyxis chilensis. The sequence goes on along the minus strand of NZ_CP142394.1, from coordinate 3,212,619 downwards.
TTCCCCGGCAAGACCGGCATCGCGGTACAGCGCATCGACGGCGAGTGGTCGCTCTCGCAGCGCGGCGACCAGCTGTTTCCGCAGCAAAGCGTATCGAAGCTGTGGGTCGCGCTGACCGTGCTCGACGCGGTCGACCAGGGGCGCCTGACGCTCGACCAGCGCGTCCAGATCGGCCCCGAGGATCTGACGCTGTTCCATCAGCCGCTCGCGGCGCGGGTCCAGTCGCAGGGCTCGGTGACGATGAGCGTCCGCGAGCTTATCGAAACCGCGATCACGCATAGCGACAATACCGCGAACGACAGCCTGCTGCGCACCGTCGGCGGTCCCGACGCGGTGCGCGCGTTCATCGAAAAGAAGGATCTGGGTTCGATCCGTTTCGGCCCCGGCGAACGCCTGCTGCAGGCGGGAACGGCGGGGCTCAAGTGGCAGCAGGCCTATTCGGTCGGGCGGGCTTTCTATCAGGCGCGTGCGGCGCTTCCCGATGCGACGCGGCTCGCGGCGCGCAACGCCTATCTCGCCAATCCGCCCGACGGCGCGAGCCCCGAGGCGATCGCAAGCGCGCTGACCCGGCTCGCGCGCGGAACCTTGCTGTCGCCCGATTCGACCGAATATCTTCTGGGCGTGATGAGCCGGACCAGAAGCGGCCCGCGGCGATTGAAGGCCGGCCTGCCCGCCGGCTGGAAATTCCTGCACAAGACCGGAACGGGGCAGGACTACAAGGGCTCGACCGCCGGCTATAACGACATCGGTATCGCGACCGCGCCCGACGGCACCCGCTATGCGATCGTCGTGCTGCTCGGCGACACCAGCGCCTCGGTCCCGGCGCGCATGGCGCTGATGCAGGCGGTCTCGGGCGCCGTCGCCGATTATCACGGAAGATAAGGCGCGGTGAGGCGCGTTCTTTTGCCGCTGCTGATATTGTCGCTCGCCGGCTGCGCAACCCCCGAGACGCGGCTGCGCAACGGCCTCCAGAATGCCGGCCTGTCGAAGGCGATGTCGGCGTGCATGGCCGAACGCATGGTCGACCGCCTTTCGCTGCTCCAGCTGCGGCGCCTCGCCGCGCTCGGCAGCCTCAAGGACCGGCGCGTTGCCGACCTGACGCTCGACCAGTTCTTCCGCAAGGTTCGCGCGCTCAAGGATCCCGAGATCCTTGCCGTTTCGACCAGTTCTGCCGCGGTCTGCGCGCTGCGCTAGACGTCAGTCGCCCGGAAAGCGGACGACGAGGTTCGGCGGCGGGAAACTGTCGCGGACGATTTCCGGACGATCGGCGGGCGGCCATGCCTCGCGGCGGGAAAAGCTGTCGATCGCCGGATATTGGCCCAGCCGCGTGAGGGATCGGAAAACATAGGGCTGACCCTCGGCGCCGAGGATCGATGGACGGTCGGCCAGATGGAAATGCAGGTGCGGCGCGCTCGCCTGCCCGGTGAAGCCGAGGAAGCCGATGACCTCGCCCGCCTTGACGCGGTCGCCGACGGCGACCGGCGCGCCTTGTTTCAGATGTTCATAGGTCGCGATGCGCCCGCCGCCGATGTCGAGCATGACATAATTGCCACTGGCGTCGGCGATGCCCGGATTCGTCCGGCCCTTGATGGCTGACGGATCGGCGACATCGTCGCGCACCGCGACGATCGTGCCGTCGGCGACCGCGAGCACTTCGGCGCCGAAACCATAATGGTCCGCGGGGATGTCGGCGTCCCCCGCCGATAATTTCCCGCTCGCATCGACCTTCATGAAGTCGATCGCGAAGCGGCCGGGCAGCATCGCCGACCCTTCGGTGGCGTAAAAGACGCGGCGGTGTCCGCGTTCCATCCCGGGCTCATAGACGGCGACCCACGGCCCGCCGCGCAGCGGGGGCGACAGGCGGGGCAGGGGAGCGGTTTCGGGCGTCGCGGCGCCACCCCAAACGGTGAAGCCGCCGCCGTCGCTGGCAAGCGTCAGGCTGTGCGAGATCGGACCGCGGCGCTGCCCATCGGCAAATGGCGCGTTGATATAAAGGACCGCGCGGCGGCCGGCAGGGATCGTTCGTGCTTCGGCGTCGGCAGGCCCGACGAGCGCAAAGGTTCCGGCCAACGCGTCGGCGTTATAGGTTTTGAGCGGCGCGCCCTCGTCGCCAAGCCTGATCGCCAGCTCGTCCAGCCGGAGGGGCGCGCTCGAAAAATTGGTCAGATGGAGTTCGTAGACCAGCTGATCGGCGGCGCCGACGCGCACGATATTCGGGGATTGCGCAATATGGATATCGAGCGACTGGTTCACCTGAGCCGTCGCCGCCTTCGAACCGGCGACGATCGCCAACGCCAAAACAAGACGCTTTATCCGCACCTTCGCCTCCCTCGTCCCGACGGACCCTGCGGCGCGAATATCAGCTTGCGCTCCGGGCGTCATCCGGAAGACGGAACAGCCCGCCGAAAGCCTTGGCTTGCGGCCCGCTAGGGGTAGAATTGCCGTCGAACTTGTGCTTAGGCGGCGCCGATCATCTCCCCTTCCAGAGTCGAAAGGCCCGGCAGACCTCATGAACATCCACGAATATCAGGCGAAAGAACTGCTCGCGAAATTTGGCGTCGCCGTGCCCAAGGGCATCGCCGCGATGAGCGTCGAAGAGGCCGTCGCGGCGGCGAAGCAGCTCCCGGGGCCGCTCTATGTCGTGAAGTCGCAGATCCACGCCGGCGGCCGCGGCAAGGGCAAGTTCAAGGAACTCGGTCCCGATGCGAAGGGCGGCGTCCGCCTCGCCAAAAGCCTCGAGGAGGTCGAAGCGCACGCCAAGGACATGCTCGGCAACACGCTGGTGACGATCCAGACAGGCGAAGCCGGCAAGCAGGTCAACCGCCTCTACATCACCGACGGCGCCGACATCAAAAAGGAATATTATCTCGCGCTGCTCGTCGATCGCGCCACCAGCCGCATCGCGGTGGTCGCCTCGACCGAAGGCGGGATGGACATCGAAACCGTCGCGCACAACACGCCCGACAAGATCCACACGATCGTCATCGATCCGGCCACCGGGCTGATGCCGCACCACGGCCGCAGCGTCGCCGCGGCGCTCGAACTCGAGGGCGATCTGGCCAAGCAGGCGGCGAAGGTCCTTGCCGGCCTCTACAACGCCTTCATCGCGACCGATGCCGAGCAGATCGAGATCAACCCGCTTGCCGTTTGCGAAGGCGCGAACGGCGACGAACTGCTCGTGCTCGACGCGAAGCTCGGCTTCGACGGCAATGCGATGTTCCGCCACAAGGATATCGCCGAGCTGCGCGACCTGACCGAGGAAGACCCGGCCGAGGTCGAGGCGTCGGAATATGACCTCGCCTATATCAAGCTCGACGGCAACATCGGCTGCATGGTGAACGGTGCAGGGTTGGCGATGGCGACGATGGACATCATCAAATTGAATGGCGCCTTCCCTGCGAACTTCCTCGACGTCGGCGGCGGCGCCAGCAAGGAAAAGGTCACCGCAGCGTTCAAGATCATCCTGAAGGACCCGGCGGTCGAGGGCATCCTCGTCAACATCTTCGGCGGCATCATGAAGTGCGACATCATCGCCGAGGGCATCGTCGCCGCGGCGAAGGAAGTAAATCTGTCTGTTCCGCTCGTCGTCCGCCTCGAAGGCACCAACGTCCAGCAGGGCAAGGATATCCTCGCCAATTCGGGCCTGCCGATCGTCGCGGCCAACGATCTGGGCGACGCGGCCAAGAAGATCGTTGCCGAGGTTGCCAAGGCGGCGTGATAACGAAACTTCCTCTCCCCTTGGGGAGAGGATAGGAAGACTTGGTCCGTCAGGACCTGGCCGGACTTGGTGAGAGCCTGCGACGTTTCACAGCCTCACCCAGCTTCGACCAGCCAGCAAGCTGGCAAGTCTGCGCAACCCTCTCCCCCGAAGGGAGAGGGTCGAGGTTGACGTTTACGTAAACGCCAATTATGGCGCAGTGCACAATTTGCTGAGAGGAGCTTTGAGCCCATGAAAATCCTCGTCCCCGTCAAGCGGGTGCTCGATTATAACGTCAAACCGCGGGTCAAGGCCGACGGCACGGGCGTTGACCTCGCCAATGTGAAAATGTCGATGAACCCGTTCGACGAGATCGGCGTCGAAGAAGCGATTCGCCTGAAGGAAAAGGGCGTCGCGACCGAAGTCGTCGCCGTTTCCGTCGGCCCGGCGAAGGCGACCGAAACGCTGCGCACCGCGCTCGCGATGGGCGCCGACCGTGCGATCCTCGTCCAGACCGACGATGAGGTCGAACCGCTCGCGCTCGCGAAGATCTTCAAGGCGATTGCCGATGCCGAAGCGCCGGGTCTTGTTATCCTCGGCAAGCAGGCGATCGATGGCGACAACAACCAGACCGGCCAGATGCTCGCCGCGCTGACGGGCTGGGCGCAGGGCACCTTCGCCAGCGCCGTGAACGTCGAAGGCGACCATGTTTCGGTTACCCGCGAAGTCGATGGCGGTCTCGAGACGGTGAAGCTCAAGCTTCCCGCGATCGTCACCACCGATCTTCGCCTGAACGAGCCGCGCTACGCCTCGCTGCCGAACATCATGAAGGCGAAATCGAAGCCGCTCGATACCAAGACCCCCGCCGATTACGGCGTCGACACGGCGCCGCGCGTCAAGACGGTCAAGGTTTCGGAGCCGCCCGTCCGCTCGGCCGGCGTCAAGGTCGCCGATGTCGATGAACTGGTTGCCAAGCTGAAAGCGCTGGGAGTGCACTCATGAAAACTCTGGTTTGGGTCGAACATGACGGCAAGGCCGTCAAGGACGCCACGCTCGCGGTGGTTACGGCCGCGTCGAAACTCGGCGAGGTTCATCTGCTCGTCGCCGGTTCGGGCGTCGATGGCGTCGCCAAGGAAGCCGCGCAGATCGCGGGCGTTGGCAAAGTGCATGTCGCCGACAACGCCGCTTTCGGTCACAACCTGCCCGAAAATATCGCGCCGCTCGTCGCCGAGATGATGGGATCGCACGACGCCTTCCTCGCGCCCGCGACGACCACCGGCAAGAATATCGCGCCGCGCGTCGCGGCGCTGCTCGACGTGATGCAGATTTCGGAAATTCTGTCGGTCGAGGGTCCGAAGACCTTCACCCGGCCGATCTACGCCGGCAACGCGATCGCGACCGTCGAATCGTCGGATGCGAAGCTCGTCCTCACCGTCCGCGGCACCGCGTTCGAAAAAGCAGCGACCTCGGGCGGTTCGGGCACCGTTGAAGCCGTCGGCGCGGGCAGCGATGCCGGCATCTCGAGCTTCGTCGGCGCCGAAATCGCCAAGCAGGATCGCCCCGAGCTCACCTCGGCGAAGATCATCGTGTCGGGCGGCCGCGCGCTGGGTTCGAGCGAGAAATATGAAGAAGTCATCGTCCCGCTCGCCGACAAGCTCGGCGCTGCGCTCGGTGCTTCGCGCGCCGCGGTCGACGCGGGCTACGTCCCCAACGACTATCAGGTCGGCCAGACGGGCAAGATTGTCGCGCCGGAGGTCTATTTCGCGATCGGCATCTCGGGCGCGATCCAGCACCTTGCCGGCATGAAGGATTCGAAGACGATCGTCGCGATCAACAAGGATGAGGATGCGCCGATCTTTCAGGTCGCCGATTTCGGCCTCGTCGCTGACCTGTTCAGCGCCGTCCCCGAACTGACCGGCAAGATCTAACCGTCCGCCCATATGGCCGGAAATCATCCCGGAGTGCCCGGACTCGGCGACGCACCGTTCAACGCCGGTGGTCGCCGGTCCGCGCGCCCGGGAGCCGGACGCGACGTCGATGACGACGACGACGGCAATGACAGCGGCGGCGACGATGTCCACGGCCGCGCGCTCGTCCTCGCTAGCGTCGCGCGCGATGCGCGGCTCAACCAGAAATTCCTGCTGCTGATCACGCTTTCGGCGGCGATCGCGACGCTGGGCCTGCTTCAGGGATCGGCGGCGGTCGTCATCGGCGCAATGCTCGTGTCGCCGCTGCTCGGTCCGATCATGGGCGTTGGCTTCGGCCTCGCGACGCTCGAGAGCAATTTGATCAAGCGGTCGCTGGTGACGATGGCGGCGGGGATGGCGGTCGCGATAATCGTCGCGATGCTGATCATCTGGCTGTCGCCGATCAACGACGTCACCCCCGAACTGCGCGCTCGGACGCAGCCGACATTGCTCGACCTCGGCGTCGCGGTGGTCGGCGGCATCGCCGGCGTCTATGCGATCATGCGCAAGCTGTCGGGGGTGATGGTCGGCGTTGCGATCGCGACCGCGCTCGTCCCGCCGCTTTCGACGATCGGTTTCGGCCTCGCGACCGGGCGCTTCGATTTCGCGCTCGGTTCGGCGTTGCTGTTCCTCACCAACACGCTCGCGATTGCCTTTGCCGCGACGATTGTCGCGCGTCTCAACCGTTTCGGCCCGTCGCTGACGGCCCAGCATACCGCGATGCAGGTGCTGGGGATCATCGTGACGCTGGGCATCCTGTCGATCCCGCTCGCGCTTTCGCTCAACAGCATCGTCCGCGAGATCGGCGCGCGCAACGCGGTGCAGACCGAGCTCGACCGGCTGCTCGACCCCAGCGACCGCGTCGACAGCCTGAATGTGCGGATGGATGGCGAAGACGTTTCGGTCGACGGTGTCGTGCTGGTCGATCAATATGCCGCCCAGCTCAATCCCGATCTGGCGCGGCAGGTGCAACGAAAATTGAAGCGTTCGGTACGGGTCAATATCGTCCAGCTCCGGCAACAGACCAATGCCGCGGCGCAGGTCGAGGAACAGCTCAACCGCCGCGTCACGACGCTCGAACAGCGCGAGGGCGACAGCCGCAACATCATCGCCGGTCTCACCGTCGGCGAACTGGTGCGGCGCGAGCGGGTGCTGGTCGATGCACAGGCGCGCCGCGTCGTCGTCCAGCGCGACCGCGAGGCCGAGGGCGAGCAGGTCGCCGCCGCGATCGACCGCATCATGGCGTCGGTGCAGGCGAACCATCCGCAATGGCTGATCCAGAATGGCGCTTTGACCGTGGCGGAAGCGCCCGCTGCGGAAGGTTCCGACGCCGAAGCTCCCACCGCCGAATAGGCGTCCGCAGACCTATTCGGGTTGACCTGTCGCGCCCGATCGCATGGGATGCCCGGTGATCCGCAGCGAAAGGCGGGACAGGGGAGAGGCGATATGCGCGGCAAGCGACTGGCACTGGCGATGATGATGGCGGGCGCGGGATCGGCGGCGATCGCCTTGCCGCTACAAGCCCAGACCGTGCCCGCCGAAACGATCCGGATCGACGGAAAGCGGATCGACGCCGCGCTGGAGGCGATGATCGCCGACGGCCGCGCCGCGGGCACGTCGGCGCTGATCTGGCAGGATGGGCGCGAGGTTTATTTCGGCGCGGCGGGCATGGCCGACCGCGCGGCGAAGCGCCCGATGCGCCGCGACACGATCGCGCAAATCTATTCGATGACCAAGCCGGTGACCGGCATCGCGCTGATGCAGCTTTGGGAGGCGGGCAAGTTCCGGCTCGACGATCCGCTCGCGAAATATCTCCCCGAATATGCGGACATGCGCGTCTATGCGGGCAAGGATGCGGCGGGCCAGCCGCGCTATGTCGCCGCCGGGCGGCCGATCAGCGTGCGCGACGTCCTGCGCCATACCGCGGGCTTCGCCTATGGCGCCGGGCCGACGCCGGTGCACGACGCCTATGTCGCCGCCGATCCGCTCGCGCTGACCGTCCCGCTTACCGAGGCGAGCAGGCGCCTCGCGACGGTGCCGCTGCTCTACCAACCGGGGACGCAGTGGGAATATAGCATCGCGGTCGACGTGCAGGCGGCACTCGTCGAGAAACTGTCGGGCCAGCCCTTCGCCGATTATGTGCGCGCGCATATTTTCGAACCGCTCGGAATGAGGGAGACCGCCTGGCGCCAGCCCGACGCGCGGCTCGCGCGCTTCGCGGCGATGAATGTGAAGAAGGACGGCAAGCTCGTCCAGCAACCGGCGGCGGAAGCGCAGGCGCTGAATTTCAAGGACCATGCGCTGACGCCGGGCGGCTTCGGCCTGGCCTCCACCCTCGACGATTATCAGCGTTTCGCGCGCATGTTGCTGAACCGGGGCAGCCTCGACGGCGTGCGCATCCTCAAGCCTTCGACCGTGAAACTGATGGCGACCGACCAACTCGACCCGGCGATTACCGAACGCGCATGGTTGCCGGGCAAGGGCGCGGTCGGCTTTGGCTTCGATTTCGCGGTCCGCAAATCTCCGCCGCAAACCGCCGGAGAGAATCGCGGGGCGACGGGGGAATATTTTTGGGACGGTATGGCCTCGACGCTCTTCTGGGTCGATCCGGCGAACCGGCTGACCGCCGTATTCTTCGTCCAGACCATCCCCTATGACGGCACGCTGCACCGCGATTTCCGCGCGGCGGTTTACGGGCCGGACTATAAAGGGCCGGCAGGCGACTAGACCGTCATATATCGGTCATCGACAGGCGCTTGAGCGGGTTCGAGGAGTTTTCGATGTCGCACCCCGACAAACGCGCCCTGCTTGCCGAAGGCCTTGCGGCCGGTGACGATGACGTCGCGCTTCACGCGCGGCTCGTCGGTGCGGGCGTATCGGCGGCGGCGGCGAAATATGAAATCGACCGGCTGGCCAAGGACCCGATGGCGGCGATGCTGCGGCGTCAGTCGGCGCGCATGGCGAAACAGGGTTGGCTGTTCGCCAACCTGCAACGCCTGGCGTTCGAGGCCGACGGCGGCTTTGCGCTCGATACGCTCGACCGGCCCGACGCCGACTTCTTCTATCGCCATTATTATGAGCCGAACCGGCCCGCCAAGCTGACCGGGATCGTCGATCACTGGCCTGCGCTGACGTGCTGGTCGCTCGACCATTTCGCGCGCGTCGCGGGCGATGCCGCGGTCGAGGCGCAGGTCGAACGCGAGCGCGATCCCGATTATGAGCTGGCGAAGGACGATCATCGCCGTCTCGTGCGCTTCGGCGAGTTGATCGACTGGCTGCGGAGGGACGAAGCGAGCAACGACATCTATCTCACCGCCTATAACAGCGGCACCAACGCCGCGGCGCTGGGCAAGCTGTGGGACGATCTCGCGCCGATCGAACTGCTCGACGCGGCGCGGCCGCGCGACGGTTTTTTCTGGCTGGGCCCACGCGGCACGCTCACGCCGTGGCACCACGATCTCACCAACAATCTGCTGGTGCAGGTGATGGGACGCAAGCGCGTGCGCATGGCGCCGCCCTGGGCCTTCGCGCGGATGAAGAACAGCCATCACTGTTTTTCCGACTGGGGCAATGCGCCGCTTTCCGCCGGTTTCGGCGACGCCGGCGCGCCGCCCGTCCTCGAGACGATCATCGCCCCCGGCGAGGGCATATTCCTGCCCGTCGGCTGGTGGCACCAGGTCGAAGCGCTCGACCTCTCCGCCAGCATGAGCTTCACCAGCTTTCGCCGGCCCAATGCGCATGTCGAGGATTATGTGTCTTATGGCAGGCTCTAGCTTGCGACTGCATCGGCTGCTTGCGCGTCGCGAATCCGCGACTTAAGCTCTGCGGCATGGGACGCAGGGGGTTGCCGATTTTGATCGGGCTGGCATGGCTCGCCGCGACGGGCGCCGCGCAGGCTGCCGGCGATGTGGTCGAGCTGGCGCCGACCACGCCCTGGAATGTCCATTATGCCGACGATTATTGCCGGCTTGCGCGTATCTTCGGCGACGACAAGCAGAAGATCATTTTCTCGATCGAGCAGGATGCGCCGGGCGACGGCTTTCGCATGACGCTGATGGGACAGATGATGGACGGGCCAGCGCGTCAGGGAAAGGCGAGCATCAGGTTCGGGGTGATGCCCGAGCAGAAAATCATGTTCTTTCCGGGGACGGTCGGAGAGGGGCAGCCCGCCTGGATCTTTGGCGATTCGGTCCGGTTGAAGCCTTTTTCGGCCGAAGAAATCGCATCCGAGGAAGATTATGGCATCAGGTCCGAGCCGATCACCGAGGCCGAAGAGGCGGCGGTTACCAGCGTGACGATCGGCTGGCCGCTTCGCGACCCGGTGCGCCTCAAGACCGGTCCGATGAAGGCGGCGTTCGCGGCGATGCGCAGTTGCACCGACGAGTTGCTCGACCATTGGGGTATCGATGTCGCGCGGCATCGCGAGCTTTCGCGTTGGGCAATGCCGATCGGCAACCCGGCGAAATGGCTGCAAAGCGAAGACTATCCGCGTGCCATGCTTGCCAAGTCGCAGCCGGGTATCGTGCGCTTCCGCCTGTCGGTCGGTACCGACGGGAAGCCGACCGCATGTCATATTCAGCGGTCGACGAATAGCGAAGGCTTCGATGATGCGGTGTGCAAGGGGGTGATGCGACGGGCGCGCTTCGAGCCGGCACTCGACAAGGACGGCCAGCCGCTCGCCTCCTATTATGTCAATGCGGTCCGATTTCAATTCTGACGTAGGAGGTACCCGCGCCGGCACGAAAACGGCTTGCGGTCGTCAAAAATACTTAGCATCATTAAGTAATGACCGATCTCTCCGAAACGCTCTCCGCCGTCATGTCCCGCATCGCGGGGCCGGGCGCCTTGTCGGGTTTGTCGCGCCTGTCGGGCGGCGCGAATATGGAAAGCTGGGCCTTCGATTGGGCTGGTGAAGGCTATGTTCTGCGCCGCGCGCCCTCGGCCGAATATATGGCGGACCGCCCGTTCGGCCACGCCGACGAGGCGGCGCTGGTGCAGGCGGCTTTCGACGCGGGGGTGAAGGCGCCCGAGGTGGTCGGCGTGCTTGAGGCGGGCGACGCGCTCGGCACGGGTTATGTCATGCGGCGCGTGATCGGTGACGTGTCGCCGGCGGCGATACTCGCGGCTCCGCCGGGATCGCTGCTCGGCGATCTCGGGCGCGAGCTGGCGCGGATCCACGCCATCCCGATGGCGGCGGTGCCCGATGCGATTCCTGTGATGGATACGGGCGCGGCGCTGGCGGAACTCAAGGCGCGCTTTCTCGCCTATGGCGGCGACCGGCCGGTGATCGCGCTGGCGATCAAATGGTGCGAGGATCATCTTCCCGCGCCCGTGGCGCCGGTGCTGGTCCACGGCGATTACCGGATGGGCAATGTGATGGTCGACGGCCATGGCCTTGCCGCGGTGCTCGATTGGGAGCTGGCGCACCGGGGCGACGCGCATGAGGATCTGGCGTTCGGCTGCATGAGCGTATGGCGCTTTGGCCGGCTCGACAAGCCGGCGTTCGGGGTGGGGAGCCTCGACGAATATTTTGCGGCCTATGAGGCGGCGGGGGGCGTGAAAGTGGACAGAGCGCGCTTCCGCTTCTGGCTGCTCTACCGCACGCTCTGGTGGGCGCTGGGGTGCCTTCAGATGGGACAGGCTTGGCGGAGCGGCGCGGACAGGACGGTCGAGCGCGTCGTCGTCGGGCGGCGGACGGCCGAGCAGGAGCTCGACCTGGTGCGGCTGCTCGAGGAAGAAGCCCCCGAAGGCGAGCGCGAAAGGGCCCTGCCGCCGCCGCCGGACAAGGTGCGCGCGCCGAACGGCGAGCCGACGAACGACGAGATGGTGCAGGCGGTGCGCGACTGGATCGAGGGGGCGATCAAGCCCGTATCGCAAGGCCATGCGAAGTTCGAGGCGGTGGTGGCGATGAATGCGCTCGGTATCGTGCTGCGCGACCTCGAAGCCGGGACACGCGCCGAGGACAGGGGGCTTGCCGAAGCCTTGCTGGCGGGGACCAGGACGCTCGCCGAGCCGGGATTGCTGGCGAAGCTGCGGCGCGATGTGCTCGACAAATGCGCGGTCGACAGCCCCAAATATGCGCCGCTCGCGGCGGCGCGCGCCGGCTGGCGCGGATAAGATAGATCAGGGAGAGAGACATGGACTTTGCGATGCCCGCCGATCTGCAGGCGTATCTGGACGAACTCGACGCGTTTATCGAGGCCGAGATCAGGCCGATCGAGCTGGCGGACGACAATATCCGCTTCTTCGACCATCGCCGCGAACATGCGCGCACCGACTGGGACAATCAGGGGTTGCCGCGCCACGAATGGGAAGAGCTGTTGAGGTCGGCCACCCGCAAAGCCGATGCGGCGGGGCACTGGCGTTTCTCCGCGCCCAAGAAATATGGCGGCAAGGACGGCTCGAACCTGTGGATGGCGGTGATCCGCGAACATTTCGCCGCGAAGGGCCTGGGCCTCCACAACGACCTCCAGAACGAACACAGCATCGTCGGCAATTTCCCCTTCGTCGAGATGTTCGAACAGTTCGCGACCAGCGAGGAGCAGAAGCAGGAATTCATCCTCGGGGGGTTCGAGGGCAAGCGTCGCACGGCCTTCGGTCTGACCGAGCCCGATCATGGCAGCGATGCGACGCATATGGAGACGCGCGCGGTGCGCGAGACGCGGGACGGCGTCGATGGCTGGCGGATCGACGGCGCCAAGATGTGGACGACCGGGATGCACGTCGCGACGCACTGTGCGACCTTTTGCCGCACCAGCGGGAACGACGGCGATGCGAAGGGGATCACCTGCCTGCTCGTCCCGAACCCGTCACCGGGGCTGGTGATCGAGGAATATCTCTGGACCTTCAACATGCCGACCGACCATCCGCGCGTCAGCTTCACCGATGTGTGGGTGCCCGACAGCGCGCGGCTCGGCCCCGAAGGCGGCGCCCTCGCGATCGCGCAGAGCTTCGTCCACCAGAACCGCATCCGTCAGGCGGCGTCATCGCTGGGTGCCGCGGTCTTCTGCATTGAAGAGTCGGTGAAATATGCGCGGCAGCGCAAGCCGTTCGGCGAGGCGCTGGCGAAGAACCAGGCGATCCAGTTCCCCCTCGTCGAGCTGGCGACGCAGGCCGAGATGCTGCGCCTGCTGATCCGCAAGACCGCCTGGGACATGGACAATACCCCGCACAAGGAGGTCGAGCGCACGCTCTCCGACAAGGTCAGCATGTGCAACTATTGGGCGAACCGCCTTGTCTGCGAAGCCGCCGACCGCGCGATGCAGGTCCACGGCGGCATCGGCTATTCGCGCCACAAGCCGTTCGAGCATATCTATCGCCACCACCGCCGATACCGGATCACCGAAGGGGCGGAGGAAATCCAGATGCGCAAGGTGGCGGCTTACCTGTTCGGCTATCTGGGGCCGCGGAAGGGGATGTTGGGGTAGCCTGAAAGACTCGCCATTGCGGGCGAAGCGAAGCAATCCAGGGCGGCTACCGCGCACTCTGGATTGCCGCGTCGCTACGCTCCTCGCAATGACGATCGTCCAAGGATGCGAACCCTACCGCTTCCTTACAAACTCCGCGCGCAGCACCAGCCCCTTGATGCCCTCATGGCGGCAGTCGATCTCCTGGTCGTCGCCGGTCAGGCGGATCGACTTGATCACGGTGCCGACTTTCAGCGTCTGCCCCGCGCCTTTGACGTTGAGATTCTTGACCAGCACCACCGAATCGCCGTCGGCGAGCAGATTGCCCACCGCGTCGCGGACCTCGGGCCCCGCCGCTGCAGCCGCCGCGCGGTCGCGCGCCTCGCTCGCCGACAACCATTCGCCGCTCGCCTCGTCATAGACATAGTCCTCGTCGTCGCTGGTCATCATATCATCCCGGTTTGCGGAAGCGCAGCGCGAACTGGTCGGTCTTGCCGCGGATTTCCTTGTCGAAGACATTGGCGCTACGCGGATCGTCGGGGCGGCGATAGAGGTCGTTTTCGGCTTCGAGCTTGAAGCCCGCGCCGGTCAGCGCAGCGACGACCGCATCCTTGTCGATCCGGTGCAGGCCGTCGGACAAGGTCGTGCCGCTGCCGTCGGCGGCGCTATGGTCGACGACGACCAAAGTGCCGCCGGGTTTGAGCGCCGCGAACAAGGCCGCGCTCGCCTTGGCGCCGGTGCCTTCGGGGAAGGGCTTCAGATAGAGGTCGTGGAAATTCTGCACGGTGATGATCGTGTCGAGCGGTTCGGGAAAGGCGGGCGCCGCGAACGGCCCCGCGACGGCATCGACATTGGCATAGGCGGCGTCGACCGCCGCCTGATCGTCGCCATATTGTTTCTTGAAGGCGATGAATTCGGCGGGCTGGAAGCCATAGACCTTGCCCGCCGGACCGACCGCGGCGGCGAGCAGGCGCGTGACATAGCCGCCGCCCATGACGAAATCGCCGACCTTTTCTCCCGGCGCGATCTCGGCGAACGCGAGCAGTTCGGCGGGCTTGCGCGCGGCGTCGCGTGTCCGGTCGTCGGCGGGGCGCGCGGGATCGGCGAGCGCGGCGCGATAGTCGGGGGCAGCCGCCTCCTTGGCGGCGAGCGGGGTCGCCGAGACGGCGAGCAGCAGGGCGAGAGTAAGCGGACGGATCATGGCATCGACTCCCTTTGGTGTATCGCGCCAGTATAACAGCATCGCGCCACCTGCGCCCGCTTATTTGCATCTCGCGATTTTGATGATAGGTTTTTCTGTGAAACTAAAAATCGGGAGACGGACATGCATGATCTGGTGATTCGCGGCGGCACCGTCGTCGATGGTTCGGGCGGCGCGCCCTTCGTTGCCGACGTCGCGGTCGATGGCGACCGCATCGTCGCCGTGGGCGAAAATCTGGGGCCCGCGCGCGAGGAAATCGATGCCAGCGGCAAGATCGTCACCCCCGGCTTCGTCGACGTCCACACCCATTATGACGGGCAGGCGACGTGGGACGCCGAAATGGCGCCGTCGAGCTGGCACGGCGTCACCACCGTCGTGATGGGCAATTGCGGCGTCGGTTTCGCGCCCGCCAAGCCCGACCGCCACGAATGGCTGATTTCGCTGATGGAAGGCGTCGAGGATATTCCGGGCACCGCGCTCGCCGAGGGCATGACGTGGGATTGGGAGACCTTCCCCGAATATATGGATGCGCTCGAAAAGCTGCCGCGCACCGTCGATGTCGCGTGCCACGTTCCGCACGGCGCGGTGCGCGCCTATGTGCTCGGCGATCGCGAGAAACCCGGCGCCGTCCCGACCGACGAAGACATCGCCGAAATGTCGCGCATCGTCGAGGAAGGCGTGCGCGCGGGCGCGCTTGGTTTCTCGACCAGCCGCACCGTGCTCCACAAGTCGATCGACGGCGAGCTCGTCCCCGGCACCACCGCGACGGCGGAGGAGCTGATCGCGATCGGCCGTGCGATGGGCCGCGTCGGTTATGGCGTGTTCGAAATGGCGAGCGACCTGAAACGCGAGTGGAACGAGTTTCAGTGGATGGGCGACCTCAGCCGCGAAACCGGGTTGCCGGTGACCTTCGCGGCGCTCCAGTCGATCGCCAAGGAATTGCCGCTCGAGGAACAGATCGAGGAAATGCGGCGCCAGAATGCGACCGGCGCCAACATCGTCGCGCAGATCGCGCTGCGCGGCAACGGCATCATCATGGCGTGGCAGGGGACGGTACACCCGTTCCGTTTCAAACCCGCGTGGAACGAGATCATCGATCTGCCGTGGGATCAGCAACTCGCGAAGCTGAAAGACCCGGCGTTCAAGGCGCGGATGATCGAAGAGGAGAATGTCTGGCCCGAAAGCGACATTATCGACTTCCTGAAAATCGTCGCGCTCGGCTGGCCGGTGCAGTTCGAGATGGACCCCGACTTCAATTACGAGCCGAAGATGGACGAAAGCATCATGGCGCGCGCCACCGCCGCCGGGGTCAGCCCGTCTGAATATGCCTATGACCTGCTGATGAAGGACGAGGGCAAGGGCTTCATCTATTTCCCGATCTTGAACTACCGCGACGGCAACCTCAACTTCCTCGAGGATCTGCAAGCCGCCGACGACACGGTGAACAGCCTGTCCGACGGCGGCGCGCATTGCGGGACGATCTGCGACGCGGCGTCGCCGACCTTCATGCTCCAGCATTGGGTGCGCGACCGCGCAGGCAAGCGCATCGCGCTCGAACATGCGGTAAAACGCCAGTGCCGCGACACCGCCTTGCTCTATGGGCTCGAAGATCGCGGCGTCCTCGCGCCAGGCTATCTCGCCGATCTCAACGTCATCGATATGGACGCGATCAAGCTCGGCAAGCCGTGGCTCGCGTTCGACTTGCCCGCGGGCGGCAAGCGCCTGCTGCAAAAGGCCGATGGCTATGTCGCGACGATCAAGTCGGGCGAAGTCACGTTCCGCGATGGCGCGATGCAGGGGCCAACCCCCGGCGGCGTTATCCGCGGCCCGCAACGTGTCGAAATGGCGATGGCGGCGGAATGATGCGCGGCGTCCGGCTGCACGCCCCCGCTTCGCTCGACAATCTGCGGCTCACCGATCTGGCCGATCCCGGCGATCCGGGGCCGGGAGAGATCCGCGTTCGCTTGGCCGCATCGTCGCTCAACTTCCACGACTATGCCGTGGTGACGGGCATGATCCCCGCTGCTGACGGTCGTATCCCGATGTCCGACGGAGCCGGGACGGTCGAGGCGGTCGGCGACGGGGTGACGCAGTTCAAGCCGGGCGACACCGTCGTCTCGACCTTCTTCCCCGACTGGATCGACGGCGCGCCGCCCGCGACCGCGTTTCGCGGCGTGCCGGGCGACGGCATCGACGGCTATGCGCGCGAGATTGTCGTGACGCCCGAGCACTGGTTCACCGGGGCGCCGACAGGCTATTCGGCGGCCGAAGCCGCGACCTTGACCTGCGCCGGGCTGACGGCGTGGCGCGCCTTGTTCGTCGATGGCCGCACACGACCGGGCTCGACCGTGCTGGTGCAGGGCAGCGGCGGCGTGTCGGTGTTCGCCTTGCAATTCGCGAAGGCCGCCGGCGCGCGGGTGATTGCGACGAGTTCTTCCGATGCCAAGCTCGAACGGTTGAAGGCGCTCGGTGCCGACGAGCTGGTCAATTACAAGGAGGTGCCCGCCTGGGGCGCGAAGGCGCTCGAGCTGACCGGAGGAGCCGGGGTCGATACCGTCGTCGAGATCGGTGGCGCCGGCACCCTCGACCAGTCGATGGTCGCGGCGCGCGTCGGCGGGCATGTCGCGCTGATCGGCGTGCTCGCGGGGTTCGCGGGCCCCGTCCAGACCGCGCTGTTGATGGCGAAGAATCTGCGCGTGCAGGGCCTCACCGTCGGCAGCCGCCAGCAACAGCTCGATATGATCGCGGGCGTCGAGACGAATGGCATCCGGCCCATTATCAGCGACCATTTCCCGCTCGAGAAGCTCGCCGACGCCTTCCGGCACCAGGCCGCGAACGCGCATTTCGGCAAGATTGTTGTCGATATCTGATCCGGGGTTTTAGCGCGCCAGCAGGTCCGAAGGCAGCGTCGGTTCGCTGACGATCCGCTCCATGCGCCGCCACATCTCGTCGCGGCTTGGATTGCCGCGCTCGACCCAGGCGCGGACCATCGTCTCGCCGAGGCCGTAGTTGATGACATAGCTGCGATACTGGTCGGTGAAGCGCACCGACTGTTCGGCACGCTCGCGCGAGACGAGCAGATATTTCTGCGTCAGCAGGGTCGCGGTGGTGCGGTCGATTTCGCCGTCGAGATATTGCTGCGCGATCGTCAGCCGCGCGCCCGACGCGCGCTTGATCGCTTTCAGCAGCTGCCAATAGCGGTCGTCCGCCGGCACCGCGATCTCGGCGATCGGCATCAGTATGTCGCGCTCGGTATCGGCCTTGCTGCTCGCGGGAAAGGCGAGGTCGATGCCGTAATTGGCGCTGCCTTCGGCGATCAGGCTCTGCGGGCTGTAGAGCGGGTAGACGCTGAATTCGGTCCAGCCGCGCGCTTTGACCAGCTTTTCTTCGAGCTTCATGTTGAGGAGGTGGTGCCCCGGATAGCCCTCGTGGCATCCGAGATCGAGCGCGCGCGACAGGCGGATCGGCAGGTCGGTGTTGACCTGGATCAGGCTGTGATAGCCGCCCTGGTAATAATTATAGCCGCTCCAGCTCTTGTCGGTGACGAATTCGAGACGGAAGCTCTCGCCCTCGGGCATCGCGATATGCGCCATGCTGCGCCCGCGGCAGCGCGCGATCGCGGTGTCGAAGGTCTTTTGCAGCCGGTCCTTCGGGATGGTGAAACCGTCGAGATAGGCCTCGACGCGGTCGGCGAGCGCGCCTTCGCCGGGGACCAGTTTTTCGATCCTGGCGAGTTCGGTGTCGTAGCTGGCGAGCGGCTTGAGCCGCGGGCGCACGCCGAACAATCGCTCGGCTTCGTCGGCGAAGGCGAAGCGCGTGCCCTGCGTCATCATCAATCGCGTCTCGGCGGCGCGAAGCTGGGCGCGGAGGAAGGCCGCGCGGCGTTTCGCGAGCGGGTCGGAGATACGCCGCGCGGCGATATCGACCTCCGCCATCAAGGCGCGCGTCGCCGCGAGCAGCGCGGCCTTGTCACGCGGCGCCGCCTCGGCCGCCTTTTGCAGTTCGGGCGGGCCGTAATAGGCGTCGATATAGCCCGGCTCATGCGTCCCGATTTCGAGGCTGAGGCGCAGGTAAGAGGCGGCGATTTCATCGAGCGCTTTCGTCGAGGCCGCGGCGCGGCGCACGTCGAGCGTCGCGACGCCGGGTGTGGCGGCCGTTTGCTTCGTAGCCGTCGCGGCGCAGCCCGACAGGACCGCGGCGGCGATCAGTGACAGGAAAATCGGCTTGTGCATGTCCTGGCCTAGCCCTGGCCTTCGGACGTGTCGCGGACGTCGCCGTCGGCGGCGATTTCCCCGTTCGAGGCGCTTTCGACCGCGCTATGCTGCGGATGAAGCGGGGCGAAGCGCAGGACGGCAAAGCCCACGAGCGCGGCCACCAGCGATCCCATCAGAATGCCGATCTTCGCTTCCTCGACGAGCAGCGCGTCGCCGGGAAAGGCCAGCCCGCCGATGAACAGGCTCATCGTGAAGCCGATCCCGCACAGCATTGCGACGCCATAGACCTGCAGCCATGTCGCGCCGCGCAGCCTTCCCGCGATGCCGAGTTTGACCGAAAGCCAGACGCTGCCGAAAATGCCGACTTGCTTGCCGAGGAACAGGCCTGCAGCGATACCGAGCGGCAAGGGCGCGAAAATCTGGTCGATCCCGAGCCCTCGAATATCGACCCCGGCGTTGGCGAAGCCGAACAAAGGCACGATCGCGAAGGCCACCCAGGGGTGCAGCGCATGTTCGAGCCGGTGCAGCGGCGACGTTCGGCTGTCGGGTGCGCCCGGGGTGCGCTCGAACGGAATCGCCATCGCGGCGAGTACGCCCGCGATCGTCGCATGGACGCCCGACAGCAGCATCGCATACCAGAGAAGGAGGAACATCAGCAGGTAGAGGATGAGGCTCTTCACCCCCGAACGGTTCATCACGAACATGAGGGCGAGGATCGCCGCCGCGGCGCCGAGCGCGGCCATGTTGATCTCGGCCGTGTAAAAAAGCGCGATGATCGCGACCGCGCCCATGTCGTCGACGATCGCGACGGTGACGAGGAACAGCTTGAGCGACGTCGGCGCGCGCTTGCCGAGCAGCGCGAGCACCCCCATCGCAAAAGCGATGTCGGTCGCCGCCGGGATCGCCCAACCCTGCGCCAGCCCCGGCTCTTTTCCGGCGAAAAGCATGTAGAGCGCGGCTGGCACCGCCATACCGGCCGCCGCAGCGATGAACGGCAACCGCCGCCGGTCCCAGCTCGCCAGCCGCCCATCAACGAACTCGCGCTTGATCTCCAGCCCGACGAGCAGGAAAAACACCGCCATCAACCCGTCGTTGATCCACAGGTGAACGGTCATCGGGCCGAGCTTGTCGGTGAGTACCGGGCCGGTCACCGCGTGAATCGCGTGCTCATACGTCTCGGCGAATGCCGAATTGGCGACAATCATCGCCAAAATGGCGGCGAAAATGAGCAGCATGCCGCCGGCACTCTCGCTCTCCAGAAAATCACGCAATGCAGAACGGGGCGGAAAACTGCGAGTCATGGGTAAGCTATTTCCTTATTTCGTCAGTCAGTTTGACAATAACCGGCGGAATGGCGCCGACTTTACAAACCGTCTCCATTCACTAGCACTATAGGTACGGATGACATTAGGTCATCGGGGGGCGCGGGGCTAGCATATTGGAGCTGTCGACCGCATGGCTGGAATGGCTGGTGTTCGGCGCCGGTCATGAACTGATGCTGTTCGCATCGGTGGGAATATTGCTGATCGGGCTCGACGATCTGCTGTTCGACGCCTTGTGGCTGGCGACGCGCCGCCGTGACCCGGCGCCGGCGCCCGATGCCCCGCCAATCGACGGACGCTTTGCGATCTTCGTGCCGGCGTGGGACGAAGCCGAAGTGCTTCCGGCGATGCTGCATCGGACTATGGCGGCGTGGCAAGGGGAGGATTTCCGGCTTTATGTCGGCTGCTACCCCAACGACGCCGCGACGCTGTTCGCCGTGTCGCCGCTGGTCGCGCGCGACCGGCGGCTGCGGTTGGTGATCGGCAGCCGCGAGGGGCCGACGACCAAGGGCGACAATCTCAACCGGCTCTGGGCGGCGCTTGGCGAGGACGAACGCGCCGAGGGCATGCGCTTCGCCGCGATCGTCCTTCACGATGCCGAGGACCATGTGCATCCCGACGAGCTTCAGCTCTATCGCCGCCATCTTGGCGAGCATGCCATGGTGCAAATCCCCGTCATGCCCTTGATCGCGCACAAGGAACGCTGGATCGGCGGTCATTATGCGGACGAATTTGCCGAGGCGCATGGCAAGGAGCTGGCCGTTCGCTCGAGCCTTGGCCTGCCGTTGCCGTCGGCGGGCGTCGGTTGCGCGCTGACGCGAAGCGCACTGGCGCTGTTGGCGATCGAACGCGGCGGCGAGCCGTTTCGCTGCGACAGCCTGACCGAAGATTATGAGATCGGCATGTTGATCGGCACCTATGGCCTCGGAACGCGTTTCGTCGACACGGCCGGGCCGGCGGGCGATAGGATCGTCTCGCGGGGTGCCTTTCCCGGCGAAATCGAAAAGGCGGTGCGGCAGAAATCGCGCTGGATTGCGGGAATCGCGCTCGCCGGATGGGATCACCTCGGCTGGCCGGGTTCGCGGCGCAAGGTGCCCGGCCTTCCCGCAGGTCGCGCGTGGCTCGCGCGCTGGATGCTGTGGCGCGATCGGCGTGCGCCGCTGGCCTCGCTCATTCTCCTCGCCGCTTATGCGGGGGCCGTCGTGGCGCTACTGGGTGTGGCGGGGCGGCTGGTTCTGGGCTGGGATGCGATCCTTCTGGGTGACGGCTTGCGGCTGCTCCTGACCTTCAACCTGTTGCTGCTCTGCTGGCGGCTTGGAATGCGCGGGCATTTCACCGCGCGATGGTATGGCCCCGGCGAGGCGATGGCTGCGATACCGCGCGCCTTTTTCTCGAATGTGGTCGCGATTCTTGCCGCACGGCGCGCCATCATCCTTTACTGGCGGATGCTGCGATCGGGCGAGGTGGTGTGGGACAAGACCGACCATCCCCGAAGCGAGCCGGTGCATGAGGAGGTTCTGGCGCGGCGGGTGGCACGATGATGGCGCGCCGCGTCGATGCGCCCCGCGGCGCCCCGCCGCTGCGCTTCCTGTTGCTGTGCGTCGGTGGCTGGACCGCTCTCAGGATCATGATGGTCTGGAATCCCGCCATGTCGGTGCCGCGAGATGCCATGCCCGCGCGCTGGGCTCCGCCTTCGCCCTTCGCGGAGGGAGGCCGCCTTCCCGAACGTCCGGCGCCCTCCGTCGGTGCGCTTGGCGTGGCTGCAATGCCGGGGCGCGCGTCCGCGAGCGCGGATTTGGCCGTGCGGCCTTCGTTTGCGGCAGAGTTCGAGGCGGCCGGAGAGCCTCCCGCAGACGACCTTGGTGCGGATCGCCACAGCCTTCGCTTCGCGTTGATGGCGCGCTTGCTGCCGCCGCGGCCGGGCGGCGTCGTCCGCTCGGCGGTCGGTTCGCACGAAACGCAATGGTTTCCGTTTTCGCCCGCCGCGCGCGCCGATCCGGGGCAGGGGGAGCCATTCTGGATCCGGCGGCAGCTTTCGGGTTGGTCGCTCGGCGGCTGGCTCTATTTGCGCGACGGGTCGGGGGGTACCCCGGACGCGCTCGGCGCCGCGAGCCAGCTCGGCGGTAGCCAGGCCGGCCTTCGGCTCGCCTATGGTTTCGGCGAAACCGGCCGCGTGCGCGCCTATGGCCGCGCCACGGTCGCGGTGCAGCGTCCCGCGCAGCGCGAGGTCGCATTCGGCCTCGCGCTCGCGCCGCTTGCAAATCTGCCGGTCGATGTGGCTATCGAGCAGCGCGTTGCCGCGGGAAGGGAGGGGCGTAGCGCGCTTGCCGTGATGGCTGGCGGCGGGGTGTCCGACGTTGCTTTACCCGCCGGGTTCCGGCTCGACGCTTATGCGCAGGCGGGCGTCGTCGGGGCGCGGCGGCGTGACGGCTTTGCCGACGGCGCGATCCTTGTCGACCGCCGGCTCGGAGCGGGCGAAACCTCGTTGCGGCTCGGCGCGCTCGCAGCGGGCGCGGTGCAGCCCGGCGCGGCGCGCGTCGATGTCGGGCCGCGGCTGACGCTGCGCCTGCCCGATGTCGGCGAAGGCAGCCGCATCGCGCTCGACTGGCGCCAGCGCGTCGCTGGCGACGCGACACCCGAAAGCGGCCTTGCGCTGACCCTCGCCGCCGACTTCTGATCGTGAAAAAATAGCCGTCGCGGCCGATTCCCCGTGCCGCAAAAATGGTCTAGTGTCCGCGGAATCGCCGCCGTTCCGGTATCGTCGATACGCATTTGGGGCCTTCGTGGATCTTTATCTTCCAGTCGCCAATCTCTCGGTCAATGCGCTGGTCATCATCCTGCTGGGCGGCGGGGTGGGGTTCCTGTCGGGCATGTTCGGCGTCGGCGGCGGCTTCCTGACGACGCCGCTGCTTATCTTCTATGGCATTCCGCCCACGGTCGCGGCGGCGTCGGCCGCGACGCAGGTGACCGGCGCCAGCGTGTCGGGCGCGCTCGCGCATCTCGAACGCGGCGGGGTCGACCTGCGCATGGGGGCGGTGCTCGTCGCCGGCGGCCTGCTCGGCTCGCTGGTCGGCGCGGGATTGTTCGAACTGCTCACGGCGTGGGGCCAGATCGATACGGTGATCAACATCCTCTATGTCGTCCTGCTCGGCTCGGTCGGCGGGATCATGGCGCGCGAAGCTTTGGGCGCGCTGCGCACCATGCGCGCCGGGCTGCCCGCGCCCGCGCGCAAGCGGCGCCACCACCCGATGGTCGCGAACCTGCCGCTGCGTTGGCGCTTCTATCGCTCGGGCCTCTATATCTCGCCGCTTGCGCCGCTGATCCTCGGCATGGTGGTCGGCATATTGACGATGCTGCTCGGCGTCGGCGGCGGCTTCATCATGGTGCCCGCGATGATCTTCCTGCTCGGCATGGGAACGCAGGTCGTCGT
The DNA here is from genome assembly GCF_035930445.1 of Sphingopyxis chilensis. Classification (NCBI taxonomy): domain Bacteria; kingdom Pseudomonadati; phylum Pseudomonadota; class Alphaproteobacteria; order Sphingomonadales; family Sphingopyxidaceae; genus Sphingopyxis; species Sphingopyxis chilensis. The sequence continues at coordinate 3,189,382 of NZ_CP142394.1, read as the reverse complement.
CGGCACGTCGCTGTTCCAGATATTGTTCGTGACGATCGCGACGACGATGGTCCACGCGCTAACGACGGGGGCGGTCGATATCGTGCTCGCCGGGCTGCTGCTGCTCGGCAGCGTCACCGGCGCGCAGATCGGCGCGCGCTTCGCGCAGCGGGTGAAGCCCGAATATCTGCGCATGGCGCTCGCGGTCATCGTGCTCCTCGTCGCGGCGCGGATGGCGGTCGATCTCTTCATCCGCCCCGACGAAATCTACACGGTGCAATGACCGCTGCACGCGCCCTGATCCTCGCATTCGCACTGGCGCTGCTCCCGGCGACCGCGGCGGGCGCCGCCGACCCGCGGCTCGTCCCCGATGTGTCGAGCCGCGCGATCGACATCCAGTACAGCTTCACGGGCGAGGAACTGCTGCTGTTCGGCGCGATCCTCTATCCGGGGCAGCGCCTGCCCGACGACCGCGCCGATATCGTCGTCGTTCTCAAGGGCCCGGTGCGGCCGATAGTGCTACGCGAAAAGCGCCGCGTCGCGGGAATATGGGTCAATGCCAGCAGCATCCGCCTGCGCACTTCGCCGAGCTTCTACGCGATCGGATCGTCGCGCCCGATCGACAAGTTGGTCGATGAACGGACCGCGGCGATTTTCGAGCTCGGCCTTGCCAATCTGTCGATGTCGCCGACCCAATTTTCCGAGGCAAAGACGCTCGAGCGGTTCGAGGCGGGACTCATCGACCTCTATCGCCGCGCGGGCCTCTTCGTCGAAAACCCCGCTGCGGTCGAAATTACCGAAGGCGTGCTCTATCGCGCGCGCATCCCCGTGCCCGCCCGCGTTCCGGTGGGGACCTATCGCGCCGAAACCTATCTGATCAGCCGCGGCCGCGTGCTTGCGGTTGCATCGCGCGACGTCCAGATCCGCAAGGCCGGGTTCGAACGCTTCGTGGCGCTCGCGGCGGAGCGCCACGGCTTTCTTTACGGCCTGTCCGCGGTGCTGTTGTCGCTGGTGCTCGGCTACGCCGCTTCGGCGATTTTCCGCCGCCGCTAGCCCCGTTCTCGTCAGCCGCTTTTCGCCCAAAGTTCACGGCCTATTTACCCTCGTCTGCGATAGGGCGAGCCGGGACCACAATAGGCGGGGCGGATATATGGACATGCAAGGTGGCGGATTCGGCGCCGGGGATCTGACAGCGGCACAGCACGTCCGCCTGGCGGGCGGCGGCGTGGCGGCGCCGGTCGCGCCGGTGACCAACCATCATCGCGACGACCTGATGATCGGCGAAGTCGTCGATATTTCGGGCTCGGCTTCGCGCATCCTGCTCGATTCGGCGATCATCGGCAAATTGGCGGCGTCGAACGATGCGGCGGTGGCAATGGCGGGCCAGGTCGGGGCGCAGGTCAAGGTCCGCGTCGGCAACATCTGGTTGATCGCGAGCATCCGCGACCAGCAACTCGACACGCGCGGCGAGGGCCTGATCGTCGCGACGATCGACTTCCTCGGCGAAGGCGAAGAGGAAAAAATCACCGGGCGCATCCACAATTTCCGGCGCGGCGTCACCCGCTATCCGATTCCGGGCAGCCAGGTCTTCGCGGCGACCAGCGCCGACCTCAAGCAGATATACGCCGCCGACGAGCGCGCGCACGTCGAAATCGGCACCGTCTATCCGACCAAGGATATTCGCGGCTCGCTTTATGTCGATGCGATGCTCGGCAAGCATTTCGCGCTGCTCGGATCGACCGGTACGGGCAAGTCGACGAGTGCGGCGCTGATCCTCCACAAGATTTGCGAGCTCGCCCCGCAGGGGCATATCGTGATGATCGACCCGCACGGTGAATATTCGGCCGCCTTCAAGGGCACCGGCGCGCTTTTCGACGTCGACAATCTCGCCATGCCCTATTGGCTGATGAATTTCGAGGAGCATTGCGAAGTCTTCGTCACCGCCGAAGGGCGTGACCGCCAGGCCGATTGCGACGTGCTCGCGCGCTGCCTGCTGCAGGCGCGCACCAAGAACCGGCTCGCCGAAGGCATGACCAAGATCACGGTCGACTCGCCGATTCCCTACCTGCTTTCCGACCTGCTCAACATCCTCACCAACGAAATGGGCAAGCTCGACAAGGCGACCTCGTCGGCGCCCTTCATGCGTATCAAGGGCAAGATCGAGGAAATGCGCGCCGACCCGCGCTATAATTTCATGTTCTCGGGCATGCTCGTCGCCGACACGATGGCGAATTTCCTTGGCAAGATATTCCGCCTGCCGTCGGACGGCCGCCCGATCTCGATCATCGACGTGTCGGGCGTGCCCTCCGACATCACCGGCGTCGTCGTCGCGGTGCTGTCGCGCCTGACCTTCGACTATGCGATCTGGTCGCGCGGCGAGCCGCAGCGTCCGATCCTGCTCGTCTGCGAGGAAGCGCACCGCTACATCCCGTCGAAAGACGTCGGGACGGGGCAGGCGGTCCGCAAGATCCTCGAGCGGATCGCAAAAGAAGGCCGCAAATATGGCGTGTCGCTGGGCCTGATCACCCAGCGTCCGTCGGATCTGGCCGAAGGCGTGCTGTCGCAGTGCGGCACGATCATCTCGATGCGTCTCAACAACGAGCGCGACCAGCATTTCGTGAAAGCCGCGATGCCCGAGGGCGCGCGCGGCTTCATCGATTCGATCCCGGCGCTGCGCAACCGCGAATGCATCATCTGCGGCGAAGGCGTGTCGATCCCGATCCGTGTGCATCTCGACACGCTCGAGGAAGAAAAGCGGCCGGCGTCGAGCGATCCGCTCTTTTCGAAGCTATGGCGCGAGACGGGCGGCGAGGCCGAAATCCTCGAGCGCGTCGTCAAGCGCTGGCGCAGCCAGGGCAGATAGGGACCATTGTCACCCCGGCCTCCGCCGGGATGACGATGTCAGCTTTTCGGGGGCTCCCAAAGCTCGATCGGATTGCCGTCGGGATCGTGGACGCGCGCGAAGCGGCCGATCGCGGGGTCATCCCATTCGTCCTTCGTGATGATTTCCTCGCCCGCCTCGCGAAACGGCGCCAGCACGGCGTCGAGGTCGTCGACGCGCAGGTTGATCATGAACTGGCGATCGGCGGCGAAATAATCGGTGTCAGCCTTGAAGGGCGCAAAGACCAGCGGACCGGCGGCGACGTTCCAGACCCACTGGTTCGGCGGCACGCTGTCGTCGGCGCTGCATCCGCCGCCGACGCCGAGCCGCTCGCGATACCAAAGGGCGAGTGCTTCGGGCGCGCGCGCCCGGAAAAACAGTCCGCCGATGCCTTTGACATGCCCCATCCTGGCCTCCCATGCTGATACGCGAAGCCTAGGCCGAAAATATCAGTCTTTCCACTCTCCGCTCTTGCTGAATTCCTCGCGGATCTGGCCCGACTGGTTGAGCCGCGGGTCGGTATAGGTCGGCGCTGCGGCAGGCGGCGGCGGAACCGTTGCCGGGGACGTCATCGCGCCGGGCAGCGGCGCCGGGGCGACATCGGGCAGCGACGCGGCGGGGCCGGCGAGCATCGGCGCGGGCCCGGCACCGGGGGCGAGGCCCTGGCCCTTGAGGATCGCCAGTTGCTGCGCAAGCGGGAGGTAGGGGCCCGGAACCGGCTCGCGGCCCGGATAGGGCGCGCGAAACGCATCGGGCATACCCCAGCGGCCGCGCCAACGGTGAAAGATATGAGCGCCGACGATGTTGGTCATCACCAGGCTCTTGCCCCAGCGCGGCCAGATCGCTTGCGTGTGATAATGCGTTGCGAGCCCGACCTTGGGGAAGACGGTGCCGCCGAGCGCCGCCGACGCGACCCGACTCGCACGCAGCCAGTTGCGCCGTTCGGGCGCGCGCGCCATCGCGCCGTCGCAGCTGAAGGTGAATTGGCACACGCCCGCTCGCTGCGATCCCTGAAAGACGACGCCGCATACCGTGTTGGGAAAGCTTGGATGGCGGACGCGGTTGATCACCGTCTGCGCGACGCCGCGCATTCCGTCGTCGGTCTCGGACGCGGCCTCGTAATAGATGGCGGCGGTCAGGCAATAATGCGCGCGCTCGCGGTCGAGCGCCGTAACCCCGCGAAAGACATAGGGTTTGGCGGGCGGCCCGACGAAGGCTTCCTCGCGCAGCAGTGCGGGGTCGGCGGGAGGCATCGCCGTTGCGTCGCCGTAACCCACGCTCGCCGGGTCGGGCAGAGTCGGATCGATTTTCAGCGCCGTCCGATAGTCTTCGGCGTTCATGATCGCCCAGCGTTCGGGGTCATAAGCCTTGAAATCGAGCGGTACCGACACGCTGTAGGGGCCGAAGACGGCTGGCGCGCGAAGCTGTCCGCTCGACAGGAGGAGGGCGAGACAGGCGACCGCGACCACCCCGACGATCCCCGCCCAAAAGAAACGCCCCGGCCCCGCCGGTTTTTCCGGCACCGGGTCGCGCCACGTCGAACGGGCGGTCAAGGACAGTTCGGGCTTCATGGGTGCATCGAATTTCCGTCGGCGCTTCGCGCGCGATTCGCGCGGAGCAGGCCAGCCCGCCTTATACGCTGAAACGCCAATAAATTGTTTCAACGCAAATCGGTGGTCCGTTCGGGGATGGGAGGCTGCCCTGCCCCTTAGCCGTTTTCGGTCATCCCGGGCTTGGACCCGGGCACGCCGGCCCTTGCATGAAAAGACAGATCAGGCTCCGCCTCACGCCTGGGCGACAAATGGGCGGAGCGGTCGGCCTTCTCAGAGCTCGCCGCCGAGCGCGCCATATTTGGCTTCGAAGCCGGCCTTGTCGCCGCGCGCCAGATAGCCCGCCTGGTCGACGATATTGTCGCGCGTGATGCGGCCCTGGAAGGCGCCGAGTTCGGCGTCCACCCGCGCGACGTCAGCCTCGGTCCAGTCGGCGATCTGCTGGAAGCTGGTGACGCCGAGCCCGTTCAGCAGCACGACGAGCTTGGGGCCGACGCCCTTCAGCAGTTGCAGATTGTCGGCCGTAGTTTTTGCCGCCTTGGGCGCGGGTTTCGCCGCGGCCGGGGGCGGAACGGTCGGTTCCTCCGGGATCGGGGCGGCTTCGGCCGGCGCCGGTTTTGCAGCCGCCTTTTTCGCCGCAGGTTTGGCCGCCGCCTTTGCCGCAGGCTCGGCAGGGGCTTTTGCCATGGGTTGCTTGGTCGCGGCTTTTTTTGCGGCGGCTTTCGGTTTGGCCGTGGGCTTGGGGGCCGCTTCGGCGATGGTCGCGGGCGCGGGAACAGGCTCGGGCGGCGTTGCCTTCGCAACGGGCGCGGGCGGCGGCGCGGGGGCGACGGGCTGGGGTTTGGGCTCGATCGGCTTGAAGCGCGCGGGTTCGGCGGCGATGATGTCGGGCTTCGCCGGTTCGAGCGGTTTGGCGGGCTTCGTCGGTTCCACGGCCGGCGGCGCAATTTCGGCAGGCTTCGAGCGTCCGAACAGCAACCACAAAAGCACGACGGCAACGACAAGGCCGACGACCGCGATAATCCAGTTTTCCTGAAGCCAGGTCATGATCTTCTCCGCTTGTGACTTTTGTCCAGCCTATTCCGCGTTTTCGCGCACGTCCACCCTTGTCACCCGCCTCGCGGGCTGCCTCGCGCCAGCCCCTTAGCGCGCCTCGCGCGCGATCTCTCTCCAACCAATGTCGCGGCGGCAGAAGCCGCTGGGGAAGTCGAGCTTGTCGACCGCGGCATAGGCGTGCGCCTGCGCTTCGGTCACGCTCTTGCCGGTGGCGGTCACATTGAGGACGCGGCCGCCGGCGGCGACGAGGGTGCGATCGTCGCGCGCCGTTCCCGCATGAAAGACACGCACGCCGCCCGCCTCTGCATCGGCGATGCCGCGAATCGCGCCGCCCTTTTCGGGGGTCGCTGGATAGCCCTTCGCCGCCATCACGACGGTGAGTGCATAGTCGTGCGAAAAGGCCGGGGCTTCGGCGCCGGCGAGCGCGCCGGTTGCGGCGGCGTGGAGCAGCGCCGCGAAATCGCCCTTGAAGCGCATCATCAGCACCTGACACTCGGGGTCGCCGAACCGGCAATTATATTCGATCAGCTTGGGCCCTTCGCCCGTGAGCATCAGCCCGGCGAAGAGCACGCCGACATAGGGCGTGCCCTCCGCGGCGAGCGTCGCCACCGTCGGCCGGATGATGCGGTCCATGACCGCGGCCTCGAGGTCTGCGGTGAGGACGGGCGCGGGGCTGTAGGCGCCCATGCCGCCGGTGTTCGGTCCCACATCGCCGTCGCCAACGCGCTTGTGATCCTGCGCGCTGCCGAAAGCGATGACGTCGGTACCGTCGGAAAGGGCGAAGAAGCTCGCTTCCTCGCCGGTCATAAATTCCTCGATCACCACCTCGGCGCCCGCGCTGCCGAAGGCGCCGTCGAACATATCCTCGATCGCAGCTTCGGCGTCTTCGCGCGTTTCGGCGATGATCACGCCCTTGCCCGCCGCGAGTCCGTCAGCCTTGATCACGACGGGGATCGAAAAACCTTCGAGCACCGCGAGCGCCTCATCCGCGCTGGTGCAGCGGACATAGGCAGCGGTCGGGATGTGGGCGCGTGCGCAGAGATCCTTGGTGAAGCCCTTGGAACCCTCGAGCCGGGCGGCGGCGGCCGAGGGACCGAACGCCGGGATGTCGATGGCGCGCAGCCGGTCGGCGAGGCCCGCGACGAGCGGCGCTTCGGGGCCGACGACGACGAGGTCGATCGCATGCGCCTTCACAAAGGCGACCAGCCCGTCGAGATCGTCGGCGGCCACGGGCACGCATTCGGCGTAAAGCTCGATTCCCGGGTTGCCCGGTGCGGCATAGAGCTTGGCGCAGCTTGGCGATTGTGCCAACTGCCAGCTCAGCGCATGTTCGCGGCCCCCCGATCCGACCAGCAGGATATTCATGTCTGTCCCTTTTCCCGATACGGCGTCCGACGATGGCACCGACGCGCGGCTGTTAGCCGAGGCGACGCCGGGGGACAATGCGCCTGCCTTATCCGTCAGCCAATTGTCGGCGGCGATCAAGCGCACGGTCGAGGACGGCTTCGCGCGCGTGCGCGTGCGAGGTGAATTGTCGGGGGCAAAGCGCGCGGCGTCCGGGCATTTCTATGCGGCGCTGAAGGATGACAATGCGCTGATCGACATGGTGATGTGGAAGGGGCAGGCGGGGCGGCTGGCGTTCCGGCCCGAGGACGGGATCGAGGTGATCGCGACGGGCAAGCTCACCACCTATCCGGGGCGCTCCAAATATCAGCTCGTCGTCGATACGCTCGAAGTGGCGGGCGAAGGCGCACTGATGCTGCTGTTCGAAAAGCTCAAGGCGCGGCTCGGCGCCGAGGGACTGTTCGACCGCGAGCGAAAATATGACCAGCTGCCCTATCTGCCGCGCACGATCGGGGTCGTGACCTCGCCGACCGGCGCGGTGATCCGCGATATCCTGCACCGGCTGGCCGACCGCTGCCCAACGCATGTGATCGTGTGGCCGGTGCTGGTGCAGGGCGACGGCGCGGCAGCGCAGGTCGCGGGTGCGATCCGCGGCTTCGACGCCATCGAGCCTGGCGGGGCGGTGCCGCGTCCCGATCTGGTCATCGTCGCGCGCGGCGGCGGGTCGATCGAGGATCTGTGGGCGTTCAACGAAGAGGTCGTCGTGCGTGCGATCGCCGATTGCCGCATCCCGACGATCAGCGCGGTGGGGCACGAGACTGACGTGACGCTGGCCGATTATGCCGCCGACGTCCGCGCGCCGACCCCGACTGCGGCGGCCGAGATGGCGGTGCCGGTGCGCGCCGAGTTGCAGGCGCAGCTCGCGACGTGGAACGGCCGTATCATCGGCGCCGCGAACCGCCATCATCGGCTTGCGGACGAAAGGCTGACGGCCCTCGCGCGCCACCTGCCGAAGCGCGAGGCGCTTTACGCGCCGCAGCGCCAGCGGCTCGACGACGCGGGCGATCGCCTCGACCGTAGCCAGCGCCACCGGCTGGCCGTGATTTCGGAGCGGCTGGCGACGCGCGGCGCGGCGCTGCGCCCCGCGCTGCTCGCGCGGCGCTGGGACCGCGACCGCGCGCTGCTCGAAGGGCTGGGGCGGCTGCTGACCTCGCTCGACCCCCGCGCGCTGCTCTCGCGCGGCTATGCAATGGTGCGCGACAGCAGCGGCGCGATCGTCGCGACGGCGGGCAAGGCAAGGGACGCCGGGCGTCTGCGGCTGCAGTTCGCCGACGGCGACGTGCCTGTGCATGTGGCGGGGAGCGACGAACCTCCGCCGCCCGCCGCGCCGAAGCCCGCGCGCAAGCCGTCCGCCGCCGGGCCGGGCCGGGGGCAGGGCGAGCTGTTCTGAATCCGTTCGAAGGGCAGGGGGTGGCCGCGCGAGACGATGCTGTTATAGTCGCGCCAATGCCTTGCCGCCTTATGGATAGAGAATCATGTTGATCGCCAGCCGCAACCGCCTTGCCCGCCTCCAATATGGGCCGAACGGCTTTCGCATCCTTTCGCCGGGCGACCATGTGCTGTGCGCGGTGACCGGCGCCCCGATCGGGCTCGACGAGCTGCGCTATTGGTCGGTCGCGCGGCAGGAGCCTTATGCGAGCGCCGCGCTGTCGGTGCAGGCCGCGCTGGACTCCGCGCGCGGGGCATGAGGCCGGCAAAGGCGGATTGGCTTCGATACGGGGCGGCGCTTGCGCTGATGACCGTGTTTGCCGGCTGTGTGCCGTCGACCGATGCCGATACGGGAACGAAGCCCGCGCCACCGCCGTCGGTCCAGCCCGTTCCCCCGCCCCCGCCCGCTCCGCCGTCCCCGCCGGTGCGCGCCGATTTCGCATTGCAGGGTATCGCCGAGCAGGGTGCGGTGATGGTCGGGCAGGCGCCGGGCGGCACGCGCACGCTGACCTTCGATGGCAAGGCGATCCCGCTCGCCACCGACGGCCGCTTCCTGATCGCCTTCGATCGCGACGCCCCTGCCGAGGCCCGGCTCGTCGCGACGCTCGCCGACGGGCGCGAGGTCGTGCGGCCGATTGCCGTCGCGCCGGGTAGCTGGCGAATCGAGCATATCAACGCGCCGTATCGCGGCGGCGCGAGAAGCAACGCCGAATTCCAGCGCCGCCGTCCCGCCGAACTCGCCGCGATCGCGGCAGCGCGCGACAGGCAGGTCGCGTCCGACGGCTGGCGGCAGGCGTTCCGCTGGCCGGTGACCGGGCGGTTGTCGGGCTTCTTCGGCTCGCAGCGCGTCTATCAGGGCAAACCTGGCAGCTATCATAGCGGGACCGACGTCGCGGTGCCCGAAGGAACGCCCTTCGTGGCGCCCGCCGACGGCGTTGTCGTACTCGCCGCGACCGCACCCTTCACGCTCGAGGGCAATCTGTTGATCGTCGATCATGGCATGGGGCTATCCAGCGCTTTCCTCCATTGCCAGCGGCTCGACGTGAAGGTCGGCGACCGCGTCGTCCAGGGCCAGCGGCTCGGCACGGTGGGCCGGACCGGGCGCGCGACGGGACCGCATATGCACTGGGGCCTCAAATGGCGCGACGCGCGCCTCGATCCGGGCAAGCTGGCGGGACCGGTCGGCGGCTAGCTTCGCGATCGGGGCGTCGCCACGGCGTTCGCATTTCGTAACCATTGAAACAAAATGTCGCGAATGACGCGATGCAGCATATTGTATTTCGTGGCTTTCCGAGTTTGTTGCAAATACGTCACAATGCGCCGCGAAACGCCCCTTTGCGCCGGGAATTCCCTTTACTCCACATGAACGAAGTTTCATCCCGCACCCTATCGGGGCATCTGCGCGTCGGCTTTCTGTCGCCGCGCCGGGGGTCCGGGTAATTTCAATCCACCAGTAGCAAGGGACTGCACTGTGAAGAAAACCCACTATTCCAAGCTGAAGCTGGGTGCTGCGCCGCTCGTGATGAGCGTCGCCCTGGTTTCGGCTCCTGCCTATGCGCAGGACGCAGCCGTCGAGGGCGCGGCACCGGGCGAGGAAATCGTCGTCACCGGTACGCTGATCCGCAACCCCAACCTCGAACAGTCGACGCCGGTCAACGTGACGACCGCCGACACGATCGAGCTCAAGCAGTCGAACGTCGCTGAAGAAGTTCTGCGCGAACTGCCCGGCGTGGTCGCCAACATCGGTTCGGCGGTCAACAACGGCAACCGCGTCGCTCCGTCGGACGTCAACGGCCGCGTCGACCTCAACAACATCCCGCTCGCGCTGATCGAGCGCGTCGACGCGCTGACCGGCGCGGCGGTGACCACCTATGGTGCCGACGCCATCACCGGCGTCGTCAACTTCATCACCAAGCGCGATTTCGCCGGTCTGGAAGTCACCGCTTCGGAGCAGCTGACCGAACAGGGCGACGGCAACATCTTCCGCGTCGACGCCACGATCGGCGCCAACTTCGACGACGGCCGCGGCAACGCGGTGCTGAGCGTCGGTTACCAGCAGGCCGACGCCGTCTATCAGGGCGCGCGTCCCTTCTCGAACAACACGCTCGACAGCTATTCGAACACCTTCATCGGTTCGGGTACGTCGGTGCCGTCGCGCTTCTCGGGCACCCGCCCGCTCGGCCCCGACGGCCTGCCGATCACCGATCCCGACACCGCCAACAATGGCGTGTTCCAGATCGATCCGGAGACGGGCACGGCGGTTCCGACCTTCGCGACCTATAACTTCAACCCGTTCAACATCTTCCAGACCCCGTTCGAACGCTTCAACATCTATGGCCAGGCCAATTACGAAGTTTCGGACGCGATCGAAGTCTATACGCGCGGCATGTTCTCGAAGCAGACCGTGTCGACGATCATCGCGCCGTCGGGTTCGTTCGGCGGCGCCGTGACGATCAACCTCAACAACCCGTTCCTGCCCGCGAACCTGCGTAACCAGTTCTGCGGTTTCAACACGACGCAGGCGGACGGCACCTACACGCCGCTCTTCTCGCAGGCCGAGTGCGACGCCGCGGCGACCGCGGTGGACGAGGATGATCCGAACTATCGCACCGTTACGACCGCGCTGTCGCGTCGTACCCCCGAAGTCGGTCCGCGTATCAGCGACTATCAGACGACCTTCTTCGACTATCGCGTCGGCGCCCGCGGCGGCATCACCGACACGATCGACTGGAGCGTCGAGGGCGCGTACGGCGAATCGGAAAATATCCAGACGATTCAGGGCTACACCCTGCAGTCGCGCTGGCGCGAAGCCGCGCTGACGAATGACGGCGTGACCTGCTCGAGCGGCAACACCGATTGCGTTCCCGTCGATCTGTTCGGCCCCGAAGGTTCGATCACGCCCGAAATGGCCGATTACCTTCAGGAAAACAGCACCTCGGTCAACCGCACCTCGCTGGCGCAGGTTCGCGCGATCGTCTCGGGCGACCTCGGCTTCGCTTCGCCGATGGCGGTGCAGCCGATCGGCTTCGCGCTCGGCGGCGAATATCGCAGCTACAAGGCGCAGCAGCAGTCGGATCTCCTCGCCAAGACGGCGGGCGAACTCGGCGGCGCCGGCGGTGCGGCCCCCGACATCGACGGTGCGTATGACGTGTATGAGGCTTATGCCGAAATCGTCGCGCCGCTGATCGAGGACAAGCCTTTCTTCGAAAGCCTGACCCTCGAAGCCGGTATCCGCTATTCGGATTACAGCATCCGCGGTGCCGGTGGCTACGACACCTGGACCTGGAAAGCCGGCGGTAGCTGGGAACCGGGCGCGGGCGTCAAGTTCCGCGGCAATTACAGCCGCGCGGTTCGCGCGCCGAACATCGGTGAACTGTTCACGCCGACCTCGACGGTGCTGACCAACCTCGGTATCGATCCCTGCGCGGGCGCGGCTCCGACCACCAACGCCAACCTTCGCGCGATCTGTATCGCACAGGGTGCTCCGGCCGGTACCATCGGTGTCATCACCAATCCGACTGCGGCTCAGGCGAACATCACCGCTGGTGGTAACCTGAACCTGCAGCCCGAAAAGGCCGATACCTGGACGCTCGGCGTGGTGTTCCAGCCGGACTTCCTGCCGCGTTTCAACCTGTCGCTTGATTACTACAACATCAAGATCAACGACGTGTTGGGCACGCCGCTTCCGGGTGACATCATCGCGGCCTGCTTCGACAACATCACGGCGGCGAGCGCGAGCGACCCGGCCTGTACGTCGATCCGCCGCAACCCGATCACCGGCGGTCTCGACGGCGATCCGGCGACCACCCCGGGCCTGTTCGGTCTGACCAACAACCTCGGCCGCCTGTACACGGATGGTTTCGACCTTCTGATGAACTACAACACCGATGTTGGTTTCGCGAACCTCGCCTGGTCGTTTGTCGGCAACTGGACGCGTCATTCGAAGTTCAACGCCAACGTTGCCAGCCCGGATTCGCTCAACCGCGAATGCGTCGGCTACTACAGCGTGAACTGCTCGTTCACCGGCTCGATCCAGCCGGAGTTCCAGTTCTCGAACCGCTTCACGTTGGGCTTCGACGCCGTGGACGTCTCGCTGCTGTGGCGCTGGCAGGACGCTGTGTCGTTCGAACCGGCGCAGCTTGCGGCTGACCGGGCTGCGGCGGATGCTGCGAACCGTGACGGCGACGGCGTTCTGCTCCCGATCGACGATCAGGGCTGCCCCGACTTCGACGGTGCCGATCCGGGCGCCTGCGTCGTCGATCCGCAGTTCCGCAAGATCAAGGCGCAGCATTATTTCGACCTGACGGCACGTTTCAATGTCAGCGAGAATCTGGTGTTCACCGCGACCGTGCAGAACCTGCTCGACAACAAGCCGCCGATCGTCGGCAACTCGATCGGTTCGACCACCTACAACAGCGGCAACACCTTCCCGTCGACCTACGACGCGCTGGGCCGCCGTTACGCGGTGTCGGCGAAGCTGAAGTTCTAGTCGCTTCACGCTTCGACCAAGAATTGGGGGCGGACAGCAATGTCCGCCCCTTTTTCTATGCGGATGGTGCGGCTGTTTGACGACCGCTTTGGGGTGGTTATCGGCCGTTCGTGCACCCCGGCGAAAGCCGGGGCCCCAGTGCGGAAATATGCCAGGTTAGCGCCATCTTTCTGGACCCCGGCTTTCGCCGGGGCACACATCTCTATCGGCCGCTTCCGGCCGAAACCGCCCTTTCCGGGGTGTCAGCGCACCGGAAGCGCCACGGGAAGCGTCAGCGGAATAGCCGCCTGACCGGCGACGGCCTCGGCCCATCCGACGACCTGTGAAATTTCCTCGCCATAGGCGGCCTCGGCGGCGGCGAGGTCGCGTTGCCTTTCGCCTTCTGCGAAAGCAGCGCCCGACTTGCTGTTGCGCCCGAGTGCCGGATGGCCGGCGATCGCGGTGCGGTCGCCCGCGAGATGCAGATGATCCATCGCCGCCGCGACCGTCGCGACGGGATCGCGTGTCAATGTCTCGCTGTCGAGCGATGCGATCCGCGCGGGGGCCCAGTCGAGCAGCGCGGCGAAGGCCTGTTGCTGCGCGAGCCAGCCGACCGCCGCGACCTGCAGGTCCGACTGGCGGAAATAATCGCGCGGTTCGAAACCCAGCTCGACAAAGCCGTCGGCGAGATAGGATTCGAGCAATTCGCGGCACCACAGCCGGCACCACATACCCTTGCGCGCGACCGACAAAAGGAAGGCGCGGAGCGGCGCGTAGAGCAGGATCGCGCGTGCTTCCGGCCGCAGCATCAACGCCCCGCGGGCGAGCGGGTTGAAGATGTTCGACGGTTTGACGACCATCGCCTCGCCGGGCGCGAAGCCGCGCCCGAGCATCGCGAGCGCGCCGTCCATCACGCGGCCATGATCGCGGGGCGCCGCGCCGCGGCGGCGCCAGCCGATCATGTCGTTGAGCAGCACGGGCTCCGACAGGCTGGCGGCGACACCCGGCTGGTCGAGTGCGTGGGTCAGCATCGTCGAGGCGCAATAGGCCGAGTGAAAGATGAAATGGAGCGGTGCGGGTGGGGCGCCCATCGCGCCGAGGCAATCGCTCCGACGCAAAATCACCGGGGCCTCCTCCTCGCCCAGATGCGCGTCGATCAGGAACGGGACCGAAGCGCGCGCGGCGCGCGCGACGCGGCGAAAATGGAAGGCGTCGTGCCCCGGGTCATAACGATGCGCGAGCCATTCGGCATCATCGACAATGGCGGACACGGACGGTGCGGCGGTCATCAATCGACCTTGCCGACTGGCCCCGTCGATGGCAAGCACGGGCATGACCAGCACACCTCCTCCCGCCTCGGCCGTCGAGGCGAACCGGCTCGGCATCGCGGCTCTGCAGAGCGGCGACAATGAAGCCGCCGCGCGCCATTTCGGCGCGGCGATCGCGGCCGATCCGCATTCGGGCGCCTTGCAGCGCAACCTTGGCTCGGCATGGCGTGCGCTCGGCGACGATGCCCGTGAACTTGAGGCGCTCGACGCCGCGCTCGCGATCGATCGCCGCGACCTGATGGCATGGATCCGCAAGGGCGAACGCCACGAGGCGCGCGGCGAAATGGGTGCGGCGCTCGCCGCGTGGAGCGCCGCAATCGCGCTCGGCGCGCAACTCGACCCGGTGCCGCCGCCGCTCGCGCCATTGCTTGCGCACGGCCGCGACTTCGTCGCGGGGGCGACCGATACGATGTTCGCCGCGGCATCGGATGCTTTCGTGGACATGCGCGGCGACCTGACCGAGGCGGAGGCACGCCGCGGCGAGGCCTTCATCGCGAGCACGCTCGGCCGCCGGCGGATCTACCGGAACGAATGCGCGGGTGTCTATTATCCCTTCCTGCCTGCGGACGAATTCTTCGACCGCGGGCATTTCCCCTGGTTCGGGGAAATCGAGGCGCAAACCCCGGCGATCCGCGCCGAATTGCAGGCGCTGCTCGACGACCCGGGCGAGGCGCTGCGCCCCTATGTGCGGATGGAGGCGGGCTCGCCCGAAACCATCTGGTCGGGTCTCGACAACAGGCTCGACTGGGGCGCCTGTTTCCTGTGGGAATATGGCGCGCCGAACCAGCCGGTGCTCGACCGCTGTCCCGCGACCGCTGCCGCGCTCGCGGCGGTTCCGGGGGTGCATATCCCCGGGCGCGCGCCGAGCGCCTTTTTCTCGATGCTGAAACCGCACACGCGCATCCCCCCGCACACCGGCGTCACCAACACGCGCGCGATCGTCCATCTGCCGCTGATCGTCCCGCCCGGTTGCGGCTTTCGCGTCGGGGGCGAAACGCGCGAGTGGAAGGAAGGCACCGCCTTCGCCTTCGACGACACGATCGAGCATGAGGCGTGGAACGATAGCGACGAGCTGCGCGCGGTGCTGATCTTCGACGTCTGGAACCCGCATATGACCGCCGGCGACCGCGAGTTGCTGCTGCGCTATTTCGCGTCGGCCGATGCATCGGGTTATGCCGTGCCGCGCTAGGCGGCAGCCGTTTGATTGTGGCCGAGATTCAGCTTTGCGAAAGCCGCGCGCGCAAATATGATATGTGCCATGAGGCTGCGGGCCGTGCCCGTGGTAGGAGGAAACGCATGAACCGGATTGTCCCCGCTCTTGTCGCCGCCGCGCTGCTGGCCGCGCCCGGCGCGTTCGCCGCCGAAAGCGCTGCGCCCGCTGATCGCGCGCCGCCGCCCAAGGCGCCGTCGGCGATGACCCCGACCGAGATCAAGGCGCATAATGAGGGGCTGGCACAGACCCACCCTTATTATATCAAATGCCGCAAGACGCTCGAAATCGGGTCGCTCGTGAAGAAGAATCGCGTTTGCTACACCAATGAAAAGTGGAAGGAAGTGACCGCGCAGGGCAACCAGAACGCGCGCGACACCGCCGAAGCGATGGTGGGCAAGGGCGTGAACTCGAACTGATCGGTCATCGGGGCGAAAAGGGAGGACTATGCGGGCGCTGGCAATAAGCGTTGCAATCATCGCCGCCACACCGGCGGGCGCAGGTGAGGGCGAGCCGCGCCTCGCGCGCGCGCCGTCGGACATGTCGGGGGCAGAGATCGACGCCTATAACGAAGGGCGGATGGCGAGCGATCCCGACTATATCCGTTGCCGCCGGATCGAGCAGGTGGGCTCGCTCGTCAAGAAGCTGCGCGTCTGCAACACCAACGCCGAATGGAAGCGGATCGTCGACAAGGGCAATCAGGACGCGCGCGATTCGATGGAAACGCTCGCGCGCGGGTGGAGCGTGTCGCAGGAGCCGCAGGATCAGTTGATGCGGGCGCCCGACCGGCCGCAATGAACGGAAGGATGTCTCTCCCATGCTGAATATCTTGACCGCACTGGCGCTCGCCGCTGCCCCGGCTACGGCGGAGGCCGAAAACCGCCGCGCGCTCGACAAGGCGCCGTCGGCGATGACCAATGCCGAGATCAGGGCCTTCAACGAAGGGCTGGCGATGACCCATCCCGACTATATCAAATGCCGCAAGATCGAGGAGAGCGGCTCTTGGGTCAAAAAGGCGCGTGTGTGCCGCACCAACGAGCAATGGAAGCAGGCATGGGCGCAGGGCAACCAGAATGCGCGCGACACCGCCGAGGCGATGACGCGCGCACCCGTCAATCACAGCAATTGATCCGCGCCGTTCCGGGTGCGGGCTGACCAGGCTCAGGCCGGGGTCAACACCAGCGCGCCGTCGCCTTCGTCGACCGTGATCGTCGATCCGTCCTTGACCTCGCCCTTCAGGATCAGGTCGGCGAGCGGGTCCTGCAGATATTTCTGCACCGCGCGCTTCAGCGGCCGCGCGCCATAGACGGGATCGTAGCCGACCCGGCCGAGCCACGCGCGCGCGGCGTCGCTGAGGTCGAGCGTCACCTTGCGGTCGGCGAGCAGCTTCTGGACGCGCGCGACCTGGATATCGACGATACCCGCCATATGCTGCTGCGCGAGCCGGTTGAAGAGCACGATCTCGTCGAGCCGGTTCAAAAACTCGGGCCGGAAATGCGCGCGCACCACCTCCATCACCGCGGGCTCGGCCTGTTCGACCGGCGCGTCGTCGGGAAGCGCCGCGATCGCCTGGCTGCCGAGGTTCGACGTGAGGATGATCAGCGTGTTGGTGAAGTCGACCGTGCGGCCCTGTCCGTCGGTCAGCCGCCCGTCGTCGAGCACCTGGAGCAGGATGTTGAAGACGTCGGCGTGGGCCTTTTCGACC
This sequence comes from Sphingopyxis chilensis, assembly GCF_035930445.1. Taxonomy (NCBI): domain Bacteria; kingdom Pseudomonadati; phylum Pseudomonadota; class Alphaproteobacteria; order Sphingomonadales; family Sphingopyxidaceae; genus Sphingopyxis; species Sphingopyxis chilensis. The sequence goes on along the minus strand of NZ_CP142394.1, from coordinate 3,172,373 downwards.
TCGTCGAACAGTACGACCTGATAGGGGCGGCGGCGCACCGCTTCGGTCAGCGTGCCGCCTTCTTCATAGCCGACATAACCCGGAGGCGCGCCGACAAGACGCGCGACGCTGTGCTTTTCCATGAACTCGGACATGTCGATGCGGACCATCGCATTGTCGTCGTCGAACAGGAAGCGCGCGAGCGCCTTGGTGAGTTCGGTCTTGCCGACCCCCGTGGGCCCGAGGAAGAGGAAGCTGCCGAGCGGGCGGTTCGGATCCTGCAGCCCCGCGCGCGCGCGGCGAACGGCGGTGGAGACGGCGCGAACCGCCTCGTCCTGGCCGATCACGCGCTTCGCCAGCGTCTCTTCCATGCCGAGCAATTTCTCGCGCTCGCCTTCCATCATCCGGTCGACGGGGATGCCGGTCCATTTGCTCACGACGGCGGCGATATCGTCGGCGGTGACCTCCTCGCGCAGCATGGCATTGCCGGCGATCGCCTGCGCTTCCTCCAGCTGCCTTTCGAGCCCGGGGATCGTGCCGTAGGATAGCTCGCCCGCCTTGGCGAGATCGCCGGCGCGCTGCGCCTGCTCGAGCTGGCTGCGCGCGGCGTCGAGCTCTTCCTTGATTTTCGCCTCGGCGTGGATCTTGTCCTTCTCCGCCTGCCACCGCTGCGTGAGTTCGGCCGACTGTTGTTCGAGGTTCGCGAGCTCGGCCTGAAGCGCGGCGAGCCGGTCCTTCGACGCGGCATCGCTTTCCTTGCCGAGCGCCGATTCCTCGATCTTCATCTGGATGATACGGCGGTCGAGGCTCTCGATCTCCTCGGGTTTCGATTCGACCTCCATGCGGATGCGGCTCGCGGCCTCGTCCATCAGGTCGATCGCCTTGTCGGGCAGGAAACGGTCGGAGATATAGCGGTTCGATAGCGTCGCCGCAGCGACGATCGCGCCGTCGGTGATCCGCACGCCATGGTGCAGTTCATATTTCTCCTTGATCCCGCGCAGGATCGAGATCGAATCCTCGACCGTCGGTTCGCCGACGAAAACGGGCTGGAAACGCCGCTGGAGCGCGGGGTCCTTTTCGACATGCTTGCGATATTCGTCGAGCGTCGTCGCGCCGATGCAATGCAGTTCGCCGCGTGCCAATGCGGGCTTCAGGAGGTTCGAGGCGTCCATCGCGCCCTCGCCCTTGCCCGCGCCGACGAGCGTGTGCATCTCATCTATAAAGAGGATGATCTCGCCCTCGGCGGCCTTCACATCATCGAGCACGCCCTTCAGCCGCTCCTCGAACTCGCCGCGATATTTGGCGCCCGCGATCAGCGCGCCCATGTCGAGCGCGAGCAGGCGACGATCCTTCAAACTGTCGGGCACGTCGCCGTTGACGATGCGCAGCGCCAGCCCCTCGGCGATCGCGGTCTTGCCGACGCCGGGCTCGCCGATGAGGACGGGGTTGTTCTTGGTCCGGCGCGCGAGGATTTGCACCGTGCGGCGGATTTCCTCGTCGCGGCCGATGACGGGGTCGAGTTTGCCCTCGCGCGCGACTTCGGTGAGGTCGCGCGCGAATTTCTGAAGCGCGTCGTAGCGATCCTCGGCCGATGCCGTGTCGGCGGTACGACCGCCGGTCAGCTTGGCGATCGCGGCGTTCAGCGCTTCGGGCTTCACGCCCGCGTCGACGAACACCTTGCCGACTGGCGTGCTGGGCGTGAGCGCCATCGCGAGCAGAATGTTCTGGACGGCGACATATTCGCTCCCTGCTTTCGCGGCGACCTGTTCGGCCTGGTCGAGCAGGCGAACGGCGTCGTTGTCGAGGCCCGGGGTTTGCTGGGCGCCGGATCCCGACACCGCCGGAACCTTGGCAAGCAACGCGTCGATGCCTTGCACCGCGCGTGCGGTGTCGCCGCCGCTGTTCGCGATCAGGCCGGCGGCCATGCCCTGATTGTCTTCGAGCAACGCTTTCGCGATGTGCTCGGGCGAAATCCGCTGATGGTTCATGCGGATCGCGATCGTCTGCGCCGCCTGCAGAAAGCCTTTGGCGCGGTCGGTAAATTTTTCGAGGTTCATTCAGAAAGCCCCTTTCTCACGGAGCAAGATAGTGTTGCAATTTGGCAACACAAGGGGCCTTCCGAGGTTCCGCAAAAACTCTATTCCTCGCCGCGCGCGAGCTGGTCGAGCAGGCGCACGCCGAAGCCGCTCATGCCCTTCGGAACGAGCGAGGTCGCCTTGTCGGCCTGATTAACCCCCGCGATGTCGAGGTGCGCCCACGGCGTTGTTTCGTCGACGAAAAAGCCGATGACATGCGCACCGAGGCTCGCGCCCGGTCCCTGGCTCGGAGCGATATTGCGGATGTCGGCGACGTCCGATTTCAGCTTTTCGGCATAATTTTTATGAAGCGGCATCCGCCAGAGTTCCTCGCCGCTCGCGGTGCCAGCGGCGAGCAAGGCGTCGGCGAGCTTTTCGTCGCGCGCGAAGAGCCCGGCATATTGGTCGTCGAGCGCGCTGACGATCGCGCCGGTGAGCGTTGCGATATTGACGATCGCGCGCGGTTTGTAAGCCTTGGCGACATATTCATTGGCGTCGGCGAGGACGAGACGTCCTTCGGCGTCGGCGTTGAGCATCTCGATCGTCTTGCCCGACATGGTGCGCGTGATGTCTCCGGGTCGCTGAGCATTGCCGTCGGGCATATTTTCGGCGAGCGCGGCGACGGCGACGACGTGCACCGGCGCCTGCGACCTGGCGAGCGACAGCGCGGCGCCGATGACCGAGGCGGCGCCCGACATGTCGCCCTTCATATCCCACATGCCGTTTCCGGGTTTCAGCGAAATCCCGCCGGAATCGAAGGTGATGCCCTTGCCGACGAAGGCAAGGGGCGCGTCGGGCGCGCCCGCGCCGCGATAACGCACCGCCAGCAGCCGCGATCCCCGCGGGCTGCCTTGTCCGACGCCGACGAGCGTGCCCATGCCGAGTTTTCGCATCGCGGCTTCGTCGAGCACCTCGATGCTCACGCCCGGGGTCGCGGCAAAGGCGTCGCGCACGCGCGCGACGAAGCTTTCGGGATAGATGACGTTGGCGGGCTCGTTCGCGAGGTCGCGCGACAGGCGGACGCCGTCGGCAAGCGGTTTCCAGCGGCTCGTGAAGGCGGCCTCGGCGGCGTCGGGATCGGCGCCGACGAACGTCGCCGCGCCCGTTGGCGGCGTCTTTTTGTCGACGGTCTTGTACCGATCGAAACGGTACTGGCCGAGCGCGAAGCCATAGGCGACGTCGGCGGCGGACAGGTCGCCATAGGCCCCCGCGATCGTCACCGGATGCCCTTCGCTCCTGAGTTCCTGCGCCGCCTTGCCGCCCGCTTCGGCCAGCGCGAGCGACGAAGGGGTGGTGCCCGCGCCGACGAGCAGGATGCGCGGGTGCGCGCCGATACCGCGCAGCGACAGCGTCGCCCCCGCCTTGCCGTCGAAACTCGCCGCCGTGGCCGCTGCGGCGACGGCCTGACGCTCGGCCGCGCTCAACGCGACGCCGTCGAGCGGCGGCAAGGTGGCGTCGGTCATCACGACGACAAGCGCCGCGCCCGCAGGCGCGTTGGCGGCAAAGCCGATCGCGCGTTCGGCGCTGTTCGCGACGGTGGCGGGGACGACGCCAGATCCGGTGATATCTTGTGCCATCGCGGAGGGCGCGAGCGCGAGCGACAGGCAGGCGGAAAGGAGCAGGTGTTTCATACGCATCGTTCGATATTCCCCGTTGTTCAATGACCTGCATCCTGCATAGCGGCGCACCGCCGACCCGCAAATCCGCCTCGACGAACGACAGCCGCTTGCCATCGGACGACATGGCCGCCACAGATGCGCGCGGACCGGCCACGAAGAGGATCAACGATGCTGCGACGGATTTTTCTGGGCTTCTTGGCTCTGGTCGTCGTTGCCGCCGTATCGCTCGCTTTCTGGGAACCGCTGACCGCCGAAGCGCCCCCGCCGCCCACTTTCAAGCCCGCCGACGTTCGTATCGCGCGCGACAAGTTCGGGGTGCCGCATATCTTCGGCAAGACGGACGCCGACGTCGCCTATGGCGTCGCCTATGCCCATGCCGAGGATGATTTTTCGACGCTGCAGGAGGTGCTCGCGATGACGCGCGGGCGCGCCGGCGCGATGCTCGGCGAGGATGGGGCGAAGATCGACTATGCCGAGGCGCTGCTGGACGTGCGCGCGACGGCGCGGCGCGACTGGCCGCGGCTTCCCGATGATGTGAAAAAGCTTTTCACGGCCTATGCCGCGGGGCTCAACCATTATGCCGACAAGCATCCGGACGAGGTGCGGCTGTCCGGGCTGTTCCCGGTGACCGGCGAGGATGTCGTCGCGGGTTTCGTGCTGCGTTCGCCTTTCTTCTTCGGGCTCGATTCGGTGCTCGGTTCGCTCGTCGAAGGAGCCGAGATCGGACGCGAGGGCGGACCGGCGCTCGACAAATCGGGCAAGCTCGTCCCGCGCGAACTGACGCCGGTCGGCACCGACCCGGCCGACAATGGATCGAACGGCATGGCGGTTGCGCCGGCCAGATCGTCCGACGGTGCGACGCGGCTCGTCTCGAACTCGCACCAGCCGTGGACCGGCGGCGTCGCCTGGTACGAACTGGTCGTCCATTCCGAAGAGGGCTGGGACTTCGCCGGCGCGAACTTTCCCGGTTCGCCTTATCCCTTCCTCGGCCACAATAAATATCTCGGCTGGACCAACACGGTGAACCGGCCTGACCTGATCGACGTCTACAAGCTGACCCTCGACGACAGCGGGGAAAACTACCGTTTCGACGGAGCGTGGCGCCCGCTCGAGGAAAAGCGCATCTGGCTGAAGGTCAAGGTCGGCCCGTTCGTGCTGCCCGTGCCGCGCACCATTTATCGCTCGGTCCACGGGCCGGTGGTCAAGTATGAAAAGGGCGCCTTCGCGATCCGCTACGCGGGGATCGACCAGGCGAATATGGTCACCCAATATTACCGGCTGAACAAGGCGAAGGATTTTGCCGAATGGCGCGCGGCGATGGCGGGGCAGGGCGTGCCCGCGACCAATTTCATCTACGCCGATGCAAAGGGCAATATCGGGCTTTTCTATAATGCGATGTTCCCCGACCGGCCGGCCGGATATAATTGGCGCGGCGTGCTGCCCGGCGACACGTCGGCCGATCTCTGGACCAAGACGCTGCCGTTCGACCGCGTTCCGGCGCTCGTCAATCCGCGCTCGGGCTATGTGATGAACGCGAATAACACGCCGTGGGTCGCGGCGGGGCCGGGCGACGAACTCGATGCCGCCGCTTTCTCGCCCCTGCTCGGGATCGAGGACGATATGACCAATCGCGCGACGCGGTTGATCGAGCTGTTCGAGGCGTCGGGTCCGATCGACGAGGCGCGGCTCAAGGCGATCAAATATGACACCGCCTATTCGCAAACCGGCTATGCGAAGGCGTGGATGGACCGGCTGCTCGCGCTCGATACGAAGGGCGATCCGGCGCTCGCGCGGGCGCAGGGGCTGCTGCGGGCATGGGACTGGAACCTCGACGGCCGGGGCAAGGGCGACGCACTGGCGCTGATGGTGCTGCGGCCCGCGAACGGCCGCCATTACCAGCGCCGCGCCGCGCCCGACCCGCGGACCGTCCTCAAGGAAACCGTCGCGCATCTGCAGGATCATTTCGGCGGGCTCGATCCGAAACTCGGCACCGTGCTGCGCCTCCGCCACGGCGAAGGATCGAACCGCGTCGACCTGCCGCTCGACGGCGGCAACGACACGGTGCGCGCCTCGACCTTGTGGGACGCGGAGCCCGACGGGCGGCTGAAGGTGCGCCACGGCGACAGCTTCATCATGTTCGTGACATGGGACAGGAGCGGCCGGGTGCAGTCCGAATCGATCCAGCCCTTCGGTGCGGCGACGACGCGCCCCGGCAGTCCGCATTACAATGACCAGGCCCCCCTGTTCGTGGCGCACAAGCTCAAGCCCGTGCTGTTCGATCCGGCGGCGCTGAAGGCGAGCGGGGCGCGATTCTATCGGCCTTGAAAGCCGGGGGGCGCTGTCCTAAACCATTGATACAGTGCCGTCCGGCACCCGATCGGCAGGCCTGCGCCTGCATGCCTTGATCTAGGGGATTTTCATGGCTCGTTTCCATCGTTTCGCTGTCGTCCTTGCCTTGTCGACCTCGCTCGTCGCCGCCGCTCCAGCCCTCGCCAAGGCCGCGGCGCCCGCGCCGACCGCCGACCTCGTCAAGGCGGTCGATATTCCGTACGAAGCCTTCACGCTCGACAATGGCCTGCGCGTGATCGTCCATGAGGATCGCAAGGCGCCGGTCGTTGCGGTGTCGGTGTGGTATCGCGTCGGGTCGAAGCACGAACCCGCGGGGAAGACGGGTTTTGCCCACCTGTTCGAGCATCTGATGTTCAACGGTTCCGAAAACGCTCCCGACGATTTCTTCGAGCCGCTGCGGCAGGTTGGCGCGACCGATTTCAACGGCACGACCTTCCTCGACCGCACCAATTATTTCGAGACCGTGCCGACCGGCGCCCTCGACCTCGCGCTGTTCCTCGAAAGCGACCGCATGGGGCATCTGCTCGGCGCGGTGACGCAGGAAAAGCTCGATAACCAGCGCGGCGTCGTCCAGAATGAAAAGCGCCAGGGCGACAATAATCCCTACGGCCTGCTGCGATACGAGATTTTCGAGAATCTCTTTCCCAAGGGGCACCCCTATCACCACAGCACCATCGGCTCGATGGCCGACCTCGACGCGGCGAGCCTCGACGATGTGAAAAAATGGTTCACCGACAATTACGGCCCGAACAACGCGGTGCTCGTCCTTGCCGGTGACATCGACGTACCGACGGCCAAGGCGAAAGTCGGCGAATGGTTCGGCGATATTCCGCGCGGCCCCGAGATCAAGGCGCCCGCGGCCCCGGTGCCGACGCTTCCCGCGCCGCTCGCGAAAGAGGTCAAGGATATGATCCCGACCACGCGAATCTATCGCATGTGGACGATGCCGGGGCTCAACGATGCCGAAGCCGTGCCGCTCCAGATGGCGATGTCGGTGCTCGGCGGGCTGTCGTCGTCGCGGCTCGACAACGCGCTGGTGCGCAAGGACCCGATCGCGGTCAGCGTCTCGGCGGGTGCATCGCCGTTCGAGGACGCGGGGATCGTCCTCGTCCAGGCCGACGTCAAGGAAGGCGTCGATCCGGCGCATGTCGCGAAACGGCTTGACGAGGAAATCGCGGCCTTCCTCGAAAGCGGGCCGACCGCCGACGAATTGCAGCGCGCGACCGCCAGCTATCTGGGTGGCGCGATCTCGCAGCTCGAATCGGTCGGCGGCTTCGGCGGCAAGGCGGTGACGCTGGCCGAGGGCGCGCTCTATTCGAACGATCCCGACCATTACAAGGTCGAGCTCGAACGCCTCGCCAAGGCGACGCCCGAACAGGTGCGCGACGCCGCGCGCAAATGGCTGACGCGCCCGGCCTTTTCGCTGACCTATACCCCCGGCGAGCGCACCGAAGGCGGTGAGAACCGCGGCGGCGCTGTCGTGGGGGCAAAGGGCGCGCCCGCAGTTCAGCCCGACCGCTACTGGAACCCCGCGCTGGGCGACGTTGGCCCCGACAGCGGGATCGGCGCGGCGACGTCGATCGCCGACCGCTCGCAATTTCCCGGCGTCACGGGCCTGAAGGCGCTCGAATTCCCCGACATCGAGCGCGCCAGGCTCAAAAATGGCATCGAGGTGGTTTTCGCCCGCCGGACGACGGTGCCGACGGTCAACGTCCAGGTGAGTTTCGACGCCGGCTATGCCGCCGATCCGCGCAGCGCGCTCGGCACCCAGTCGCTGATGCTCAGCCTGATGGACGAAGGCACGACCAGCCTCGATTCGATCGCCTTTGCCGAAGCGAAGGAGCGGCTCGGCGCGCAGACCTATGGCTATGCCGACGCCGACGAAACCGCGCTCGGGCTGTTCGCGCTCAAGCCGAATTTGCGCGCGTCGCTGGCGCTGCTCGCAGATTATGTGCGCAACCCGGCGTTCGATGCGAAGGAACTGGAACGCGTGCGCGCGCAGCAGCTCAACCGGCTGAAGGCCGAACTCAACGAACCGCGCGCGATCGCGAGCCGCGTGCTGATGCCCGCGCTTTACGGCGCCGAGCATCCCTATGGCATCCCGCCTTCGGGCCTCGGCAATGCGGCGGCGGTGACCGCGGCGACGCGCGACCAGCTCGCGGCTTTCCACTCGGCGTGGATCCGTCCCGACAATGCGCGGATCTTTGTCGTCGGCGACACGACGCTTGCCGAAGTGAAGAAGGAACTCGATGCGACATTCGGCGACTGGAAAGCGCCGGCGGCGGCGAAACCGAGCAAGCATTTCGAGATTGCGATCCCCAAGCCGCAGCCGCGCATCCTGCTCGTCGACCGGCCCAAGGCGCCGCAATCGGTGATCCTCGCGGGCAGGGTGCTCGACGTGAAGGGCGGCGACGGGCTGGAAGTGCTGCGGTCGGCGAACGACATTTTCGGCGGCAATTTCCTGTCACGCTTCAACATGAACCTGCGCGAGACGAAGGGCTGGTCCTATGGCGTGCGTACGCAGGTCTCGGGCGAAAAGGACCGCGTCAGCTGGATCGTGTCGGCGCCGGTGCAGGCCGATCGCACCGGCGATTCGATCAAGGAGCTGCAAAGCGATCTCAAGGCCTTCCTCGGCGACAAGGGCGTGACCAAGGAGGAATTGCAGCGCACCGTGAACGGCAGCGTTCGCGAACTGCCCGGCAGTTTCGAAACGTCGAGCGACGTGCTCGGCGGGCTGCGCGCGATCGCCAAATTCGATCGCCCCGACGATTATTACGAGAAACTGCCCGCGACCTATGAAGCGATGACACCCGAAGCCGTCGATGCAGCGGCGCGAAAGGCGCTGAGCACCGATGATCTCGTCTATGTCGTCGTCGGCGACGCCGCGGTGGTGAAACCGCAGCTTGACGGATTGGGTCTGCCGGTGGAAACGGTGTCCCCCGCTAACTAACATCAGTTTCAGTAAGGAGAGCCCCAATGTCCCAAGTCGATGGCAGCTATGATTGCGTCACCAAGTCGCCGATGGGCGACCAGAAGTCGGTTTTCACCGTCACCAGCAACGGCGACAGCTTCACCGGGCAGAATGCCGGCGCGATGGGTTCGCTCGACGTCGAAAATGGCAAGGTCGACGGCAACAAGCTGAGCTGGACGATGAACATGAAGGTGCCGATGCCGATGACGCTCGAATGCGAAGCGACGATCGACGGCGACGCGCTGACCGGCACGATCAAGGCCGGCGCCTTCGGCTCGATGGCGATGACGGGCACGCGCCAGGCCTGACCCGCCCGTCGGCAACAAGCGAAGGGCCGCCTTGATCGGGCGGCCCTTTTTCTTTGCATAGCAATGCCCTTTCGCCTTGGGGGCTATCCAAAGCGGCGGCTTGGGCGCATAGGCTCCTGCCATGCACAAGCCGGCCCAATCCCCCCAACGGAGCCTGCCGGGCGCCCGTGAAATGGTAGTCATGATGGCGATGGTCATGGCGCTCAATGCGCTCGCCATCGATTCGATGCTGCCCGCACTGCCCGCGATCGGCGAAACGCTGGGCGTGACCGTCGCCAACGATCGGCAGCATGTCATCTCCATCTATCTGCTCGGTATCGGGTTCGGGTCGCTGCTTTACGGGCCGCTCTCGGACCGGTTCGGACGCAAGGGTGTCCTCGTCCCGGCGCTCTTCGCCTATCTGGCGCTCTCGATCGGTTGCGGTCTGGCAACCAGTTTCGCTATGCTGCTCGCGCTGCGCTTCGTCCATGGGCTGGTCAGCGCCGCGCTCGGCGTCATCGTCGTCGCGGTGATCCGCGACCTGTTCGCGGGCGATGCGATGGCGAAGCGATTGTCGCTGATATTCCTCGTCTTCATGATCGTGCCGATCATTGCGCCGACGATCGGCGCGGGCATCGCCGCGGTGGCGGGCTGGCGCGCGATCTTCATCGTGCTCGCGGTGATGTCGATCGTGATGCTGTTCTGGCTCCGGCGCCTGCCGGAGACGCTCGATCCCGCCGATGTGCGCCCTCTCGATCTCAGGACGATGGTGGCGGGCTGGGCGACGGTGACGCGGCACCGCCGCGCCGCGGGCTATATGATCGCATCGGGGATGATGCAGGGCGCGCTCTACGGCTATCTCAACAGCAGCGAACAGATCATCGCCGAGGTGTTCGGCGCGCGCGCGATGTTCCCGCTGATCTTCGCCTGCGTCGCGGTGGGCATCGCGATCGCCAATTTCTCGAATGCCGCGATCGTCGAGCGGTACGGCGCGCGGCGCGTGTCGCAATCGGCGGTCTTCGCCTTCATGGCGACGTCGATATTGCAGATCGTCGCGGCGCTCAGCGGCGCCGAGACCCTGTGGATGTTCACCGCGCTGATGATGGTGAACGTCGGCCTCGTCGGTTTCATCGGCAGCAATTTCGGTTCGATCGCGATGGAGGATTTCGGTCATATGGCCGGCGTTGCCTCATCGTATCAGAGCTTCGCCAAGACTTTGCTCGCGGCGACGGTCGGTGCGACGATCGGCCAGCAATATGACGGCACCACGCTGCCGCTCGCCTATGCCTTCCTGATCTCCGCCGTCGTCGGCCTCGCGCTCGTTTTCTGGGCCGAGCGCGGCAAGCTGTTCACCCGGCCGGGAACCGCCCCGAAAAGTCCGTACTGACGGCCAGCAGGCTTCCGGTCGAAACCGGTCGCTTCCAACCTCGACCGGCTGCCAAACAGCCGGGTTCCGCGATCGTCCGCCTTTCCCCTTGCCGACTCACGCGGTAAGGCCTATATCGCGCTCACTTCTTGACATGGTTAGCCAGTTGGGACGTCGGGGCCGCGGGCCGCGGCGGCCATAGCTGCATGGCTTTCCGGTCATCCGGATTGGGAAATTTCATTGGTCGATTTCGACGCTCTCCACGCGATCATCGCGCCCGAAGCCGAGGCCATGGGCCTCGCGCTCGTGCGCGTCGCTTTCTTCGGCGGCGACAGCGATCCGACGCTGCAGGTGATGGCCGAGCGGCCCGAGACGCGCCAGCTGACGATCGACGATTGCGCCGACCTGTCGCGCCGCATTTCGGACCGGCTCGACGCGCTCGAGGAAGCGGGCAAGGACCCGATCGATGCCGCCTACCGGCTCGAGGTGTCGTCGCCGGGCATCGACCGGCCGCTGACGCGCCGCGCCGACTTCGCCGACTGGGCGGGGCACGAGGCTAAGATCGCGCTGAAAGAGAAGCGCGACGGGCGCCAGCGCTTCAATGGCGAACTGATCGGTATCGACGGCGATGTCGTTTTGATTTCGGATAAGGAAGGGGTGGAGCACAAGCTGCCGTTCGACGCGATCGACACGGCGAAGCTGGTTCTCACCGACAAATTGATTGCCGCAACCGTTCCGCTCTCGATCGAGGGCGCCGACGAAATGGAAGAAGAAGGACAGGACTGATGGCCACTGCCATTTCCGCCAACAAGGCCGAGCTGCTCGCGATCGCCAACAGCGTCGCCAGCGAGAAGATGATCGACAAGGGCATCGTCATCGAGGCGATCGAGGAAGCGATCCAGCGCGCCGCGCGCGCGCGCTATGGTGCCGAGAACGACATTCGCGCCAAGCTCGATGCGCAGACCGGCGACCTCCGTTTGTGGCGCGTCGTCGAGGTGGTCGAGACGGTCGAGGATTATTTCAAGCAGGTCGACCTTGCCGCCGGCCAGAAATTGCAGAAGGACGCCCAGCTCGGCGACTTCATCGTCGACCCGCTGCCCGCGGTCGACCTCGGCCGCATCGACGCGCAGTCGGCGAAGCAGGTGATCTTCCAGAAGGTCCGCGAAGCCGACCGCGAGCGCCAGTATGAGGAATTCAAGGACCGCGCGGGTGAGATCATCACCGGCGTCGTGAAATCGGTCGAATTCGGCCACATCGTCGTCAACCTCGGCCGCGCCGAAGGCGTGATCCGCCGCGACCAGCAGATCCCGCGCGAACTGATGCGCGTCGGTGATCGCGTCCGCGCGCTGATCCTGTCGGTGCGCCGCGAGAACCGCGGCCCGCAGATTTTCCTGTCGCGCGCGCACCCCGACTTCATGAAGAAGCTGTTCGCACAGGAAGTGCCCGAAATCTACGACGGCATCATCGAGATCAAGGCCGCGGCCCGCGACCCGGGTTCGCGCGCGAAGATCGGCGTCATCAGCTATGACGGCAGCATCGACCCCGTCGGCGCGTGCGTCGGCATGAAGGGCAGCCGCGTCCAGGCCGTCGTCCAGGAAATGCAGGGCGAAAAGATCGACATCATCCCTTGGTCCGAAGACACGGCGACCTTCGTCGTCAACGCGCTCCAGCCCGCAACGGTCCAGCGCGTCGTCATCGACGAGGATGACAGCCGCATCGAAGTCGTCGTTCCCGACGACCAGCTCAGCCTCGCCATCGGTCGCCGCGGCCAGAATGTCCGTCTCGCCAGCCAGCTCACCGGCAGCCAGATCGACATCATGACCGAGGCCGATGCAAGCGAAAAGCGCCAGCGCGAATTCGTCGAGCGCTCGACGATGTTCCAGGAAGAACTCGACGTCGACGAAACGCTCGCGCAGCTGCTCGTCGCCGAAGGTTTCGGTGAGCTCGAAGAAGTCGCCTATGTGCCGGTCGAGGAACTGGCGAGCATCGAAGGCTTCGACGAGGAACTCGCGCAGGAATTGCAGAGCCGTGCCGCCGAAGGGCTGGAACGCCGCGAGGAAGCATCGCGCGCCGAACGCCGCGAACTGGGCGTCGAGGACGCGCTTGCCGACATTCCGCACCTGACCGAAGCAATGCTCGTCGTGCTCGGCAAGGCCGGTATCAAGACGCTCGACGACCTCGCCGACCTTGCGACCGACGAGCTGATCGCGAAGAAGCGCCAGGACAATCGCCGTGGCCCGGCGCGCAGCGAGCGCGCCGAGGACAAGGGCGGCGTGCTCGGCGAATATGGCCTGAGCGAAGAGCAGGGCAACGAGATCATCATGGCGGCACGCGCGCACTGGTTCGACGACGAGCCGGAAACCGAGCCCGCGGCGGCGCCGCAAACCGGGGAGGCCGCCGATGCGGACCCCGCGCAATGATCAGCTGACCGAAACCGACCGCGCAAAGGGGCGCGGCCAGCATGTGCCCGAGCGGCGCTGCGTCGTGACCGGTGAGGTTTCGCCGGCGGAGCAGCTCGTGCGCCTGGCGCTCGGCCCCGACGGCAGCATCGCCCCCGACGTCCATGGCAAGGCGCCGGGACGCGGCGCGTGGATCGGCGTTTCCCGCGCCGACCTCGAAGCCGCGCAGGCCAAGGGCAAGCTCAAGGGCGGGCTCGCGCGCGCGCTTCACGAGGGCCATATCGCGATCCCCGACGATCTCGGCGAGCGGATCGAGACGCAGCTTCAGCGCGCGACGCTCGACCGGCTGGGGCTGGAGTCGCGATCGGGTACCTTGCTCAGCGGCAATGAAAAGATCGAAACTGCGGCGCGCAAGGGGCAGGTCCGCCTGCTCCTCCACGCGAGCGATGCGGGCGAGGACGGCCGCAAGAAACTCGCGCAGGCGTGGCGCGTCGGCGAGGACGACGAAGGCTCGGGCCGCGAAGGTCTGGTCTTGCCGGTGGACCGCGGCACCCTATCTATGGCATTGGGGCGCGAGAATGCGGTGCATCTGGCCTTGACCGATGCTCGCGCAGCGGCGCGGGTGCTGGCGCATTTGAGCCGCTGGCAGTTTTTCACAGGATGGAGTAGGGACGCGGCCAACCGCGATTCCGACCCGCACGCCACGTCAGTCTCTGGCGAGGAAAATATTGGGGCGTTGCCGACAAGCACCGCCGCTTCGGACGCGTTTTGAAGGAATGATGGTTTTCGATGAGTGACGAACAGGACAAACCGACCCTTACCCGCAAGCCTCTGGGGCTGAAGCGGACGGTCGAGGCCGGACAGGTGCAGCAGCAATTCAGCCACGGGCGCCGGAATACGGTGGTGGTCGAGGTGAAGCGGCGCCGCGTGCTGGGCCGTCCGGGCGAAGCCGCCCCGGCACCCGAGGCCGAAGAGGTCCAGGCCGCTCCGGCGCCTGAGCCCGCACCGGCGCCCGCGCCGGCGCCCAAGCCTGCTGCGCCGAAGGCCGCCGCGCCCGACAGCTTGATGACGCGCCAGGAACGACAGGCGCAATTGCTGCGCGAGGCCGAAGAAGCGCGCATGAACGCGCTCGAGGAAAATCGCCGCCGCGAAGAAGCGGCGCGCGCGCGCGCTGCCGATGAAGAGAAGGCCCGTGCCGAAGCGCGGCAGGAACAGGCCGCAGCAGAAGCGGCCGAACCCGCCCCCGCTCCGGCCGCACCGGAACCCGCCGCCGAAGCGCCCGCGGCGGCCGCTGAGCAGCCGCAAGCAGACGCTCCGGCCGCGCGTCCTGCGACCAGCGCGGCTCCCGCGCCGCGCCGCTTCACGCCGGTCGAGGCGCCGAAGCGCCCCGAACCCAAGCGTCCGGAGCCGAAAGCGAACCGCGGTGCCGACAATCGCCGCCAGTCGGGCAAGCTGACCGTCACGCGCGCGCTCAACGAGGACGAGGGCGCCCGTGCGCGCAGCCTCGCCGCGCTGAAGCGCGCTCGCGAAAAGGAAAAGCGCTCGCACACCGCTTCGTCGGGGCCGCGCGAAAAGCAGGTCCGCGAAGTCGTCGTGCCCGAGGCGATCACGGTTCAGGATCTCGCCAACCGCATGGCCGAAAAGGGCAGCGACCTGGTGAAAGCGCTGTTCAAGATGGGCATGCCCGTCACGATCAACCAAACGATCGACCAGGACACCGCCGAACTGCTCGTCACCGAATTCGGGCACGAGATCAAGCGCGTCAGCGAAGGCGACATCGACATTCGCCACGACCAGGACGTCGACGATGCCGCGCTGCTTCAGCCGCGCGCGCCCGTCGTCACGATCATGGGCCATGTCGACCACGGCAAGACCAGCCTGCTCGACGCGCTTCGCGGCGCGAATGTCGTCGCGGGCGAGGCCGGCGGCATCACCCAGCATATCGGCGCCTATCAGGTGAAGACCCCCGATGGGTCGCTCGTCACCTTCCTCGATACGCCGGGCCACGAGGCGTTCACCGAAATGCGCCAGCGCGGCGCGAACGTGACCGACATCGTAATCCTGGTGGTCGCCGCCGACGACGGGCTCAAGCCGCAGTCGATCGAGGCGATCGCCCATGCCAAGGCGGCAGGCGTGCCGATCATCGTCGCGATCAACAAGGTCGACAAGGAAGGTGCCAACCCGCAACGCGTCCGCGAACGCCTGCTCGAGCATGAGCTGGTGGTCGAGGAAATGGGCGGCGACGTCCAGAATGTCGAAGTGTCGGCGCTGAAGAAGACCGGCCTCGACAAGCTGCTCGACGCGATCGCGGTGCAGGCCGAGATCATGGAACTGAAAGCCAACCCCGACCGCGCCGCCGAAGGCACGGTGGTCGAGGCGAAGCTGGACAAGGGCCGCGGCCCCGTCGCGACGATCCTCGTCCGCCGCGGGACGCTCAAGGTCGGCGACATCTTCGTCTGCGGCGCCGAAAGCGGCCGCGTTCGCGCGCTGATCAACGACAAGGGCGAGCAGATCAAGTCGGCCGGCCCGTCGTTGCCGGTCGAGGTTCTCGGCCTCGGCGGTGTGCCGATGGCGGGCGATACGCTGACCGTCGTCGAGAATGAGGCGCGCGCCCGCGAAGTCGCCGCCTATCGCCAGGAACAGGCGCTTCGCAAGCGGACGGCACAGGCGCCGGTCAGCCTCGAAGGCATGTTCGAGGCGCTCGCCGACAAGGCGAACGTCATCCAGTTCCCGGTGGTCATCAAGGGCGATGTGCAGGGGTCGGTCGAAGCGATCGTCAACGCGCTGAATCGCCTGTCGACCGACGAGATCCGCGTCCGCGTGCTCCAGTCGGGTGCCGGCGCGATCACCGAGAGCGACGTGACGCTCGCCGCCGCTAGCAACGCGCCGATCATCGGCTTCAACGTTCGTCCGAACGCCAAGGCGCGCGAGATTGCGAACCGCGAAAAAGTCCGCTTCATGTACTATGACGTCATCTACCACCTGACCGACGAGATCGCGAAGGAGATGGCGGGCGAGCTGGGTCCGGAACGCGTCGAAACCGTCGTCGGCCGCGCCGAGGTCAAGGACGTCTTCCCCGCCGGCAAGCGCGACAAGGCCGCGGGCCTGCTCGTGCTCGAAGGCGTCATTCGCAAGGGGCTGCACGCACGCCTCACGCGCGACGACGTCATCGTCTCGGCGACGACGATCTCGTCGCTCCGCCGGTTCAAGGACGATGTTGCCGAAGTGCGCGCCGGTCTCGAATGCGGTGTGGTGCTCGCCGATACGAACGACATCAAGGCGGGCGACCATCTCGAAGTCTTCGAAGTCGAACTGCGCGAACGGACGCTGTAAAAAGCGTCCGCTTTGCGGAGCAGCGGGGGTGCCGGCATGGCTCGCTATGTGGCCCTATTCGGTAGCATCAACGTCGGCGGCAACCGGCTGACGATGGCCGACCTGCGTGCGGCATTCGAGGCGGAAGGGTTCTCCGACGTCGAAACCGTCGTCGCCAGCGGCAATGTCATCTTCTCGCACCCCGCGCGTCCGACGCGCGGGCTTGAGGAGAAGCTGACGCTGATGGTCGATGACCGCTTCGACATGCGGTGCGCCGCGTTGGTTCGCAGCCGCGACGAGCTTGCCGCGGCGATCGCCGATAATCCCTTCGCCGGCACGAACGAGGACAGGTTCGTCCACACCATGTTCCTCGACGGCCAGCCGACCCAGGCGCAGTTCGACGCGCTGGCGGCCGACAAGTGGATCAAGCCGAACGAGCGCCTCGCGCTCGGTGACCGCGCCCTTTATATCGATTATGGCGAGGGCGTCGCCGACAGCAAATTGACCGCGCGGCTGATCGAACGGCGGTTGGAACATAAGGGCACGGCGCGCAACATGCGTTCGATCGCCCGGATCGTCGACAAGCTCGACCAGTTGGAGAAAGCCGAGCCATGAAACCCGAAAAGGATCGGAAAAGGGACAGCGGCCCCTCGGTTCGCGTGCTGCGCGTCGGCGAGCAGGTGCGCCATATTCTCTCCGAAATCCTCGCGCGCGGCGACGTCCACGACGACCTGCTCACCAAGCATCCGGTGAGCATTACCGAAGTCCGCATGTCGCCCGACCTTCGCCACGCGACCGTCTTTGTGAAGCCGTTGCTCGGCAAGGACGAGGAAGCGGTGCTGAAGGCGCTGCGCACCAACACCGCCTGGCTGCAAAAGAGCGTCGCCGAAAAGATGAGCATGAAATATGCCGCGAAACTGAAATTTCTGAGCGACGAAAGCTTCGACGAGGCGAGTCATATCGACAAATTGCTGCGCGATCCGAAGGTGGCGCGTGATCTGACGGCGCCCGAAGGCGAGGGGGAGTAAGGCCACCTTCCCGCTCCGTCATTGCGAGGAGCGCACGACGAAGCAATCCCCAGCGCACGGCATGTCCGGACGAGGGCGGGAGATTGCTTCGCTTCGCTCGCAATGACAGGGAAGGCTATTTCCCCTTCTTGATCCCCGCTGCCGCTTCCAGTTCGACCAGCGCTTCCTCCAGATAGTCGATCATCCGCTGCGCGTGCGGCACGCTGCGGCGGCAGGCGGTGATGCCGAAGTCGATGTTCCTGAAATTCGAAACCTGCGTGATGTTCATCGCCATGCCGTCGACGGGGATGCTCGCGGGGTACATGCCGTCGAGCCGCGCGCCGTTCCAGTACATCTGCTCGCGCGGGCCGGGGACGTTCGAGATCGTCACCGAGTAAGCGGGGAATTTGTCGGCGGTGCGGGTGAGCGCGGTGAGCATCATGGGGAAGCTGGTGATCGCGGTATAGAGCTGGATCTGCGCCGCGGTCATCGCGCGGAGCTGCGCCTTCGCCGAATTCATCGATTCCTGGATCATCGCCATGCGCGTCGCCGGATCGTCGATATGCGTCGCGAGGTTCGCTGTCACCGATGCGACCGAATTGCCCGAATCGATATCGTCCTTGGGCCGGATCGACACCGGCGCCATGGCTTTCAATGGCTTGTCGGGCAGTTCGTTCAGCGACTGGAGATATTTGCGCATCGCCCCCGCGCACATGCCGAGCACCGCGTCGTTGATCGTGCCGTCATAGGCCTTGCCCATCGCGCGCACGCGCTCGAGCGACCAGCTTTGCGCGACGAAACGGCGCGCGCCGGTGATGTTGCGGTTGAAGCTGGTGCGCGGCACCCCGGCAAAGGGCGTCGCGAGGCCCTCGCCGCCGATGCCGAACATCGCGGCGAGATACTGGTTCATCGCCTTCGTCACCCCGACGCTGTTGCCCCATTGCTCCTTCAGGAAATCGCCGATCGCCTTGATGTCGGTCAGGCTGGGGCGCGCGGGCTTTTTCGGCGGCGGGAACAGGCGCTTATAGGCTTCATAGGCTTCGACCGAGAGCGGCGATGCGGCGCGCCGTTCCCCTGGGTCCGCCGACAGCATCGAATTATAGAAATGGATGCTTGCGGCGCCGTCCATCAGCGCGTGGTGCACCTTCTTGAAGGTCGCGATCTGGCGGTTGGGAAGGCCCGAGATCAGCGTGATTTCCCAGAGCGGCCGGGTGCGGTCGAGCAGTCCCGAATGAAGCCGCGAGGCTAGTTCGAACATCTCGCGGTAGCGCCCCGGCTTGGGCAGTGCGGCGGCGCGGACATGGTAATGCATGTCGATGTCGCGATCGGGCTCGAGGCGGATCGGGCCATACTGGCCAAACGGCGTCAGTTTCAGCACCTCGCTGAACGGCCGCCTGAGGCCCTCCGACTGGCGGAGCAGCGCGAGCTGCTCGTGCAGCCACTCGGTCTCGTCGACCCCGTCGGGCAGCGTGTAGAGATTGATGCCGCCGATGTGCATCGGCGTCTCGCGGCTCTCCCCCCACAGGAACATCGCGTCGGTCACCGGCATCAATCGCATCGCAGCTCTCCCCACTGAATATGCTGCACTCTTTGGCGTGCAGCATGACAGGGGGCGTGGTCGAGTCAAGTTGTCCCCCCGATTCCACGGTGACGAGGGTCGATATGCAGGTTATCGCGCACGCATGGCCAAGCTCTATTTCTATTATGCCAGCATGAATGCGGGCAAGTCGACGACGCTGTTGCAGGCGGATTTCAACTATCGCGAGCGCGGCATGGAAACGATGCTGTGGACCGCGGCGCTCGACGACCGCTACGGGCAGGGGCAAGTGACGAGCCGCATCGGGCTGATGGCCGAGGCGCACAAGTTCGACCCCGACAGCGACTTGTTCGCGGCGGTCGGCGAAGAGAATGGGCAGCGCCCGCTTGCCTGCGTGCTCGTCGACGAGGCGCAATTCCTGTCGCGCGAGCAGGTGCTGCAATTGGCGCGCCTCGCCGACGAGGCGAATATTCCGGTGCTTTGTTATGGCCTCCGCACCGACTTTGCCGCCAACCTCTTCCCCGGATCGGCGGCGCTGCTTGGCATCGCCGACGCGCTCGTCGAATTGAAGGCCGTGTGCGAATGCGGGCGCAAGGCGACGATGAACCTGCGCGTTGATGAAGCGGGCCGCGCGGTGGTCGAGGGCGCACAGACCGAAATCGGCGGCAACGACCGCTATATCGCGATGTGCCGGCGGCATTTCATGGCCAAGCGGCGCGAGGCTGCCGGGGCGCTCGCCGATGCTTGACCGGCTCTATGCCGAGCTCGCCGATGGCGGTCTGAAACTCGTCAAACTGGCGGAGCCGCATCGCAAGGCGCTGCGCGCCGCCTGCGCCGCCGATGCCGACATCTGGACGATCTATTCGTCGAGTTTCGATCCCGAGCATTTCGATGCCGCGTTCGATGCGCTGGTCGGGCATGCGAGCCGTATGGCCTACGCGATTTTCGACGGCGATACGCTTGTCGGCATGACCGCCTATTTGCGGCCCGACGTCTCTGCGCAAACGGTCGAGATCGGTAACAGCTATATCCACCCCGACGCGCGGGGGACGGGGCTCAACACGCGGATCAAAAAGCTGATGATCGATCACGCGTTCGCGGCCGGCATCCGCCGTATCGAGTTCCGCATCGACGAGCGGAACAAGCGCAGCCAGGCCGCGGTCGCCAAGCTTGGCTGCACGAAAGAAGGCGTGCTGCGTTCCGAGCGCATCACCTGGACGGGATATGTTCGCGACACCGGGCTCTGGTCGCTGCTCGCGGATGAGTGGACGGGGTAACGGGCAGAGGTCAGCACCGGTTCAGCCTCGCTCTGCTACGCGAGTCGTCATGAAGAAACTCGCACTCTCCCTGGCCGCCTTGCTGCTTCCCCTTTCTGCGGCGGCGGCCATCGAGCCCGCCGAGGAACCGCGCGCGCTCGGTGTCGAGGCGAGCATCGTCTTCCCCAGCGATAGCTCGATCCGCAACTGGCAGGCCGACCGCGATCGCGGCATCTGGATTCAGGATCGCCGACGCAACTGGTATTACGGCACCTTCATCGGCATCTGCCGCGACGTCGATTTCGCGCACGCCATCGGCGTCGAAACGCGTGGTGCCGGGCGGCTCGACAAGTTCGCGTCGATCATCGTTCGTGGCGAACGCTGCCCGCTGACCTCTTTTGTCACATCGGGGCCGCCGCCGTCGAAGGAGGAGCGCAAGGCAGCGCGCGAGGCCGAAAAGGCCGCGCAAGATTGACAGGGGCGCATCCGCGATTTTTATCTTCCACATTTTACGAACCGTCAGGTTTCACCCGACTTGAAAATGCTCTAGCGGCGCGGGATGAACGGCTGGATCATTCTCGACAAACCCGTGGGGCTCGGATCGACGCAGGCGGTCGGCGCGGTCAAGCGCGTGTGCCGCGAAGCGGGGCTGGGCAAGGTCAAGGTCGGCCATGGCGGGACGCTCGACCCGCTCGCGTCGGGCGTGCTCCCGATCGCGCTCGGCGAGGCGACGAAGCTGTGCGGCCGGATGCTCGATGCGAGCAAGACCTATGACTTCACGATCGCGTTCGGAACCGAGACCGCCGGTCTCGATGCCGAGGGCGAAGTGGTCGCGACGAGCGACGTGCGACCGACGCTGGCGGACATCGAGGCGGTGGTGCCGCGCTTCACCGGGCCGATCGAGCAGGTGCCGCCCGCCTATTCGGCGATCAAGATCGACGGCCAGCGGGCCTATGACCTCGCGCGCAAGGGCGAAGCGGTCGAGATGAAGGCGCGCAGCGTTACCATTTTCTCTCTCCGGGGTGACGAGCGCGGGGAAGGCCCGCTCGAATCGATCACACTCACCGCGCATGTCTCGAAGGGCACCTATATCCGAAGCCTTGCGCGCGACATCGCACGCGCCGTCGGCTCCGTCGGGCATGTCACGATGCTCCGCCGCACGAAGGCCGGGCCGTTCACGCTCGAACAGGCGATTTCGCTGGACAAATTGAACGCTTTCGGCCAAGGGGCCGCCCAATCAGAAATTATTCTGCCGCTCGAGGCAGGGCTGGTCGACATCCCGGCTCTGAACCTCTCCCCGGAAGCGGCAGGGGCGATCCGTCAGGGTCGCGTCTGGACCGGGGGGTGCACGGATGACGGGCTCTATTGGGGAAGGGACAGCGACATGCGTCCCGTTGCCCTGATCGAGGCTTTGGCGGGAACGCTGAAAGTCGTCCGGGGCTTCAACATTTAAACAAGGATGTTCGAAGGAAGTCTGAATATGTCGATTACCGCTGAGCGCAAAACCGAAGTCATCAACGACAATGCCCGCGCAAAGGGCGACACCGGTTCGCCGGAAGTGCAGGTTGCGATCCTGACCGACCGCATCAACACGCTGACCGCCCACTTCAAGGCGCACCACAAGGACAACCACAGCCGCCGCGGCTTGCTGATGATGGTCAACAAGCGCCGCAGCCTCCTCGACTATCTGAAGAAGAAGGACGAGGGCCGCTATCAGGCGCTGATCGCGAAGCTTGGTCTCCGCAAATAAGAATTTCTGGCGGCCCCGGACTTCCGGGGCCGCTGTCATATTGGCCCCGCGCATGATGCCCGGGGTCACAGGGCCGCTCCCGCATCCGGCGGGACCGCCATAGGGCAGACAGACGCCCTACACCGCCCCGGGCCGGATTGCCCGGACACAGAGGCCCCGCCCGGCATAGGGCCCGGCGGGCGAAGGAAACCACATGTTTGACGTGAAAAAAGTATCGATCGAGTGGGGCGGTGAAACGCTGACGCTCGAAACGGGCAAGGTTGCCCGCCAGGCCGACGGCGCCGTGATGGCGACGCTGGGCGAAACGGTCGTCCTGTGCGCCGTGACCGCCGCCAAGTCGGTCAAGGACGGGCAGGACTTCTTCCCGCTCACCGTCCATTATCAGGAAAAATATTCGGCCGCCGGCCGCATCCCGGGCGGCTTCTTCAAGCGCGAACGCGGCGCGACCGAAAAGGAAACGCTGGTCAGCCGCCTGATCGACCGCCCGATCCGCCCGCTGTTCCCCGAAGGTTTCTACAACGAAATCAACGCCATTGCCCAGGTCCTGAGCTATGACGGCCACAATGAGCCCGACATCCTCGCGATGGTCGCCGCGTCGGCCGCGCTCACCATCTCGGGCGTGCCGTTTATGGGCCCGATCGGCGCCGCGCGCGTCGGCTATGTCGACGGCGAATATATCCTGAACCCGACCGACGCGCAGGTTGCCGAAGGCGACCTCGACCTTGTCGTCGCCGCCACCTACGACGCGGTGATGATGGTCGAATCCGAAGCCAATGAGCTGTCGGAAGAGATCATGCTCGGCGCCGTCCTCTTCGCGCACGATGCGTGCAAGGAAGTCGTCAAGGCGATCGTCAAGCTCGCCGAACAGGCCGCGAAGGATCCGTGGGAAGTCGCTTCGTCGGACGACAATGCCGGCATCAAGGACAAGCTGAAGAAGCTGATCGGCAAGGACATTGCCGCCGCCTACAAGTTGACCGACAAGTCGGCCCGCTCGAACGCGCTCAACGAAGC
The DNA here is from genome assembly GCF_035930445.1 of Sphingopyxis chilensis. Lineage (NCBI taxonomy): Bacteria > Pseudomonadati > Pseudomonadota > Alphaproteobacteria > Sphingomonadales > Sphingopyxidaceae > Sphingopyxis > Sphingopyxis chilensis. The sequence goes on along the minus strand of NZ_CP142394.1, from coordinate 3,149,455 downwards.
GCGCGCGAAGGCGAAGGCGCAGTTCACTGAAGACGGTCTCGCGCCGCAGGAAGTCATGGCCGGCATCAAGCTGACCAAGAAGCTCGAAGCCGAAATCGTCCGCGGCGCCATCCTAAAGGACGGCAAGCGCATCGACGGCCGCACGACGACGCAGATCCGTCCGATCGTGGCCGAAACGCACTTCCTGCCGCGTGCGCACGGCTCGGCGCTGTTCACGCGCGGCGAGACGCAGACGATCGCGACCGCCACGCTGGGCACCAAGGATGCGGAGCAGATGATCGACGGCCTCAACGGCCTGTCGTACCAGAACTTCATGCTGCACTATAACTTCCCGCCCTATTCGGTCGGCGAAGTCGGCCGCTTCGGCGCGCCGGGCCGCCGCGAAGTCGGTCACGGCAAGCTGGCATGGCGTGCGCTGCACCCCGTGCTGCCGACCAAGGACGAATTCCCCTACACGATCCGTCTGACCAGCGACATCACCGAGTCGAACGGCTCGTCGTCGATGGCGTCGGTGTGCGGCGGTTCGCTCGCGATGATGGACGCCGGCGTGCCGATCAAGCGTCCCGTCTCGGGCATCGCCATGGGCCTGATCCTCGAAGGCAAGGATTATGCGATCCTGTCGGACATCCTGGGCGACGAGGATCACCTCGGCGACATGGACTTCAAGGTCGCGGGCACGTCGGAAGGCATCACCACGATGCAGATGGACATCAAGATCGCGGGCATCACGCGCGAGATCTTCGAAGCCGCGCTGAACCAGGCCAAGGAAGGCCGCGCGCACATCCTCGGCGAGATGAACAAGGCGCTCGGCGAAGCCCGCAGCGAATTGTCGGCGCACGCGCCGCGTATCGAGACGATGCAGATCGACAAGGCGAAGATCCGCGACGTCATCGGCACCGGCGGCAAGGTGATCCGCGAGATCGTCGCGACCACCGGCGCGAAGGTCGACATCGACGACGAAGGCCTGATCAAAATCTCGTCGAGCGACCTCGACCAGATCGAAGCCGCCCGCAAGTGGATCAGCGGCATCGTCGAGGAAGCCGAAGTCGGCAAGATCTATGACGGCAAGGTCGTCAACCTCGTCGATTTCGGTGCGTTCGTGAATTTCATGGGTGGCAAGGACGGTCTCGTCCACGTCAGCGAAATCAAGAATGAGCGCGTCGAGAAGGTCGCCGACGTCCTGTCCGAAGGTCAGGAAGTCAAGGTCAAGGTCCTCGAGATCGATCCGCGCGGCAAGGTTCGCCTGTCGATGCGCGTCGTTGATCAGGAAACCGGCGAGGAACTGGAAGACACGCGTCCGGCCCGCGAACCCCGCGAACCGCGCGGCGATCGTGGTCCGCGCCGTGACGGCGACCGCGGCCCGCGTGGCGGCGGCGGTCGTGACCGCGACCGTGGCCCGCGCCGTGACGGCGGCGCCGACCGCGGCCCGCGCCGCGAGCGCTCGGAAGACGGTCCGGAAGACCAGGGCCATGTGCCCGACTTCCTGAAGGACTAATCCTTCCATCAAGGAAAAGAGAAGGGGCTGCCGAAAGGCGGCCCCTTTTTTGTTGGGATGGAATGGCGGCTTTGGGGTGGGGAGCTGCCGTTGAGGTCATGAACTGATTTCTCCTCCCGCAAGCGGGAGCGGAGAAGGGCGTCCGCAATCGGTCATTTCAGCCACATGGAAAGGGCCGCTTGTGCGGCCCTTTCCTTCGGCATCGCAGGCAAATCAGCCGAACAGCCGCTCGGCATAGGCGTCGCGCAGCCGGACCCAATTGTCCCAGTGCGGCGCCGCCTGCGTTCCGCGCGCGCGCGCTTCGAGCACGTCGAGGTGCGCGTGCCAGCCCGCGCTGACGTTGAGCCGCACCTCGGGATCCTCGATCCGCTTGTGGACGATGGTCAGCAGCACCTCGTCGCCCTTTTCGTCGAGCGTGAAGGTGACGCCGCCGGTGCTGCCCCAACTGATCGACAGGAGGCGCGGGGCGTCGATCGCGACGACTTCGCAGAGCATCCGGTGTTCGTCGCCGAAACCGTCGGGGCGCGTGCCCGGCGGATCGGTAAGCTCGTCGTTGCGCCAGACGAGATCGACCGGAGCGCCGACCCTTTCCTCCATCGCGCCCGCCGCCAGCCACTGGCGACGCAGATCGCCGTCGATGAGATAGGCCCAGATCCGGTCGACCGGGCCGGGAAGCAGGCGGGTGATCGTCAGTGTCGCGGGCTCGGTGAGCACCCCGTAACGGTCATGGTCAAGCATCGTCGTCATCGTCATTCTCCTTCTTTCCCGGGGAGGGGTTTCTTGGGGGCGGCGGCGCGGCCGCGTCGGCGCGCAGGATTTTCTCGAGCACATCGAGGCGATCGGTCCAGAAGCGCCGGTAGATGCCGATCCACTGATCGGCACGCATCAGCGGAACGGGATCGAGGCTGCAGACGTGGGTGCGGCCACGGATGTCGCGGCGGACCAGCCCGGCGGCCTCGAGGACCTTGATATGTTTCGACGCTGCGGCAAGCGACATCGCGAACGGCTTGGCGAGTTCGCCGACGGTGCGTTCACCGGCGGCGAGTTCGCCCAGCATCGCGCGGCGCGTCGTATCGCCCAGCGCGTGGAAGATCGTGTCGAGGGTGTGCGAATCATATTCAACCATGTCGTTGAATATGCACAGCCGGACCTTATTGTCAACCGACTGGTTGAATTACTTGGGATCGACCCCGGCAATCCGGTTTCCCGCATCCTCGCGATAAAGCGACCAGTCGGCGGGGCATTTGTCGACCGCCTTGGGCAACCCCTGCATGCCTTCGGTGATCCAGCAATCGTTGAAGATCGAGCAATAGCAGGAGCGAACCTCGAGCTTCCATCGCTCCTTGTTGAATGTCTGCCAGACCTTCTCCGATGCGGGGGTGCGCGGGAAACTGACGAATTCGATGGTTTCGCCGGGCCGCACCGCGATCCCGGTCGAAGGCGAGGTCGAAAAGCGCAAGGCGCGCGCCTCGCTTTCCGTGCAGCATGCCCTGAGCAAGTCGACCGGGGTGGTTATCGGCTTGCCTTCGTAGCGGATTTCGATGGGGCCGAGGATCGCGGGGCCGACGCCATTGTTCGTCAGCGTCAGCGCTATATCCTGATTACCCTCCTCGTCCCCGTTGCTTGTGCCGAACGTGACGAAGGGCATGACGCCGCCGGTCTGCATCTTTTGCGTCGCGTCGGCCTGCACGAAAGCGAAATAAGCGAGCGCGAGCGATGCAATCAGCGCCGGCAGGCCGATCAGGAAATGCGCGACGGTGATAAGCGGCAGGTAGCGCAGCAGGCGCGATCCGGCCGCGGCGGCGGGCGAGGCAGGCGCGGGTTCGGGCGCGGCGTCGCGGTTCGGCGTCTCGGTCATCGGTTTCCTCTTCCTCGCTTGCCTTCTGGCGCCCGTGCCTAGCCCGGCCGGGCGCTTTTTCCAATCACGCCCTCGTCGCCACCGGCTGAATCGGGGTCGCCAGCGCCTGCTTTCTTTGTCTATGTATCGGCCATGCTCACGATCCTCACCGCCATCGCACTTGCCGCCCAATCGCCGGCCGTTCCGCCGCAGGCGACCCAATTGCCGCCGCCCATCCCCTCGGTCCCGGTGCCTGTCACGCCGGTGGTCGAAGCCGACACGCGGCCCTATGTGGCGCTCGTCACCGACCTTGGCACGATTACCTTGCGGATCGAGGACAAGCGCGCGCCGGTCACCGCGGCGAATTTCCTCCGCTATGTCGACGCAAAACGGATGGACGGATTCAAATTCTACCGCTCGACGAAGAGCTGGGGCCCGGCGAACCAGCTTATCCAGGCGGGCAACCGCGGCGACGCGCGCCGGAGTTTCCCGCCCATCGCGCACGAGCCGACGGCGACCACCGGCCTCACCAACTGCAAGGGCGCGCTGTCGATGGCGCGGCTCAACCCCGGCGACGCGACGAGCGATTTCTTCCTGCTCCTGTCCGACATCAGGGGATTCGACAGCGATGCGCCGGGCGGCGACGGCGCCGGCTTTGCCGTGTTCGGCGAAATTGTCGGCGGCGCCGAGGTGGCGGAGGCGATCTTCAACGCGCCGATCTCGCCCACCGCGGGCGAAGGCGTGATGGTCGGCCAGATGCTCGAACCGCAAGTGACGATCAAGACCGCGCGCCGCGTGCCGACGCCAGCCGACGCGCCGGAGGGCTGCGTCGTCAAAACGGGCTGATCTGGCCCCCTGGAAACGCGACCGGGGGCCCCATCATTTATTTTGCGTTCATCCACGCTGTGGCTATACCGCGCGCATGACTCAGCGTTCCTCCTTGCGCGCCACGACGCGCCTCGTCGCCGCCGCTCTCGTGATCCCCCCGATGCTGGCGGCCTGCGCCGGTGGCGGCGGGGTCAAGCAGGACACGCGTTACGTCGCGCGCGATGTCAATACGCTGTACCGCGCGGCGCAGGACCGGCTCGACCGCAAGCAATATGGGCTGGCGGCGGCGCTGTTCGACGAGGTCGAGCGCCAGCATCCCTATTCGCCCTGGGCGCGCCGCGCGCAGCTGATGAGCTCGTTCAGCTATTATATGGACCGCGAATACACACCGGCGATCGAAGCCGCGCAGCGTTTCCTCGCGATTCATCCGGGCAACAAGGATGCGCCCTACGCCTATTATCTGATCGGCCTTTCCTATTATGAGCAGATCAGCGACGTGACCCGCGACCAGAAAATCACCCAGCAGGCCAGCGCCGCGCTGGGCGAGATCATCCGCCGCTATCCCGACAGCCGCTATGCCGCCGACGCGCGGCTGAAGGTCGACCTGGTGCAGGACCATCTCGCGGGCAAGGAAATGGAAATCGGCCGTTTCTACCAGCGCAGCTCGAACTGGCTTGCTGCGTCGATTCGCTTTCGCGAAGTCGTCGACAAATATCAGACGACCAGCCACGCGCCCGAGGCGCTCTATCGCCTGACCGAATCCTATCTCGCGCTCGGTATTCCGGCCGAGGCGAAGAAGTCGGCCGCCGTGCTCGGCGCCAACTATCCGGGCAATGAATGGTATGAGCGCGCCTACAAGCTGATGCAGAGGCACGCGCCGAGCGCCTGATCGCGGCGGGAATAGATTCTGCCTTTGTTCTGCGGTAAGGACGGCCCGTGCTGACCGCTTTGTCCATCGCCAATATCGTTCTGATCGAACGGCTCGACCTTGAATTCGAGGCGGGGCTCGGCGTGCTCACCGGCGAAACGGGGGCGGGCAAATCGATCCTGCTCGACGCGCTCGGGCTCGCGCTCGGCGCGCGCGCCGACAGCGCGCTGGTGCGGCAGGGCAGCGACAAGGCGCAGGTGACCGCGAGCTTCGCGCCGCCCACGGCAGATACGCCGCTTGCGGCGCTGCTTGCCGATAACGAGATCGCGCTGGAGGCGGGCGAACCGCTGCTGATCCGCCGCACGTTGAAGGCCGATGGCGGCAGCCGCGCCTTCCTGAACGACCAGCCCTGTTCGGCCGCCCTGCTGCGCGAGGTGGGCGGGCATCTGGTCGAAATCCACGGCCAGCATGACGATCGCGGGCTGCTCGCGCCCGCAGGACATCGCGTGCTGCTCGACGCCTATGCGCGTGCCGACACGCGCGCCGTCGCCGCGGCGCATGCCGCGTGGCGCGCCGCCGAGGAGCAGCTTGCCGCCGCCCGCGCCGCCATCTCCGCAGCCGAACGAGACCGTGAGTGGCTCGCGCATTGCGTCACCGAATTGCAGGCGCTTGGCCCCCAGCCCGGCGAGGAAGCCGAACTCGCCGAAGCGCGCGCCGCGATGCAGAAGGGCGAGCGGCTGGCCGGCGATCTCGGCGCGATCATGGAAGCGTTCGAGGGCAGCGATAGCGGTCCCGCGCAGTTGCGCGCGGCGGCGCGGCGGCTCGACCGGCTCGCGGGCGATCATCCGCTGCTCGCCGAGGCGCTCGCGGGGCTCGATCGCGCGATCATCGAGGCCGATGAGGCGGAGGGCAAGCTGCACGAAGCGGCGCGTGCGATGGAATATGACCCCGAACGGCTTGAGGTGACCGAGACGCGATTGTTCGAATTGCGTGCGATGGCGCGCAAACATAATGTGCAGCCCGACGAGCTGGCAGAATTGACGGGGACGCTCGCCGCGCGGCTCGACGCGATCGAGGGTGGCAGCGCCGGGCTCGCGAAGCTCGAAGCCGCCGTCGCCGAGACGGCATCGGCCTATACCCATGCCGCGACGGCCCTTTCCAACCAGCGCGCGAAGGCGGCGATCCGCCTCGACACCGCGGTTGCGGGCGAACTCGTGCCGCTCAAGCTCGACGCCGCGCGCTTCCAGACGCTCATCGAACGGCTTCCCGCCGACCGCTGGGGGCCAGAGGGCATGGACCGCGTCGAATTCCTCATCTCGACCAATCCCGGCGCGCCCTTCGCGCCGCTCGCAAAAATTGCCTCGGGCGGCGAACTCTCGCGCTTCATCCTCGCGCTGAAGGTCGCGCTCGCCGAAGAGGGCGGGGCCGGCACGATCATCTTCGACGAGATCGACCGCGGCGTCGGCGGCGCGGTGGCGAGCGCGATCGGCGAGCGGTTGGCAAGGCTGGCAGGCGCGGGCAAGCAATTGCTCGCGGTGACGCACTCGCCCCAGGTTGCGGCCAAGGGCGCCTTCCACTTCATCATTGCCAAGTCGAGCGAGGGCCCAAATGGCGGGGTGGTCACGCGCACCAGCGTCCACGCGCTCGATGACGCCGGTCGTCGCGAGGAAATCGCGCGCATGCTCTCGGGCGCCGAAGTGACCGCGGAAGCGCGCGCGCAGGCCGAGCGATTGCTGGATATCGCGGCATGATCGCCCACCCCCTCGACCGCCCGATCTGGTCGATGCTGACCGGACGGCAGGCGCATCTTGCCGAGGGTGACGGGCGGGCACTGCGGATCGACCGCGGCTATGGCGTGTTCGGAGTTGCGGCCGACACCGGCGCTGCGGCGCAGGCCGCGCTCGCCGCGCTCGTGCCCGACGAGGGCGAGATCTGGATCGTCGAGGGCGAGCGCTGGCCGGTTCCCGACGGGACGCGCGAGGTGAAGCGCGCCGTGCTCGCGCAGATGGTCGCGGAAGGGCCGCCGCCGGTGCCGCGCGACGGCGAACCGCCGATCCTTGCGCTCGGCGAGGCCGACGCCTCCGAAATGGCGGCGCTCGCCGACCATGCCCGGCCGGGGCCGTGGGGGCCGAAAACGCATCGCTACGGCCCTTTCTTCGGCATTCGCGAAGAGGGGCGCCTGCTCGCGATGGCCGGGCAAAGAATCCTCGTGCCCGGCATGGCCGAGGTCAGCGGCGTCGCGACATGGGCGGATTGCCGCGGACGCGGGCTCGCGCGCACGCTGATCGGCCATGTCATGCGCCAGATGGTCGCGCGCGGCGAGACGCCCTTCCTGCACAGCTACGCCGACAATGCGGGCGCGATCGGGCTTTATGAATCGCTCGGCTTTCGCATCCGGCGCGAGGTGCATGTGCTGGCGATCGCGAAATGAACCGGCGCGAGCATCTGGCCGCGCTGTTGGCGACGGCGGCGGTGCTGTTGCCCGCGACGAAACTTGATGCCCTGGAGGCAAGGATGGAAGAAGCCGATCCGCAATACGGCCTGCTCGGCCAGATGATGGCGCAGCCCGGAAAGCGCGCCGAACTGGTCGTGATCCTGTCCGAAGGCACGGGCGAAATGCCCGGCAACATCGCCTATCTGATCGGCGAGGACAGCGCGAACCCCGACGCGATCTGGATCGTCGAATTGTGGGATAGCAAGGAAGCGCACGCCGCCTCGCTGAAGCTCCCCGCGGTGCAGGACGCGATCAAAAGGGGGCGCCCGCTTATCGCAGGATTTGGTACTCGCGCCGAATTCAAGCCGGTGGCAAAGACCGGTGCATGACCGAAATCGAATCGCTGTCCGAGGCCGATGCCGCCAATGAATTGATGCGGCTGGCGAAGCAGATCGCCCATCATAACAAACTCTATCACGCCGAGGATTCGCCCGAGATTTCGGATGCCGACTATGACGCGCTCGTTCGCCGCAACAACGCGATCGAGGAGGCTTTCCCGCATCTGATCCGCGCCGACAGCCCGAACCGGCTCGTCGGCGCGGCGGTCGAGGCGTCGCCGCTCGCCAAGATTGCCCATGCGGTGCGGATGATGAGCCTCGACAACGCCTTTTCGGCGGAGGATGTCGAGGAATTCGCCGCGCGCGTGCGGCGTTTCCTCAACCTGGGTGCCGACGCGGTCGTCGCAATGACCGCCGAGGACAAGATCGACGGCCTCTCCTGCTCGCTGCGTTACGAGAAGGGCAAGCTGATCCAGGCGGCGACGCGGGGCGACGGCAGCGTCGGAGAGGATGTCACCGCGAACGTCCGCCACATCGCCGACATCCCGCAGGAATTAAGGGGCGATGCCCCCGACGTCTTCGAGATTCGCGGCGAGGTCTATATGGCGAAGGCCGATTTCACCGCGCTCAACGCGCGGCTGCTCGCCGAAGCCGAGGACCCCGAAAAGGCGCGCCAGTTCGCCAACCCGCGCAACGCTGCCGCCGGATCGCTGCGCCAAAAGGATGCGAGCGTCACCGCGTCGCGACCGCTGCGCTTCCTCGCGCATGGCTGGGGCGAGGTGAGCGCGCTGCCCGCCGATACGCAATATGCGGTGATGAAGGCGATCGAGGGCTGGGGCGTGCCCGTCTCGCCGCTCCTGAAACGCGCCGACAGCGTCGCCGCCCTCCTCGCGCACTATGCCGAAATCGAGCGCCGCCGCGCCGAGATGGACTATGATATCGACGGCGTCGTCTACAAGATCGACCGGCTCGACTGGCAGCAAAGGCTGGGCTTCGTCGCCAAGGCGCCGCGCTGGGCCATCGCGCATAAATTCCCCGCCGAACGCGCGCAGACCACATTGGAAGCGATCGACATCCAGGTCGGCCGCACCGGCAAGCTGACCCCCGTGGGAAGGCTCACCCCCGTCACCGTCGGCGGCGTCGTCGTGTCGAACGTCACGCTCCACAACCGCGACGAGATCGGCCGTCTCGGCGTGCGCCCCGGCGACCGCGTCGTGATCCAGCGCGCGGGCGACGTCATCCCGCAGGTGGTCGAGAATCTGACCCGCGGCGAGGGCCGCGCACCCTATATCTTCCCCGACCATTGCCCCGTCTGCAACAGCGAGGCGGTCGCCGAGGAGGGCGAGGTCGATGTGCGTTGCACCGGCGGCCTCATCTGCAACGCGCAGAAATTCGAACGCCTGCGCCACTTTGTCAGCCGCGGCGCGCTCGATATCGAGGGGCTGGGCGAAAAGAGCATCCAGGAATTCCTCGACCTTGGCTGGCTCGACAAGGGGCCCGCCGACATCTTCCGCCTGAAAAGCCACCGCGCCGACTTGCTCGGGCGTGAGGGCTGGAAGGAAAAGTCGGTCGACAATCTGTTCGCCGCGATCGAGGCCAAGCGCGCGCCCGACGCCGCACGGTTGCTGTTCGGGCTCGGTATCCGCCACGTCGGTGCCGTGACGGCGCGCGATTTGCTGAAAGGGCTGAGCGACATCCGGCGCCTTCCGGAAAAGGCAGCCGAAATTCACGCCTATTTGGAAGAAAATCCGCGCGCCGAGGGCGAATCCGACGGCAAATATACGGCGCGCCGCGTCGAGGCGTTCAAGGCGATCCTCGAAGTGCGCGCCGACGGGATCGGCATCGCGGTTGGCGAGGCGCTCGCCGATTTCTTCCACGAACCGCACAATCGCGCCCTGTGGGACGACCTTCTCTCCGAAGTGGCGCCGCCGCTCTACGTTGTCGAGACTCGCGAGAGCGAGGTGTCGGGCATGACGGTGGTCTTTACCGGCAAGTTAGAGACGATGAGCCGTGACGAAGCCAAGGCACAGGCCGAGGCGCTCGGCGCCAAAGCCGCGGGCAGCGTCAGCGCCAAGACCGACCTCGTCGTCGCTGGGCCCGGCGCGGGATCGAAGCTTAAGCAGGCGAGTGCACTCGGTATCCGGGTGATTGACGAGGCGCAATGGGCGGAGATTGTCGCAGCGGCCGGTTAACTTATCGGTCAGTTCTCTTCGTCACCCCGGACTTTATCCGGGGTCCATGACGCCGGGGCAGGAATGGATGCCGGATCAAGTCCGGCATGACGAAGGTTGAAAATGGTGCGCGCCGTCACAGACCGCGCGGCCGAAATGCTGTGAGGGGCCAACATGGCGAAGCGTGATTATCTGAACAATCTGATGCGCGACCTCGAATCGCATACCGAGGTGCGGCGCTTCGGCAGCGGATGGCTTTCGGGCTTTTTCGGACTACTCTTCGCGATCGCGGGCCTTTTCATGGTCGTCGCGCTGCGCTTCCCGGACTGGTTCGCGACCCCCGAGTTGGAAATCGTCAAGCATTGGGGCGGCTTCCGCGGCCTCGTCCACGCGACACTTCTGATCAGCTACGGCCTCTCCTTGCTCAGCCTGCTGCTGCGCCCGCGCAAGGTGCTCGGCCTCACCGCGCTGATGATCGGGCTCGCGGCGATTCTCATCGGCGGAGCGAACGTCCAGCCGCAGGAAACGCGCGACTGGGGCATTTTCTTCGGGCTAGACTTTTTCGTCGTGAACCTGCTCGTCACCGGCTTCATGTTCGCGCCATTGGAGCGCGCCTTCCCGCATCGCCGGACACAGCGATTGTTCCGCACCGAATGGCGCGAGGATCTTTTCTATTATCTGGTCAGCACGATGTTCGTGCAGGTGCTGGGCTTCCTCGCGCTCGCGCCGTCGACGATCATCAACGAGAATACGAGCAATTGGGAGGCGTTCCGCGCGGGGGTCGCCTCGTTGCCGTGGATCGTCCAGTTCGTCATCGTGCTCGTCGCGTCGGACCTGGCGCAATATTTCTTCCACCGCAGCTTCCACCGCTACCCCTTCCTCTGGGGTTTCCATGCGGTGCACCACAGCGCCAAGTCGATGGACTGGCTCGCGGGATCGCGGATGCACTTCGCCGAGATCATCCTCTTGCGCTCGATCACATCGCTGCCGCTCTTCACGCTCGGCTTCGCGCCGTCGGTGATGCAGGCCTATATCGGCTTCGTCTATGTGTGGTCGTCGCTGCTCCACGCCAATGTCGGGGGCAATTTCAACCGGCTCGGCCACTGGATCGCGACCCCGCGTTTCCACCACTGGCACCATGGGCTCGAACGCGAGGCGTTCGACGTCAATTTCGCCATCCATTTCCCGTGGATCGACAAATTGTTCGGCACCTTTCATCTGCCCAAGGACCGCTGGCCCGAAAATTACGGCATCCCCGAGGATGTCCCGCGCAGCTATTGGGGCCAGTTCCTCTATCCGTGGACGCGCACGGGCAAGAAGACCGACGAGACGCCCGCGGAATAAACACTGTCATTGCGAGGAGCCGAAGGCGACGCGGCAATCTCCAGCTATCGGCAGCGCGTTGCCGATAGCTGGAGATTGCTTCGCTTCGCTCGCAATGACGACCGGGTTGAGTAGCATGTCCGCTTGTCAGTCGGCGCCGCACCTCATAAGGCGCCTTCCGTGAGCCTGCTCGCCGCCTTTCGCCGTCCCGGCATCCTGCTGCTTTTACCGCTGCTGCTTGCACTGGCCGCGCGGGTGCTCGTTGCGCCGGGCTGGATGATCGAAAGCGATGCGGGCGGGTCGATCACCGTGCGTATCTGTTCGGACCCGGGCAACCCCGGCGGCACCGTGACGATCCCGCTCGAGAAGGCGGGCAGCCACGACGCGGGCGAAACGCAGCAGCATTGCCCGTGGGGCGCGCTCGCCAATGCGCCGATTGTTCCCGACGTGCCGGTGCTGGCTGCCGCGCCGATGATTGCCGAGATGGTCCCTGTCGCGGTTCGCTCGCTCGGCTTTGCGCCGGGGATCGCCTCGCCGCTCCCGCCGAGTACCGGCCCCCCCGCCTTCGCCTGATCCAGATCGACCGGCCGTCCGCGCGTTCGCGTGGTGCGGTCCGTGACTGCATCCAGCGAAGGAAAAATTATGAAAACCCGCATCCATGGCGCGGCGCCGTTGCTGGCGCTCGCAACCTGTCTTGCCGCCCCCTCCGTCCGTGCCGAAGAGGCCGATTCGACCATCATCGTAACCGCGCCGGCCGCCACTGACGCCGCCGAGGAGCGCGCCGGCCGCACGCCCGGCGGCACCGACGTCGTCTCTTACGAAGATTATGCCGACAAATCGGTCGTCTCGCTCCGCGACACGCTCGCCTTCTCGCCCGGCGTCTATCTCCAGCCGCGCTACGGGCAGGAGGTGCGCCTTTCGATCCGCGGTTCGGGCCTGTCGCGCGGCTTCCACATGCGCGGGCTCACGCTTTTGCAGGACGGCGTGCCGATCAACCTCGCCGATGACAATGGCGATTTCCAGGAACTCGAACCGATCTTCTTCGACCATCTCGAAGTCTATCGCGGCGCGAATGCGCTGCGCTTCGGATCGGGAACGCTGGGCGGCGCGATCAACGGCGTGACCCCGACGGGGCGCACCGCGCAGGGCCTCTACATGCGCGCCGACGTTGGTAGCTTCGACAGTTTGCGCGGGCTCGTCTCGGCCGGCGTCGCGAGCGACCGCGTCGACGCGTGGGGCGCGATTGGCGCTGACACGTCGGACGGCGACCGCGACCATGCCAAGCGGCGCAGCCTGCGGTTTCAGGGAAATGTCGGGCTGAAGCTGAGCGATGTGGTGAGCACGCGCTTCTATGCCAGCATCAACAATATCGACCAGCAGCTGCCGGGCGCGCTGACGATGGCCGAGGCGCTGTCGACCCCGCGCAAGGCCAATGCGGGCGCCGTCGCGGGCGATCAGGGACGCGACATCGACTCGCTGCGTCTCCAGAACCGCACGACCTTCGATTGGGGTGCGCTAACCCTCGACGTCGGCGGCTTCGTCAATGCGAAGTCGCTCCACCATCCGATCTTTCAGCTCATCGACCAGAAGTCGGTCGACGTCGGCGGCTTCTTCCGCGCCGACTATGCGACCGGCCCGGTCGAGGTGACCTTCGGCGGAGAAATGCGGCGCGGCAACACCGACGCGCGCCAGTTCGTCAACAATGGCGGACGTCGCGGCGCGCGGACCTTCGACGCCGACCAGAAGGCGCAGACCGCGACGCTCTATAGCGAAGTCCGGGTGCGGCCGGTCGAGGCGCTGACCTTGGTCGCGGGCGGCGTCTACGCCGACGGCTGGCGCCAGCGCCAAGTAAATTTCTCGGTCGCTCCCGCGACCGACGGCCGGGTCGACTTCGACGCCTTCTCGCCCAAATTCGGCCTGCTGTTCGAACCCGCCGCCGATATCCAGTTCTTCGCCAACTACAGCCGCTCGGCCGAATTCCCGGGCTTCGGCGAGGTGTTCCAGACGATCGGCACCCCGCCCGTCAGCACCGTCGTGTCGGACATCCGCCCGCAGCGCGCCTGGACCGCCGAAATCGGCACGCGCGGCACGCGAGGTTTCGCAAGCTGGGACGTCGCGCTCTATCGCTCAACGCTGAAGGGCGAGCTTCTCCAGTTCACGACGAACAGCAATATTCCGGCGGCTACCTTCAACGCCGACCGCACGCTGCATCAGGGCGTCGAGGCGGGGCTGGATCTCGCGCCGACCGGCTGGCTGCGCCTGCGGCAAGTCTATACCTACAGCGACTTTCGCTTCCGGGACGACAGCCAGTTCGGGGACAACCGCCTGCCGGTGGTGCCGAAGCATGTCTATCGCGCCGAGCTGCGCCTCGGCACCGACGCGCTGCACATCGCGCCGAACCTCGAATGGGTGCCGGACGGTCCCTTCGCCGATTACCGCAATCAGGTGCGTACTTCGGGCTATGCGCTGATCGGGATCACGGGCGGGGCGCCGATCGCCGAAGGTGTCGACGCTTTCGTCGACATCCGCAACATCACGGGCAAAAAGGCGATCGGCGACATCAGCGCGGCGATTACGGTCACCGACACCTCGGCGATCTATTACCCCGTCGAACGCCGCGCGGTTTCCGCCGGCATCCGCGCGCGCTTCTAAGGGGACGGGGGATGACCGACAGCAACCGCGTTCCGCTCTACCGCACGATCTGGCGCTGGCATTTCTACGCCGGGCTGTTCGTCATCCCCTTCATCCTGCTCCTGTCGGTGACGGGCGCGGCCTATCTGTTCAAGCCCGATCTCGACCGGTGGGAGGAGCGGTCATGGCGCGGCTTGCCGACCGCGGGTACGGTCGACGCCGATGCGCAGGTCGCCGCCGCGCTCGCCGATTTTCCGGGCGCCAGCTTCCATTATTACCGCATCCCCGAAGCGCCCGGCGATGCCGCGGTCGTCCACCTCGGCCTGTCGAACGGGACGATGCGCGACGTCGCGGTCTCACCGCAGGGGTGCGTGATCGGATCGGCCGATCCCGATGCGCGCATTTCGGCGTGGCTGTCGCGTATCCACGGCAGCCTGTTGATCGGGCGCGCGGGCAGCCTCATCGTCGAGCTCGCCGCAAGCTGGGCGATCGCGATGATCCTCACCGGCCTCTATCTCTGGTGGCCGCGTGGACGCGGGCTCGCAGGGGTTGCGTGGCCGCGGCTGTCGCTGGGCGGACGCATCGCGCTGCGCGATCTCCACGCGGTCACCGGCTTCTGGGTTTCGGGGCTTGCGCTGGTCCTGCTCCTCACCGCGCTGCCGTGGACCGACGTCTGGGCGAGCGGCTTTCGGGCCGTCCGCGCCGAAATGGGCTGGGTATCGGGCGTGCCGGACTGGAAAGGCGGCGCGGACCCCCATGCCGCGCACGATCATGGCGCGATGGCGATGGCCGGCCCGATGATCCACGCTTCGCCCGCGATTCCGCTGGCGCGCATCGTCGAACGCGCGAAGGCCGAGGCCTTGCCCGCGCCCGTCATCGTCCAGCCGCCCGGCGCGCCCAATCTCTTCGGCCCGCCGAACGGCGACACATGGACGCTGACGACGCAGACGCAAAACCGGCCGCAGGTGCGCAAGGTCAGTTACGATATCGCGACCGGCGCCGAAGTCGCGCGCAGCGGCTTCGCCGACAAGCATATCATCGACCGCGTCGTGAACATGGGCATCGCGTGGCACGAAGGCCAGCTTTTCGGCCGTATCAACCAGCTGATCGGCGTCATGACCGCGCTCGCGCTGTTCACGCTCGCCGTCTCGGGCTTTCTGATGTGGCGACGCCGCAAGCCCGAGGGCACGGTAGGCGCGCCGCCGGCGGCGCGCGACCCGGCGCGGCTTCGGGGCATCACCGCGATCGTGCTGATCCTCGCTGCGCTCCTGCCGCTGCTCGCCGTCTCGCTGATCCTGTTGTGGATCGCCGAGCGGCTGGTGCTGCCGCGTCTGCCGCGCGCCGCGGGCTGGCTCGGGGTCGAACGCGCGACAGGCTAGGTCAGCGGGACCGTCCTGGGCGTCACCGGCTCGGCGCCCGCGATATGCGCGTTCATATCCTTGTTCTCGGGGAAGATCGGCCACAGCAGTTGCTGCCCCAGCGTCGCGGGCGGCAGATTCTCGACGCCATAGCTCGCCGGATAATGCCGCGTGATCTTCGCCGTGCCGAACAGCACATCCCAGAAGAAGAGCAGGTTTCCGAAATTGCCCTTGTAGTTCACCGCCGGGTCGTCGGCGTGGCGGCCATGGTGCGCATGGTGCGTAGCGGGGGTGCTGATCGTGCGTTCGACGACCCACATCAGCGGCGACAGCGCCTTGATCCGGTAGAACGGCGCATCCCATGCGACATCGCTGTGCGCGCCGATGATCACCGCCATCTTGACCACCAGATAGCCCGCATAGAACCAACCGAGCCCGAGATAGACCAGCACCCCCGCGAACCAGATGCTCGGCATCATCGCATAATAGATGATGTTGTTCCTGTAGACGAGCCGCACGCTCATATAGCGCGCGTTATGATGCGCGCGGTGGAGGTTGTAGAGCCAGGCGAAGCTGTGGCTCGCGCGGTGCCACCAATATTGCATCATGTCTTCGAAGACGAGGAAGAGCGCGAGCGCGGCGAGGAACGGCGCATTCGCCAGCGCGCCCTCATAGTGCGGAAAGAATCGATGGCCGAGCGCGCCGACGACCAGCAGGATCGTGGGCTGGGTGACGATCAGCAGCGTGAAGGTGCTGATAATCTCGATGATCCCGTCGTGACGCGACTGCTCGTCCTTGGCGAACAGCCGCGTGCGGGCGAGTTCGATCAGGCAGAAGCCGAAAAAGATCGCCGCGACGATCGCGCTCGACTGGGCGGTGGTCAGGTGCATCCCAAATCTCCCGTTGCGGCCTCGCCGCTTGTTATTGCGCGCACCGTGCCGCAAAAGCGGTGGCAGAAATGCAAAGAAGTTATCAATTGGCGCTCGCAGAGCGCACGCGGCTCGCGGGCGGGGAGCGCGACCGCTTGCTCGCGGCGCGCGAGCCGCGCGGCTTCGCCGACGGCCAGTTCGTGCAGCATCAGGGCGATCCCGGCGATGCCTTCTGGGCGGTGATCGAGGGGCACGTCCTCGTTGGCCGTTATGCCGAGGACGGCGCCTTCACCGCCTTCGCGGTGCTCGGGCCCGGCGACATCTTCGGCGAGCTTGCCTTCTTCACCGGCATGGAGCGCCAGGTCGATGCGATCGCCAGCGGGCCTGCGCGGCTGATCGCGATCGATCGCCCGCTGCTCCGCGGGCTGATGCAGGAGGATGTCGGCTGGGCCGAGCTGCTGCTGCGCAGCCTGGGGCGGCAGCTCGCGGTGTCGCTCGACATCATCGATGCCGAGCGGCGGCTGCCGACCGCCGAACGATTGCGGCGTCTTCTCACCGCCATGGCCGCCGAGGCGCCCGACGGCCGCACCATTCGCGCGACGCAGCAGCAGCTCGCCGACCTGCTCGGCGTCTCGCGCGTGACGCTCGGCGCGGCGCTCCGCGCACTCGCCGCGCGCGGGGCGCTCATCTGCGGTTACGGCCACATCGAGCTGCGCGCGCCGCTTTCGCAGGGTGGGTGAGGGCGCTATAGCTCCGCCGATGGCCCGCCTCCTCCGCCTGTTCCCACTGCTTTTCGCGCTGCTGCTGGCGCCCGACGCGATGGCACGAGCGCGCGGCCCGGTGGTGCTTGCGGCGGCCAGCCTCCAGGAATCGCTCACCGAAGCGGCCGACGCCTGGGCCGCGAAGGGTCACCCCAAACCCGTCCTCTCTTTCGCCGCCTCGTCGGCGCTCGCGCGGCAGGTGATTGCGGGCGCGCCCGCCGATCTTTTTCTTTCGGCCGATGAGCCATGGATGGATGCCGCGGCGAAAGCGGGGATGTTGCGTGCGGGCACGCGCGCGACCCTGCTCGGCAACCGGCTGGTGCTGATCGCCCCCGCCGCCAGCCGCGCGAGGCTCACGATCGCGCGCGGGTTTCCGCTCGCGAGGGCGCTCGGTTCGGGCCGCCTCGCGCTCGCCGATCCGGGCGCGGTGCCCGCGGGCAAATATGCGAAGGCCGCGCTCGCTCATCTCGGCGTTTGGAGCGGCGTCGCGGGCAGGGTCGCGCCCGCCGAAAATGTTCGCGCCGCGCTGGCGCTTGTCGAGCGCGGCGCCGCGCCTTTCGGTGTCGTCTACGCGACCGACGTGCGCGCGTCGACGGCGGTGCGCATCGTCGGGGTCTTCCCCGCGTCGAGCCATCCGCCGATCCGCTATCCGGTCGCGGTGCTCAAGGCGTCGCGGCACAGGGATGCGGGGGCTTTCCGGGCCTTCCTCTTCTCGAAACGGGGCCGCGCGATTTTCGCCCGCCACGGCTTCTCGGCGTCCTGATGCTGTCTCCGGAGGAGTGGGGGATCGTCGCGCTGTCGCTGAAGGTCGGTGGCGTAGCGGTGCTCGCGACGCTTCCTGTCGCCTTCGGCCTCGCATGGATTCTCGCGCGTTATCGCTTCCCCGGTCGCGTCGTCCTCGACGCGCTCGTCCACCTGCCGCTCGTCCTGCCGCCCGTCGTCACGGGCTGGCTGCTGCTCATCGCCTTCGGCCCGCTCGGCCCCGTCGGCCGCTGGCTCGAAAGCTGGTTCGGTGCGACCTTGATGTTCCGCTGGACTGGCGCCGCGCTCGCGGCGGCGATCATGGCGCTGCCGTTGATGGTGCGCGCGATGCGGCTGTCGATCGAGGGGATCGACCGGCGGCTGGAAGGCGCGGCGCGCACATTGGGCGCGACGCCGTGGCATTGTTTCTGGAGCGTCAGCCTGCCGCTCGCGCTTCCGGGTGTCCTCGCTGCGCTCGTGCTCGGTTTCGCGCGCTCGATCGGCGAGTTCGGCGCGACGATCACCTTCGTCTCGAACATCCCCGGCGAAACGCGCACGCTGCCACTCGCCATCTATTCGGCGCTGCAGGTTCCGGGGGGCGAGGCGATGGTGACGCGGCTCGCTCTCCTGTCGGTTGCGCTGTCGCTCGGCGCGCTCATCCTTTCCGAATGGCTCGTCCGCCGCACCCATGGCGAAAGGCAGCGTCGTGGCGATTGATATCGACGTCACCCGCCGCCTCGGCGACCGGGTCATCGCCGCGCGCTTCGCCGCCGGCCCGGGGCTGACCGCGCTTTTCGGCCCTTCGGGCGCGGGCAAGACGAGTATTCTCAACATGGTCGCGGGGCTGCTTCGCCCCGATCGGGGGCATATCCGCGTCGGCGACCGCACCCTGTTCGATAGCGCGACCGACCTGTCGCCCGAGGCGCGGCGCGTCGGCTATGTCTTTCAGGACGGCCGGTTGTTCCCGCATCGCCGCGTCCGTGCGAACCTGACTTATGGTCTCGATCTCGCTCCGCCGGCGAACCGCTGGATGAGCCTCGACGAAGCCACGCGATTTCTCGGCATCGATCATCTTCTCGATCGCTGGCCGCAAGGCCTGTCGGGCGGCGAGGCGCAGCGCGTCGCGATCGGCCGCGCGCTCCTGGCGGGTCCCGAAATCCTGTTGATGGACGAACCCTTGTCCTCGCTCGACGCCGCGCGGCGGGGCGATATCATGAAGGTGATCGAGCGGATTCGCGACGAGCTGGGGCTACCGATCCTGTATGTCAGTCACGACCGCGCCGAGGTCGATCGCCTTGCAACGCAGGTCGTGGAAATCGGCGAATAAAGTTTCACTTGAAACCATTTTGATGATAGAAGCTTGTCCATGGAAAGCCAGTTTACCCACGTCCATGACACGCCGCCGCCGGGCGCCGCCGCCGACTGGACGATTCCGCAAGATTGGGACGCCTTCACCGCCAACGAACATGCGATGTGGGACCGCCTCTTTGCGCGGCAGTCGGACATGCTGCCCGGCCGCGCGTCGGAGGCCTTCCTGCGCGGCATCGACGTGCTGCGCCTCGAAAAGCCGGGCATTCCCGATTATCGCGAGCTCAACGCGCGGCTGATGGCCGCGACGGGGTGGCAGGTCGTCGCGGTGCCGGGGCTCGTTCCCGACGATGTTTTCTTCGACCATCTCGCAAACCGGCGCTTTCCGGCGGGCAATTTCATCCGCACCCCCGAACAGCTCGACTATCTGCAGGAACCCGACGTCTTCCATGACGTGTTCGGCCATGTCCCGATGCTCGCCGACCCGGTGTTCGCGGACTATATGGTTGCCTACGGCGAAGGAGGCCTCAGAAGCCTGAAATTCGATGCGCTGAAACAGCTCGCGCGGCTTTATTGGTATACGGTCGAATTCGGCCTGATCCGCGAAGCCGGCGGGCTGCGCATCTATGGGGCTGGCATCGTCTCTTCCTTCGCCGAAAGTGTCTTCGCACTCGATTCGGACAGCCCGAACCGTATCGGTTTCGACCTCGCCCGCGTGATGCGCACCGACTACCGGATCGACGATTTCCAGCAGAATTATTTTGTGATCGAGAGCCTCGACCAGTTGCTCGACACGACGGTGAACACCGATTTCGCGCCGCTTTATGCGCAGAATGCCGCGCTGCCGCCGATCCCGATCGCCGATATCCTGCCCGACGACGCGGTGATCACGCACGGCACGCAGGACTATGCGCTCGCAAAGAGCGGCTGACCGTCATTCCTCGCCTTTGCGGACGGCTCCGACCAGTCGGCGCCGGTGCTGATAGGCTTCGCGGTCGGGTGGCAGGCTGTAGATTCCGCGCAACAGCGCCATATCTTTGCCCGACAGCGAGCGATGCTCCGGCTCGTCGCCGAACAGCCCCATGATCGAATCCTTGGGCGGCGGCGGATCGCTGTTGAGTTCGGCGAGCGCGACCATCGCGGTGTAGGACGCGACCGCATCGAGCAACGTGCCGTCGGCCTGCTCGGCATCGACGATGACCGTCGCGGATCGCAGCGCGCGCACCACCTGCGTGCTGACGATGCTGCTGTTATACTGCTTGAGTATACCGTCGGTCGTTGGCATCCCGTCGCGGCTTTCGTCGCGCGTGCCGTACCACCAGCGGATCGGCCCGTCGCCTTGCACGAGGCGCTCGCGTTCCGTCGATGATAGCGCGGCGGCCAGTCGCGGCGATTTGTCGAGAATCGCGCGGGTCAGCCCGTCGCCATTGTCGGTAAAGATCACCGCGATATTGGGGGTGCATGGGGTCGGCGCCACCGGTGCTCCCGCCGCGGTCGCCACCTCGCGAATCCTATCATCGACGATCCCGGCGATCTTGGCGGCGACGCCCAAGGTGCGCGGGCATACGGGTGCGATCCACCGCGCGACGGGTTCGAGCTGCGCGACGCCCGCGCGGCGCACGAATTCGGCGGCGCGCTTGCGCTCTTCCCGCTTCGCGTCGGGGATGCCGGTCACGATGATGGAATCGGGGTCCTCTCCAGCGGCGGGGGCAGCGGCGAGCAGGGCAAGGGTGATAAACAGGCTCATGGCCGATTCTCCCGATGATGGCGAAGGCTATCAAATCACCGAGAAAAATCTACCATTTAGCTACCAGCTGCCGAAGCTGGCGTCCGACGGATTGGCGCGGTGGAAGGCGCGCTCCTTGCGCCGCCAGCCGTAGCGGCGGCGCTTGACGAGCAGCAGGCACGGCCACTCGGCGCTGCCCCCGCGCGTGGCGAGACGAAAGCCCTGCGCGCGATAGGCGGCGAGCACCGGCTCCATCTGACGCGCGATCAGCCCCGCTAGGATCGCATGGCCGCCCGGCGCGGTGGCCGCAGCAATATCGGGGGCGAGGGTGATCAGTGGCCCCGCGAGAATATTGGCGACGACCAGGTCATAGGGCGAGCGGTGGCGGATTGCGGGGTGGTCGGTTCCCGGTGCGACCGCGAGCGCGAGCCGCCCGCCGCCGCGACCGAGGGGCACCCCGTTGATGCCCGCATTGTCGCGCGTCACGAAAATGCTCGCGGGGTCGATGTCCGAAGCGATCGCCTTCGCGCGCGGCCACAATGCCATCGCGGCAAAGGCAAGCAGTCCCGTCCCGGTGCCGATGTCGGCGATGTTTCGCGGGCTCGCGCCTTGCCGCGCGAGCCGGTCGAGCATGGCGAGGCAGCCCGCCGTCGTGTCGTGGCCGCCGGTTCCGAAGGCTTGGCTCGCATCGATCAGGAACGGCGTCGTGCCGGGCGGCACGCGATCGGCATAGCTGCTGGTGTGAACGAAAAAGCGCCCTGCCTGAACGGGTTCGAGCCCCTGCTGGCTCAGTGTCACCCAATCTTCCTCGGGCAATTCTTGGACGACGGGCTTGCGGCCCTGCGCGCTGGGCAGGAACGACTGGAGCAGCTTTACCAGATCTGCCCCGGGCTTGGCGTCCATATAGGCGTCGAGTTGCCACAGGCCCGCATTCTCGTCGATCTCGCGCGTCACGACAACGGGCGCTTCGGGCATCGCGTCGAGTTCGGGGATATCGCCCGACAACGCCTCCGCCTCGGCGCGGGTGCAGGGGAGCGAGATGACCCAGCTCATGGTCTAGCGCACATAGCTTGCGCCGTTGACGTCGAGAACCGCGCCGGTCATCGACGCCGGCGCATCGAGCGCGCACCAGCGCGCCATCTCGCCGACCTCGTCGGGCATCGCGACGCGCCCCAGCGGAATGTCGGCAAGCAATTTGTCGCCGCCGCGGCTCGCGAGATATTCGTCGGCCATTCCGGTCATCGTGAAGCCGGGACAGATCGCAAAGGCGAGGATGCCGTCCTTGGCATAGGCGCGCGCGATCGTCTTGGTCATCGCGACCATGCCCGATTTCGATGCCGCATAATGCCAGTGCGCGGGGCTGTCGCCGCGGTACGCCGCGCGGCTTGCGATGTTGACGATGCGGCCGCCCGTCTTTTCACCCGGGCTGCCGCGCTCGTGCCAGTGCAGCACTGCATGGCGGCACAATTGCGCGCTCGACGTCAGATTGACCTGCATCGTGCGGTTCCAGTTCGCGAGCCAGTCGGCGTTGGGGTCACCCAGCGGATTGGCTTCGAACACGCCGGCGTTGTTGACGAGCACGTCGATGCGACCGTCCAGCCGGTCGAGGCTCGCCTGCCACAGCCGGTCGGGGGTCGTGGGGTCGGCCAGGTCGCCGTCGGCGCTCGACAGCGCGACCACCTTCGTTGCGTCACCGGTGAGGGCGTCCGCGATCGCGGCGCCGATGCCGCGGCTCGCGCCGGTGATCAGGATATGCGTGTTCATGCCTCCGCCTTAGGCAGCGGGGCAGGGCTTGCCAAGCGGGAGCGAGCGAAGTGCCCTCTCCGCTATGACGCTGACGTAGGTGAATTTACGCCACGCGGCGGCTGAATTCGCTAGCGGCCTGCTCGAGTTGCTGGAGGCGGCCACCCATTTTGGCGAATTCCTGGCTCAGCACGCTGATTTCGCTCGCGACCATGCCCGAATCGTTGCGGATGCTTGCGATCGTCGACGACATCGAATCGGCGGCGAGCGCGGTTTCGTCGACCGCCGCGGTGATCGACGTGACCGTCTGCGCCTGCGCGTCCATCGCGTCGCGAATGCGCTGCGCCGAGTTTTGCACCTCGACGATCGTCTGCTGGATCGACTGGTTTGCGCTGACCGATCCCTTGGTCGCCTGCTGGATCGCGGTGATCTTGCCGGCGATGTCGTCCGTGGCGCGCGCGGTTTCATTGGCGAGGCTCTTCACCTCCTGCGCCACGACGGCAAAACCGCGACCCGATTCGCCCGCGCGCGCCGCCTCGATCGTGGCGTTGAGCGCGAGGAGGTTGGTCTGCCCGGCGATCTCGCGGATCAGGCCGAGGATCGATTCGATCGATTCGGCGTGATGCGACAGAGCTTCGGACATGGCGACGGCTTCGCCCGCCTGTTCCGACGCGCGCGTCGCGACGGTCGCCGAGGCTTCGACTTCGCTCCGCGCATCCTCGATCGCGCGGATCAGGCCCGCGGCGGTCGATGCGGCCTCGCGCATCGCCATCGCCGACTGTTCGGACGCCGCGGCGACCTCGCTCGTCTTGGCGATCATGCCCTTCGCGGCCTGGTCGGCAGAGGCGGCTTGTTTGGCAAGTTGTTCGCGCACCCCGTCGGTGTCCTGGACCAGCGAGGCGATCGAGCGGTCGAAATCGCCCGCGAGCGTCTGCCGCTCGCTCGAAAATACCGCGCGGTCGAGCTTCGCCGCGTAACGCTGCATGATGTCGAACTCGAGCAGCGCGAGCCGGTTGATCGCGCTCGTCAGCCGCGCCAGCCGCTCGGGATCACCGATGCAGGCTTCGACGACATATTCGATCGTGAGGCGGTGGCTTTCGGCGATGCACGACATGACCGAGGCGAGCGGCAGCTTCACCCGCCGCGCCATATGCGTGTTCTGGCAGGCGATCGTCGCGACCTCCTGGCCGGCGGCGTCGGCATATTTGACCGTCGTGTGACGCGCGCTGCCGCGGACATAGCTGTCGTAAAGCTCGCCCTCGACCTTGCGGTCCGGGTCGGGAAGCTGGTTGAACGCGTCCCAATAGGCGCGCGCGACCGCTTCTTCGCGGCCGGCGATGATCGTGTGGATTTCGGTTCCGCAGGCGGCCAGACGGCCGTCGAGATCGTAATAGGGAAAACGCTCCGACATCAAAATCGGATCGATCTGCTGCTTATGAATCGGATTTTCCTTCACCATGATCCTGCTTCCCTGATCACCCCAAAGACGCGCGGGTCTGTCGCCCGCATTCATCCTGCGAAACTGGTGAACGGGATATGCGGCATCAGTGGTAAATGCGCCGTTAACCCGCGGGAGGAACCGGATAGCCCTCGAACGCCTTGATCGTGCGCAGCGCAAAGGCGCTATGCATCGCCGCGACGCCGGGCAGGCGCGAGAGGCAATGGCGGTGCAATCGGTCGAAATCGGCGACATTGCGCGCGGCCACGCGCAAGCGATAGTCGGAAGCTCCCGAAAGAAGCTGACATTCGAGGATTTCGTCGAAACTTTTGACCGCGCTCTCGAAGGCGGTCAGCGCGTCTTCGCTCTGCGAGGTCAGGCTGATGTCGACGAAGACGTCGAGCCCCAGCCCAATGCGTTCGGGATCGAGCCTTGCCGAATAGCCCGTAATGATCCCCGCCGCCTCCAGCGCGCGGATGCGGCGATGGCACGCCGAGGCCGACAGCCCGACGATGTCGCCCAGTTCGGCCGCCGGACGCGGCCCGGTGCGTTGCAGCAAGTCGAGCAGCTTTGCATCGATCCGGTCGATCATTGTGCGTCCTTTGCTCATTATGCGCAAAATCTGTGCGTGATACTCGCGAATCCGCGATTCATATGCAAGCACCTCGCGGCGCGTTTCTGCTAAAAGCGCCGAAAGTTTTCGGCGGCCGCTGTCGGTCGCCGAGGACGTTCATATTCGGAGAGCGACCATGATCATCGGCACCCCCAGGGAAATCAAGAACCACGAATATCGTGTCGGGCTGACCCCCGAGAGCGCGCGCGAACTCGTCGTCCACGGCCACCGCGTGCTCGTCGAGACCGGCGCGGGCGAAGGCATCGGTGCACATGACCGCTTTTACGAACAGGCGGGCGCCGAGATCGTCGCGACCGCCGAAGAGATTTTCGCGCAGTGCGAGATGGTCGTGAAGGTCAAGGAACCCCAGCCGGTCGAGCGCGCGATGCTGCGCCCCGGTCAGATCCTCTATACCTATCTCCACCTCGCGCCCGATCCCGACCAGACGCGCGACCTGATGAAATCGGGCGCCGTGTGCATCGCCTATGAAACCGTCACGAGCCCGCATGGCGGCCTGCCGCTGCTGAAGCCGATGAGCCAGGTCGCGGGGCGCATGTCGATCCAGGCCGGCGCGACCGCGCTCGAAAAGGCGCATGGCGGCCGCGGCGTGCTGCTCGGCGGCGTCCCCGGCGTCGCGCCGGGCAAGATCTGCGTGATCGGCGGCGGCGTCGTCGGCTTCAACGCGGCGCAGATGGCAGCTGGCCTCGGCGCCGATGTCACCATCCTCGACCGCGATCCCGAAGTGCTCGAGCGTGTCGGCACCTTCTTCGAGGCGCGTGCGAAGACGCGGTTCTCGAACCGTGCGAACCTCGCCGAATGCGTCGCCGAGGCCGACCTCGTCATCGGCGCGGTGCTGATCCCCGGCGCCGAGGCGCCGAAGCTCGTCACGCGCGAGATGCTCGGCACGATGCGTCCGGGCTCGGTGCTCGTCGACGTCGCGATCGACCAGGGCGGCTGCTTCGAGACGAGCCACGCGACGACCCACGCCGACCCGACCTATGTCGTCGACGGCATCGTCCATTATGCCGTCGCCAATATGCCCGGCGCGGTCGCGCGCACCAGCACCTATGCGCTGAACAACGTCACCCTGCCGCACGCGCTGCGCATCGCCGACCTCGGCTGGAAGGAAGCTTTGAAACGCGACGTGCATCTTGCGCAGGGTTTGAACGTTTGGAACGGTAAGGTGACGTTCGAGGCCGTAGCCGAAGCGATCGGAACCGATTATGTGCCTGTCGAACAGGCACTCGCCTGACAATAAGGAACGACAGAGACGATGACCGACCAACTGCCGCCTCCCCCGCCCGAAGAGGAAGAAAATGAAGTGCTGCGCGCCGCGCGCGAGCGGCGACAGCAAAAGGAAGCGGCCGATGCCTCCGAGGCGGCCGACAAGGAAGCGGCAAAGGGTAAGCGCGCCGGCTGGAAAACCGCCGCCGCGGCGGGCCTCGGCATCGGGTCGGCGGCGGTGATCGCCGCGCTGCTCTATGCGAACCGCGACAAGATCAGGTAGCGCCAGCTAACGGCCGCGTTGGGGCGGTTGGGCAGGTGCATTATTTCGGCCTGAGTGGCGGCTTTGGGGTGGGTTGCTGCCATTCCCCACAGTCGTCATTCCCGCGAAAGCGGGAACCCAGAGCGTGCGTCGGCTGATCCCGCACTCGGTTCCCGCTTTCGCGGGAATGACGAGTTAATGAGACACCAAGCGCCGCTTTTCGGTCGTTCTCAATCTGTCGTAACCGTTCCCTATTCCGCTAAAGTGAACGGCTCGGGAGATTGTTTTCCTCTACCGCAGACGAGTCATTCGGCCTTTCTCCATCCCGCTCGAATTTCTGAATTGCAAATGACTCGCAATAACATATAAACCCGCCGACGTTGCGCCGACGCGCGTTGGAAAGGGAATCGATGTACGCCTTTGTCGACCGGCCGGTGGAAAGCCTCTGCAACAGCGGGCGTTTTCTGCTCTGGGCGATGCGGGGATGGGTTGCGGCGGCCGCGCGCGGGCGGTGCCCGCCGCAGACGCTGCACCGGGGCTTCACTTCGGTGAACGCGGCGGGCGCGTTGCCCGATTTTCACGTCGCGATGGCGTTGATCGGCGGCGATGCCGTCGAAACGCTCGTCCTGGCGCCGATGCCGTGCCTCCAGATTTCAGAGGATGAAGCAATTCTGCTTGGACTCTGGCGCGATATTTCGCTTGGGGGCGTGACAAATGCCCGCGCGACGCTGGCCTTGCTGGCCGAGGGAGACAGCGTCGGTCCGATCGCAAAGGCGATGGGCGCCGCGGTCGACAGGTTGGTCGCGGCGGGTTTCGATATGCCGGCCCTCGCGGCCGGCGCCATGACACATCAGGAAAGTCCAAAGTGATGAGTGACCGTATTGCCGAAGCTGCCAAGCTGGCCCCCTCCGCCTCGCTGACCGTCGAGGAAGTGCGTTCGGTGCGCCACTGGAACGAGCATCTGTTCAGCTTCACGATCACCCGCCCGCCTAGCTTCCGCTTCCGTTCGGGTGAGTTCGTGATGATTGGCCTGCCCGGCGAAGGCCGCCCGCTGTTGCGCGCTTATTCGATCGCCAGCCCTGCTTATGCCGACGAGCTTGAGTTCCTCTCGATCAAGGTGCCCGACGGCCCGTTGACCTCGCGGCTGCAGAAGATCCAGCCGGGCGATCCCGTCTATCTCGGGCGCAAGCCGACGGGGACGCTTGTCGCCGACGCGCTGCTGCCCGGACAGCGGCTGTTCCTGCTGTCGACCGGCACCGGCCTCGCCCCCTTCCTCAGCCTCGCGCGCGATCCCGACATCTACGAACGGTTCAGCCAGATCCAGCTCGTCCATTGCGTGCGGCAGATCAGCGACCTCGCGTTCCGCGACGAACTCGAAAGCCAGCTCGCGGGCGATCCGCTGGTGCAGGACCAGGCGTTGCTGCAATTCCATTACCTCCCGACGGTGACGCGCGAACCCTTCCGCACCACGGGACGCATCGACGCGCTGATCGAGGACGGGTCGCTCTTCGGCCATCCGCTGACCGGCCCCACGCATTTCGACCCGGCGACCGACCGCATCATGATGTGCGGCAGCATGGCGATGATCCGCGACCTCGAAGCGCGCTTCGAGGCGCTTGGCTTCAAGGAAGGATCGAACGCCGCGCCCGGCGACTTCGTGATCGAGCGCGCGTTCGTGGGTTAGCGTCCCTCAATCGTCATTGCGAGAAGCCGAAGGCGATGCGGCAATCCAGGGGCGGTATAAGCTCGCTCTGGATTGCTTCGCCGCGCTCGCAACGACGAATGATACCGAAGGCTGGATCAAGGTTTATCCGCATAGGCCTTCACCAGGTCGAACATATAGTCGCGCCCGACATAGACCGAGCGCACTTCCATGCGTTCGTCGAGGCCGTGCGCGCCGTTGCCGTCGGGGTCTCCCCACATACCGGGAATGCCATAGGTCGGGATGCCGACCGCGCCGAGGAAGGTCGCGTCGGTATAGCCATTGGCCATCGACGGGATCACCTTCAGCCCCGGCCAATATGTGTCGACGAGCGTCTGCATCGGGCCGATGATCTTGGGGTCGAGCGGCGGCGCGGGCGGCGCGGGGCGCTTGGGCGGGGCACAGCATCGAATCGATCAAGGACGAGCCCTTGCGCGGCGAAGGGCTTTCGCGCAATCGGGGGATGAGTGGAGAGGAGCCGTGACCATGTTTGACGACGAGCCGCCGGGGCCGGTGGCGCGGGCGGTGCGCCGCCTTTTGCTCCTCTTATACCGGATGCGCGGCTGGAAGGCCGAGGGCGCCGTGCCCGAACCGCGGCGCTTCGTCCTGATCGCCGCGCCGCACACGAGCAACTGGGATTTCGTCAATTTCCTCGGGCTTGCCGCCGACCTCGGCATCCGTCCGCATTTCATGGGCAAATTGTCGCTGTTCCGCTGGCCGATCGGCGGCTTCATGAAACAGATGGGCGGCATCCCGGTCGATCGTCGCGGCGGCACCAATGTCGTACAGCAGATGGCGGGCGAATTCGCACGCCGCGCAGAGTTCATCCTGACCGTCGCGCCCGAAGGAACGCGCGGCAAGACGAAGAAATGGCGCACCGGTTTCTACCAGATCGCGCTCGCGGCCAAAGTCCCGCTTGTCGTCGGGGTGATGGATTATGGCAAGAAAAGCGGCGGTCTCGGTCCGCTGATCTGGCCGACAGGAGACTTCCGCGCCGACATGCTGAAGGTGCTGGAAACCTATAAAAATTGCATTCCGAAATTCCCCGAGCGTGCAGTGCGCTCGATCGATGATATAGTCGGCGCCGATGAGGAACCGGACACGCGCGCATGACTGATGCAATCTTGCTTCTGGCGATCAATTTTGCCGGGCTG
Source organism: Sphingopyxis chilensis (assembly GCF_035930445.1). Taxonomy (NCBI): domain Bacteria; kingdom Pseudomonadati; phylum Pseudomonadota; class Alphaproteobacteria; order Sphingomonadales; family Sphingopyxidaceae; genus Sphingopyxis; species Sphingopyxis chilensis. Next base: position 3,120,631 of record NZ_CP142394.1, on the reverse strand, counting down.
CTCGCGGTGATCCTGTTCCTGTGGGGCGTCGCGGTGACGATCCGCGACGTGTCGTTCATCGACGCTTTCTGGGCCTTCGGCATGGTGCTGCTCGCATGGGGGACAGCATGGCAGACGGGGGTCGGGGCGCCCCATGCCAAATTGCTCCTTGGCCTCACGACGCTGTGGGGACTGCGGCTTGCGATCCACCTGGCGATCCGCTGGGCGCGCGACGGCGAGGACCTGCGCTACAGGAAAATTCTCGCGCACAGGATGGAGAAGCACAAGTGGAGCTGGGCGAAAGCCGCGCTGCTTACCGTCTTCCTGACGCAGGCGCCATTGCTGTTCCTCACCTGCCTGCCCGCGCAGATCGGCATCTGGGCGGGCGCGAACGCCCCGCAAGACATCGGCGTCTTCGGATGGCTGGGCGCCGCGGCGGCGCTGGCCGGCATCGCGTTCGAAAGCATCGGCGACGCGCAGCTCGACGTGTTCCGCAAGAATCCGGCGAACAAGGGCAGGGTGCTCGACACCGGCCTGTGGCGCTACACACGCCATCCGAATTATTTCGGCGACGCACTGACCTGGTGGGGCATCTGGCTCGTCGTGCTCGACCTCGGTTGGGGCCCCGCGCTCGCGAGCGTGATCGGGCCGGTCTTCCTGACCTTCACCCTCACGCGGTGGTCGGGCAAGGCGCTGCTCGAAAAGGGGCTGCACAAGACGCGGCCGGACTATGCCGCTTATGTCAAACGCACCTCGGGCTTCATTCCATGGCCGCCAAAGACCAAGGCCTAGGCGGCGACGAACGCCCGGCCGACGCGTCGGCGCTCGGCGACGCAGTGCGGATCCGTACGATCCTGATCGATGCGGCGCGCGCGGCGCGCAGCGTCAGCTATTCCGAACTGCTCGGCGACCTCGGCTTCCGTTTCACCCGGCCCAAGATGCGCGCGGTGTGCAGGACGCTCGAGGAGGTAGACCGGCTTTCCGCACTCGAGGGCGAACCCGACCTTGCGGTGCTGGTCGTACGCGAGTCCGACCGCCTGCCGGGGCAAGGCTGGTGGGTCGGCGGCACCGCGCTGCTCCTCGGCTATGACGGGCCGTGGGAGGGCGCCGCGGCGGCGCGCTTCATTCGCGAGCAGCAGCAGGCGGTGTTCGATTATTGGGCGGAGCGATAGGGAGCCCTTCAGTCCCCGGCGAAACCGTGCGCCGCCAGCCAGCTCGCCAGCAGCGCGAAATATTCGGGCGAATCGGGCCGCTCGGTGCCGTCGTGCTTGGGATCGAGCGACGTCTCGAGGTCCGCCGACATCTGCATCGCGTGATCGGCGCCCGCGATCACATGGGCATCCATATTGGGCATCTGCGGCGCGATGGCTTTCAGGCGCCTGGCCGAATCGGCGACCGGCACGACCGCATCGTCGGCGCCATAGAGGATGAGCGTCGGCACCGTGACTGCCTTCAGATTGACCAGCGGATCATTTTCGATCTCCTTGCGCCAGCCCGATACTTCGCGGTCGCGGAAGGTTTCGCCCATGTATAGATATTTGAACCACGGCTTGGTCTTGATCGCGTCGAGCTTCGCCTGCGCCTCGGCGCGGCTTACCGTGCCGCGCATATAATCGTCGACCGCCTTGCGCGCCGCGACCATCTGGTCGATGTCGGCCTGTGAATAGCCATTGGCCTTCAAATGGTTCGTCGAGGAAAAGATCATCTGGACGTCGGCGGTGACGACCGGCGCCGACACCGCGACGACAAACGCGATGTCGGGGCTCCGCGACGCGGCGAGCGGCGAAATCCAGCCGCCCTGGCTCAGCCCCCAGGTGCCGATGCGCCGCGGATCAATGCGCGGGTCGGTTTTCAGATGCTTGACGGCGGCGATCGCGTCGTCGGCGAGGATCGTGAAATTGCCCCCGGCATCCTGCGTACCCGACTGCCCCGATCCGCGCCGGTCGTATGTGAAGACGGCGATGCCCAGCGCCGGCAAAATGGTCTTGAGATGATCGTAGAGCGACGCGGCGCGCAGCGGCGACGAGGCGCTGTGCGTCACGACGACCGCTGCGACCGGCTGGCCGCTGCGCGGCATATGGAGCGTACCGGAAAGCTCGACGTCCCCGTTTGCGAACTTGCGGTCCTCCACCACAACCTCGGTCGTCGCGGGCGCGCTCCACGGAAGGGGGGGCGCCTTCTCCGCCGCTGCAGCCGGATGCAGCGAACCGAAGGCTGCCATGAATGCGAAACAGATGGTTGCGGGTCGCATAGGTTCTCCAGGAACAGTCCACCGGTCGGACGCCGGCGGGAAAAGGCGGAATCAATCGGCCTTCTGGCATTGGCGCCAGTGAAGGACAATCGGTCGTCGGCGAACGTTCGATTGCCGCTGGCGAATGCCGATTCGTCCCGAACCCCTGCTACGCGACGCTGCTATTTCTTGAGCCCGATCTCGCGCAGCCGCTCCTGCAGATAGTCATCGGCGGTGATCGGGGTTGGATAGAGGTTCGGGTGCGCGGCGTCGATGCAGCTTGCGAGCGTTTCGATTGGATAATCCGAGCGGAAATGCAGGAAAAACGGCATCGAATAGCGCGCGACGCTCGCGCGGCCCGCGTCGGGGTTGCGGACGCGGTGCGTCGTCGAGGGCAGGCGGTTGTTGGTGAGCCGCTGCAGCATGTCGCCGACATTGACCGCCATCGCGCCCGGCGGCGGCGAGACGGGAAGCCAGCTGCCGTCCTTGTCGAGGATTTCAAGGCCGGCTTCCTCGGCGCCGAGCAGCAGGGTGATCGTGTTGATATCCTCATGCGCCTCGGCGCGGATGCCCTTTGCGGGGGCTTCGACCGGCGGATAGTGGAGCAGGCGCATCACGCTGTTGCCGTCCTTCACCGTGTCGTCGAAGAAATCGGAGGCGAGGCCGAGGTAGCGCGCGATTCCCGACAGCAGGCGTCCGCCGACGCGGTCGAACTCGGCGAAGAGCTTGTCATAGGCGGCGCGGAAGCCTTCGACTTCCTTGGGCCAGACATTGTTCGGCTGCTGCGCGGCGAGGGGGTGGCCTTCGGGCAGGTCGCGGCCGACGTGCCAGAATTCCTTGAGGTCGACCTCTTTCGCGCCCTTGGCGATTTCGGTGCCGAAAGGCGTATAGCCGCGCGCGCCGCCGCCGCCTGCGATATGATAGGCGCGCTTCACCTCTTCGGGCAGCGCGAAAAATTCCTTCGCCTTCGTCCAGGCTTCGTCGATCAGGTCGGGATCGATGCCGTGATCGGTGATCATCGCAAAGCCGAAGCGTTCGAACGAGACGCCGAAATCCTTTGCGAACTGGTCGGCGGGAAGCGACATGGAAATGACAGGAACGGCAGCGGTCATGCGAGGTAAGTCCATTCGATAAGCGGCGCCGCCATGGGCGCGTGATGAGTCGCGATTTAGGCGCTGCGCCGCGAGGGTTAAAGGGAAAAAGGCGGTTCCGCCCCGCGCGCGGTTCGGCTAAGCCCGCCGCCATGGCAAAGCAATATTGGTTGATGAAATCCGAACCCGACGCCTATGCGTGGGAGCAACTCGTCAAGGACGGCACCGGCATCTGGGATGGGGTGCGCAACCACACCGCCAAGCTCAACATGATGGCGATGAAGAAGGGTGACGAGGCGCTCTTCTATCACAGCAATATCGGCAAGGAATGCGTCGGGATCATGGAGATCGTCGAGGAGTCGTTCCCCGACCCGACCGCCGACGAGGGCTCGCCCTGGGTCGTGGTGCGCGTCGCGCCGGTGCGCGCGCTCGCCCATCCGGTCACGCTCGCGGCGATCAAGGCCGATCCCAAGCTTGCCGACATGGACCTGATCCGCCAGTCGCGGCTCTCGGTCGGGCGCGTCACGCCGGCCGAGTGGAAGCATATCCTGAAAAATTCGGAGACGCCCGAGGGCTGACCCCGCTACTCGCCGCGTAGCTTCGCCTGCAGATGCTGTGCGACCGACACATGGAGCGGGTGGACGAACTCGCATCCGTAATTATTGCCGTCGGCGCGGCGGACGATCGCTTCCAGGGGATTGAGCCCCGGCAAGTTCACCCAGATATGCTTGCCGATCTGCGGCCGGAACGAGGTCACCATGCGAAAGCCGGTCGACGAGAGGTCGAACAATTCGACGTCGAAGGGGTTGAGCCCCGGTTCGCGAAAACGCGCGCGTGCGGTCACAGGCGCGCGCTCGGCGCCGCGTGCTGCCTTGGGCGCCTTCTTGGTTTCGATGGTGTGATTTCCCAACACGGATACGGTCCCTGATTTCATTCCTGGTCGGGATGATTTTAGGGCGCCACTGGTTAGCGCAACGTGAAGCGATATGGTGAAGTTCGCCTATACCGGAGGCGCGTCGCCGACGGCCATCAGCTGGCTGGGAAACGGGACCGCGAGCGCCACCGCGGCGCGCCACTCGCCGCTAAGCCAGGTCGCGTGATCCTCGCGATGCAGGATCACCGGCATCCCCTTCGGCTGGTGATGCGCGACCAGCCGGTTCGCCTCGGTCGTGAGCATAGCAAAGCACGGCCAGTCCCCGCCCTGCCGCATGACGCCGGCAAAGGCGAAGACCGGCTGCGACGGAACGGAAAACCAGTGCTGTCGCCGCGCGCCCTCGCTTCCCGACCAATAGGCAAAGGCGGTCGCGGGGATCAGGCAGCGCAGTTCGGCATGGCGCAGCGTGCCGATCCAGAAGGGGCTGGTCAGGTTGCGGACGTGGGTGACGGGCTGCGTGCCCTGCGGCGGGGGCGGCACGCCCCACAGTTTCGGTCGCAGCCAGCGCCGCGATCCGCCGCGCCCGTCGCTGACAACTACCGGCGCGGGACGCGCGGGCGCGACATAATCGCCGATCCACGGGTCATTGCCTGCCTCGGCGCCGAACGTCGCGGCGATCGCGTTGGCGGGCGCGTCGAGGCGATAGAGGTTGGTCATCGCAAGGCGCGCCCTAGTCGGTGCTGCGCACCCGCCCGCGCCCGGCCTTGATGCTGCTGCGCGCTTTCTTGCTGTCGACGCGCCGGGCTTTCGCCGCCTTGCTCGGCCTGGTCTTGATGCGCTTTTCGGGGCGGACGAGCGCGGCATCGACCAGCTCGTTCAGCCGCGCGCGCGCGTCGGCGCGGTTCGCTTCCTGGGTGCGGAAGCTGCGCGCGAGAATGACGAGTTCGCCCGCCGAGGTCATCCTGCTTCCCGCGAGCGCCTTGAGCCGGCGATAGGCGTCGGGCGCAAGCCCCAGCGCGAAGACATCGACGCGCAGCTGGCACGCGGTCGCGACCTTGTTGACATTCTGGCCGCCCGGTCCCGACCCCGCGAGAAACTTCTCGCTGATCGCGCTTTCCGGAATCTCAGCCACGCGTCGGCTCCGCTCCCTCCGGCGCCGCGAAGCCCAAGGCGATGAAGCTGTCGGGGAAGGGAGCCTCGGCAATTATCGACGGCTTGACGTCACGTTTTACCACCAGCCGTTCGGCGTGGAGCAAGGTGCGCGTTTTGGTGCCGCCGCGCCCGTAGACGGGATCGCCGACGAGCGGAAAGCCGAGCCCTTCGAGCGCGTGGACGCGCAGCTGGTGGGTGCGGCCCGTTTCGGGGCGGAAGCGGAGCAGGCTGCGCTCGCCGACGACGGCGAGCTTTTCCCAATGCGACACCGACGGCTTGCCTTTCGGGTCGCCGACCATGCGCCAGCCCTCCTCGACGGTCGACACCTTGGCGAGCGCGATGTCGATCGTGCCGCTGTCGCCCTCGGGCACCCCATCGACGATCGCGAGATATTGCTTCTCGACCTCGCGGCTTTCGAAGGCGCGGGTGAAGCGGCCGTGCGCCTTTGGGTTGCGCGCGAGGAGCAGGCAGCCCGAGGTGTCGCGGTCGAGCCGGTGGACCGGAAGCGGCCAGCGCTTGAAGCCGAAGCGCAGCAGGTCGAGATGATTTTCGAGGCTGAGGCTGCCGTCGCGCGGCGCGTCGACGGGAAGGCCCGCGGGCTTGTCGATGACGAGGGCCTCGCCGTCGAGGAAAAGGACACGATCTGAAAGGAGCATGGCGCGCTATAGGCGGGCTGCCCCTTAGTCGAAAGCGTAAACGTCCATCGCGAGCACGGCATAGGTGGAGCTGGCGTGCAGGCGTCTGGCTTTGAGGGGTGTGTCGCCCGCGCCCATCGCGACGAACAGCGGCAATAGATGATCGGGCGTCGGGTGATTGTCGGCGCCGTGCGGTGCGCGCTCGACGGCGTGGAGGACATCGTCGACCGCTCCGGTCTTCATGCGATCGGCGACCCAGTCGGTGAAATCGCTGACCCACGCGGGCGCAGGAGCGTCGATCGGCGGACGCGTGGTGAAATAGGCGCGGAGGTTGTGCGTGATGCTTCCCGACCCGGCGATCAGCACGCCGTCGTCGCGAAGCGGAGCAAGCGCTTGCCCCAGCGCATAATGAAATTCGGACGATGCGCTCGAATGGATCGAGAGTTGGACGACCGGGATGTCGGCCCGTGGGTAGATGAGCGACAGCGGCACCCACGCGCCATGGTCGAAACCGCGTTCGGGATCGGCGGTGACCGTCAGGCCGCAGCTCGCAAGCATTTCGACCACGCGGCTCGCCAGTACCGGGTCGCCCGGCGCGGGGTAGCGCATCGCGAACAGCGCGTCGGGAAAGCCGCCGAAGTCGTGGATCGTCGGCGGGGCGGGCGAGGCGGTGACGGTGACGCGGCCGCCCTGATACGCGGCATCATGGTGCGCGGAGACGAGGAGGATTGCGCGCGGGCGCGGCAAATGGGCGCCCAGCCCGGCGAGGAAGTCCCGCGCCGGGCTGGGCTCGAGCGCCATCATCGGCGAGCCATGCGAAAGGAAAAGGCTCGGGAGACGGCGCATCGGTTCAGGCAGCCTGCTTCAGCTCGCCGATCGCCGCGGTCGCGCGGTTCAGCGCTTCGCCGTCCATCATCTGCTGGTCGGCGGCGATGATCGTGACATCGGTGATGCCCACGAAGCCGAGGACGTGGCGCAGATAGCCGGTGGCGAAATCATAGTCGCTGCCGACCGGCACGCCGCCCGATGCGACGACCAGATAGGCTTTCTTGCCCTTCAGCAGGCCTTCGGGACCGGCTTCGGTATAGCGGAAGGTACGGCGCGCACGCGCGATCAGGTCGACCCAGGCCTTGAGCGAGGCGGGGATCGCGAAATTATAGACGGGGACTCCGATGACGATCGTGTCGGCGGCTTCGAGCTCGCCGATCAGCTCGTCCGAGCTTGCAAGCGCGGCCTTCTGTTCCTCGCTGCGGTCGGCGTCGTCGGTGAAATTGGCGCCGACCCAGCTTTCGGTGAGCAGCGCGGGCGGGGTGAGCGCGAGGTCGCGGTGGACGACGTTGGCGCCATAGCCCTGTTCGATAAGGTGGTTCACGAGCTGGCCCGAGAGCTGGCGCGTGGTCGACCCGCTGGTGCGGGCGCTGGCGTCGATACGAAGGATATTGGTCATGGCATTACTCCTTGGCTTTGAGGGGAGGGGAGAGGGGGTGCCGCGAGCCTGCCCATCGGGGGAGGCTCGCGGCGGGGTGGCCGCCGCCGGGGGAGGGGTAAGGCGGCGGCCGGGGGGCTCCGTCAGAGGCTGTCGACGAGCACCAGTTCGGCGTCGTCGAGCGCCTCGACCTTGATCGTCCCGACATCGCGGAGCGCGATGCCGTCGCGAGGATCTGCCTCCTCGCCATTGACGCGGATGCGGCCCTTGGCGGCGACCAGATAGGCGTGGCGTCCGGCTTCAAGGTCGTAGGAGACGCTTGCGCCGGCGTTCACCGTCGCCGCGGCGACGCGGGCATTGGCGCGGATAGGCAGCGCGTCATCGCCCTCGATCCCGCTCGCCAGCGTCACAAACTGTCCCGAACGGTCGGCCTTCGGGAACTGGCGGGCGCCCCAGCCGGGATTGCCACCCTCGAGATCGGGGATGATCCAGATCTGGAACAGCGTCGTTTCCTCATCCTCGAGGTTGAATTCGCTGTGCGTCACGCCGGTGCCCGCGCTCATCACCTGGACATCGCCCGCCGCGGTGCGGCCGCTGTTGCCCATGCTGTCTCGGTGCGTGATCGCGCCGGTGCGGACATAGGTGATGATTTCCATGTCGCGGTGCGGGTGCGGGGGGAAACCCGACTGCGCCGCGATGGCGTCGTCGTTCCAGACGCGCAGCGCGCCCCAGCCCATGCGCTTCGGGTCGTGATAGCTCGCGAACGAGAAATGGTGGCGGGCGTCGAGCCAGCCATGGTTGGCGTGGCCCAGCGTGTCGAATTTGCGAATGTCGATCATGGCCTTGTCCTTTCTTTCGCAGCCACCCGGGGCTTTGGAGCCCGGCGGCGTTAGTCTGTTGAGGACAAAATAGGCATTTGGATCGTTTCTAAAATAGCGTAGATGGAAAACCATCGTTTCCAATATTGAAGTCCTTGCGAGCGGAGCGAAGCAATCCCCAGCGACCGTCCATAGGGACCGAAAGCTGGAGATTGCCGCGTCGCCTGCGGCTCCTCGCAATGACGAACAAGCGGATAGGAGATAGTTTATGGCGCTTCCCGACTATGAAGGCTGGGCCTGTTTCGTCGCCGTGGCCGATGGCGGCAGCTTTACCGCGGCGGCGGCCGCGCTCGGCCTGTCGAAGGCGAGCGTGTCGAAGGCGGTGACGCGGCTCGAGGCATCGCTCGGCATCACCCTGCTGCACAGGAGCTCGCGCGTCGTCGCCGTGTCGACCGCGGGCGCGGGGCTGCTCGACGAGGCGCGCGCGATGGTCGCGGCGGCGACCGCCGCGACCGAAGCGGCGCGCGGCGACCGCGTCGATCTCGCGGGCCCGATCCGTCTTGCGGCGCCGATGAGCTTCGGGATCAAGGTGCTCGGCCCGCCGCTCGCGGCCTTCCTCGACCGCCATCCCGCGGTCGAGATCGAGGTGCTGCTGAGCGACGCGCGCAATGACCCCGTCGCCGAAGGCATCGACCTCACTTTGCGCATTTCGCCGCTTGCCGATTCGAGCCTGCTCGCGCGCACGATCGCGCCGGTCGCGGCCTCGGTGATCGCGAGCCCCGCCTATCTGGAGCGGCACGGCACGCCCAGGCACCCGCTCGACCTCGCGGGCCACCGCCTGATCGGTTACGGTCACCGCCAGCGCGCGTTGCCGCTCCATTTCCATCGCAAGGGCGAGGAGGCGACGGTGCTGCCGACCGGGCCGCTCTTCGCGAACAATGGCGATGTCGCGGTACCGCTCGTTGTTGCGGGCGTCGGGATTGCGGCGCTCCCCGACTTCATCGCGGCCGACGCGCTGGCGTCGGGTGCGGTCGTGCCGATCCTGACCGACTGGTCGCTGCCGCAGTCGCACCTGCACCTGCTGTCGCCGCCGTCGCGGCTGCGTCCGGCGCGCGTGCGCGCGCTTTCGGACCATCTGGTCGATACGCTGAAGATGTCCTGCACCGGCGCACACGAGCAGTATCTGGCGCTTCACCATGATGGAAAAGCGGGCTGAGTGACTGTTGCAAATAGAGCGCGACTCGTGGACTTCTGCGGGTTAAATCAAAATTAACCTTTTCCCTTCATTAGTTTCGTGGTTAATGTTCCGGCAGTCCTGCAACGGGGGTTGATCGGGTGACATCCTTGATGGTCATGCGATCGGTTCGCGGGATTATCGTGGGAAACAGTCAAGGGGTGCCTAATGCGCGTACTGCTGATCGAGGACGAGCCGACGACCGCGAAAGCGATCGACACGATGCTCACGACCGAAGGCTTCAACGTCTACACCACCGACTTGGGGGAAGAGGGCTTGGACCTGGGCAAGCTCTATGATTACGACATCATCCTGCTCGACCTGAACCTGCCCGACATGCACGGCTATGACGTGCTGAAAAAGCTGCGCACCGCGAAGGTGCAGACGCCGGTGCTGATCCTGTCGGGCATTTCGGAAATGGATTCGAAGGTGCGCTCGTTCGGCTTCGGCGCCGACGATTATGTCACCAAGCCGTTCCACCGCGACGAACTGGTCGCGCGCATTCATGCGGTCGTCCGCCGGTCGAAAGGCCACAGCCAGAGCGTCATCAAGACGGGCAAGCTCGCCGTCAATCTCGACACCAAGACGGTCGAGGTCGACAGCGTTCGCGTGCATCTGACCGGCAAGGAATATCAGATGCTCGAGCTGCTCAGCTTGCGCAAGGGCACGACGCTGACGAAGGAAATGTTCCTGAATCACCTTTATGGCGGCATGGACGAGCCCGAGCTGAAGATCATCGACGTCTTCATCTGCAAGCTCAGGAAGAAACTCGCGCTCGCCTGCGGCGGCGAAAATTATATCGAGACGGTCTGGGGCCGCGGTTATGTCCTTCGCGACATCGACGACGAAGGCAATGAGGTGCGCCGCGTCGCCTGACGCATAGCGCTTCGAAAGTTACCCGAGGGAACCCGGCGCGGAGCGATCCGCGCCGGTTTTCTTTTGCTCCGAATCAGCGTGACCCGGACTTGACCCCGGGCTCCCTCTTTCTGAAATTGTCTAGAAGCTCAGTTCGTCGTAGATTTTCGAAAGATCGTGGTGCCACGGCCCCTCATAGCGATCGAGCAGGTCGTGTGCGGGCGATTTGCCGCTCTTGGCAATACGGCGGAGCGGTTCGAGGAAGCCCACCTCATTATCGCCCATCGAATTGACCTCGCCGCGTGCCGCGAGGCCCGACGCCGCGATGTCGAGCACGCGGTGCGCCAGATCGCCGACAGTGCCGCCGCCGGGCGCCGGGGCCTCGAGGCCTTCGCTCGGCACCGCGTCGCGCAGCGCCTGCTGCTCCTCGATGCTCCAGTCCTTGACGAGGTCCCACGCCGCGTCGAGCGCGCCCTGATCGTAGAGCAGGCCGACCCACAGCGCCGGCAGTGCGCAGATGCGGTTCCACGGACCGCCGTCGGCACCGCGCATTTCGAGGAAGCTTTTGAGCCGCACTTCGGGAAACGCGGTCGACAGATGGTCGTTCCAGTCGGAGAGGTAGGGCTTCTCGCCGGGAAGCGCGGGCAGCTCGCCCTTCAGAAAGTCGCGGAAACTTTGCCCCGCGGCGTCGATATATTTGCCGTCGCGAAAGACGAAATACATCGGCACGTCGAGCATGTAGTCGACATAGCGTTCATAGCCGAAGCCGTCCTCGAACACAAAAGGCAGCATGCCGGTGCGTGCGGGGTCGGTGTCGGTCCAGATATGGCTGCGGTACGACATATAGCCGTTGGGCCGCCCCTCGGTGAAGGGTGACGAAGCGAAAAGCGCCGTAGCGAGCGGCTGGAGGGCAAGGCTGACGCGGAATTTCTGCACCATGTCGGCCTCGCTCGCATAGTCGAGGTTGGTCTGGATCGTGCAGGTGCGCAGCATCATGTCGAGGCCGAGACTGCCGACGCGCGGCATATGCTCGAGCATGATCTTGTAGCGCCCCTTGGGCATGATCGGCAGCTCGGCGCGCGTCTTGTCGGGCCACATGCCAAGCCCGAGGAAGCCGAGACCGAGTTCGGCGCCGACTTCCTTCACCTGCTTCAAATGCCGGCCGGTCTCGGCGCAGGTCTGATGCAGATTTTCGAGCGGGGCGCCAGAGAGTTCCAACTGACCCGCCGGCTCCAGGCTGACCGTGCCGTCGCTGCCCGCCAGAGCGATGACCTTCCCGCCCTCGATCACCGGTTCCCAGCCGAAGCGCGTGAGCGCCATCAAAAGATCGTGGATGCCGCCGGGTTCGTCATAGGAGGGGGCACGGTGGTCGGCGGTGCGATAGACGAATTTTTCGTGCTCGGTGCCGATGCGCCAGCGGTCCCTGGGCTTTTCGCCCTTGATCATGGGGTCCGCAAGTTGATCGCGGTTTTCGACGATGGGATCGTTGCTGTCGGAGGCGGTGCGCGTGCTCATGTCGCGCATTTAGACTATCCGGTATAGAATGCAATCGGGGCCGGTCGTCAGTTGATCGCGACGTCGAACAGGGTCGCCATCGACCCGCCGGGCAGCAGCGTCGCGGTGGTCGCGGCGACAGTCGTCCCTGCTGCCGACGCGCCGAACGGGTCGCCTTCGTCGGCGCCGCTCGCATTGTCGTCCTCGATCGTCGCCGCGCCCGCGCAGCTCGTGCCGCTGCGCAGCGATCCGGCGATGAAGCTGGTTCCGGGGGGCAGCGGATCGGCGACGCTGATGCCCGTCGCGGTGCCGCTGCCATTGTTGGTGACGAGGATGCAGTAGCGCATCCTCGCGCCGGGGATCGCTTTCGGATTGGTCGTGCCGTTCACCGGGTCGCTGACGATGCTGCTCGTCTTCGCGATCGTCAGATTGGCGGTCGGGCGGCAGAAGGTGATGTCGTGGAGCGCCATGCCCTGTTGCCCCGGGTTGGCGGGGGCGAGGCCGTGGCTGCCATATTCGATCGTGATGCTGTCGACGGGTGTATTGAAGGTCACGGTGACCGTGCCGTCGGCGCTGCCATCGGTCGACAGCACGTCGCCATAGGCGCTGTTCCCGATCACATAATTGGCGGAGCCGTTGGTGAGTATGGGGGTGACGGCGGCGCCGTTATAGATGCCGATGACGGTCACGCGGTCAGCGAACTGGCCCGATGCATAATCGACGTCGAACAGCCGGAATTGTGCGCCCGGCACCGCGGTCGGCAGCGTGATCGTGGTGGTGACGGTCCCCGCCTGGCTGGTGAAATCGACAAGCTCGAAAATCGAATATTGCGCCGGATTCAGCCCGCCGGTGACGACATTCTGCCGCGTCGGCGACTGGCCGCCATAGGTCGCGTTGCTCAGAAAACTGCCGCCGTTGATCGCAATGTTGACATTCGCGCTGCCGATCGCCGTCAACGTCGCGCCGGCGCTCGTCGTGCCCGCCGGCCAGCTGACGCCGTCCCAGTCGTATACCGTCGTGCCGACCGGGCAGACGAGCGCCGGCGGCGTCCCGGCGACGCGCGTCCCCGACACGGTAAAGCTCGCGCTGTCATAATCATCCTCTCCCGCCGCGCCGTTGCCGGGCGTCGAATCGAAGTCGAGGGCGGAGGAGGCGCTGATCTCGGCGATGTTGGTGACGCTCGCGCCCGCCGTCGCCGCGACGGTGCCGCTGATCGTCAACGTCCGCGTTGTCCCCGCGGGGATGCTCCCTACCGTCCACACGCCGGTCACGCTGTTATAGCTGCCAAAGCCCGACGCGCCCGTGAAATTGAAGCCCGGTGGCAGATTGTCCTGCACCGTCACGCCGCTGGCGGTCAGCGTCGACCCGCTCGCATTGGTGACGCTCAGCACATAGTTGATGCTCGCCCCGAACGCCGGCGCCGCGTTGCTGACCGATTTGGTCAGCGACAGGTCGGCGAAGTTCGACGGCACGCTGGTCAGGTAGAGATCGGCTCGCACGAAATTGCCATTGTCGGCCGATGGATATTGGTCGCAAATCTCGAGCCGCCAGGTCCCGGCGCTGTTCTGGCCGTTGAAGGCCGATAGCGGCGAGTTCGGGCCGAAGACATTCTGATAGGGGGGCGCGCTGGTCGAATGATTGGTGCCGTTGCCGTCGCTGTTGACGGCCTGCGCGGCGTCATCGTCGAGGTGGACGTTGAAATTATTGCCGTCGATCGAACCGGTATCGCCATCGACCAGCTGGACGCGCGTCCCGGCCGGCGATTGCAGCGTGACGCGCAGGTCGCCGCGCCAGCTGTGCGTCGCGAGCAGGCCGAGATCGACGTCGCCGACGGTATAGCCGGTACCGACGGTGAAATTGCGCACCAGCGGCGCGGTGCAGGTCGTCGCGGCATTGATCGTGCCGGTAGTGGTGTTGCTATAGGTTGTGGTGGTCTGCGCGGCGACGGGATTTGCGGCAAGCGTCAACGCCAGCCAGACGAGCATGATACAGGCTCGCGCAGACTGCAAACACTGGCCCCCACGCCAGCGGTATCGGCTCTGGTCCCGCCGTTGCATGGCGCCGCTATGGAGGCGGGATAGCTAATATCGGGTTAAAATGAGCGCGCTGGCGTCGATTCTGTCCGGTCGCGGGACAGTTTGTCGGATTGGTCACGCGGTCTTTATCCGGGGTCCATGCGGAGTGGGAGGAATGGATCCCGGATCAAATCCGGCATGACGAAATAAGCGAATGACCGCCCAAAGCAGCCTGCTGCAAGAAAAAGGGCGGCCGTCCCATCGGACGCCGCCCTTGATCTATTAACGAAGAGGCGAAGCTCAGGCTTCGGCCATGTCCTCGTCATATTGTTCCACAGGACCCGAATCCTGGCCCTTGGCGTCGACGTCGCGGTCGACGAATTCGATGACGGCCATCGGCGCCGCGTCCGAGGCGCGGATGCCGGCCTTGATCACGCGGGTGTAGCCGCCGTTGCGGTCCTTGTAGCGTTCGGCCAGCACGTCGAAGAGCTTCTTGAGCTGCGTGTCGTCGAGCAGGCGGCTGTTCGCGAGGCGGCGGTTGGCAAGGCCTCCGCGCTTGGCGAGCGTGACCAGCTTTTCGATATAGGGACGCAGTTCCTTCGCCTTGGCGACGGTCGTCGTGATCTGCTCATGCTTGATGAGCGAAGCCGACATATTGCGGAACAGGGCCGTGCGGTGCGCGCTCGTGCGCTGCAGCTTCCGGCCACCCGATTTATGACGCATAATCCATTCCTTTGTTTGTCAGAGGGGCCGTGTGAGGTACCCCAAGCCAGGTCGATTGCGGGCCGACCCCTTCCCGTTGTTGGCCCCGGCCGAAGCCGGGGCGCAAAATCAGCCGAGAAGTTCCTGTTCGAGCTTCTTGGCCATTTCTTCGATGTTCTCCGGCGGCCAGCCGGGGATGTCCATGCCGAGGCGCAGACCCATCGACGACAGCACTTCCTTGATTTCGTTCAAGGACTTGCGGCCGAAGTTCGGCGTGCGCAGCATTTCGGCTTCGGTCTTCTGAACGAGGTCACCGATATAGATGATGTTGTCGTTCTTGAGGCAGTTGGCCGAACGGACCGACAGTTCGAGCTCGTCGACCTTCTTGAGAAGGAAGCGGTTGAGCTGGTTGACGTCCGACTCGTCGGCGGTGGTCGGCGACGCCGCCATGCCGATGAGGCCGCTGTCGTTCATCGCTTCTTCGAAGTGGACGAAGACCTGGAGCTGGTCCTGGAGGATGCGCGCGGCGTAAGCGACGGCGTCTTCCGGGGTGATCGTGCCGTCGGTTTCGACGGTCAGGTTCAGCTTGTCATAGTCCAGTTCCTGGCCGATGCGGGCATTGTCGACCTTGTAGGCGACCTGGCGCACCGGCGAGTAGAGCGAGTCGACCGGGATCAGGCCGATCGGCGCATCGACCGGACGGTTGGCGGTCGCGGGGACGTAACCCTTGCCGGTGTCGGCAACGAGTTCCATGTTCAGCGTCGCACCGTCGTCGAGGTGGCAGATGACGTGGTTCGGGTTCATCACCTTGATGTCGCCCGACACCATGATGTCGCCGGCCTTGACGGTCGCGGGACCGGTCGCCGAAAGCTGAAGCCGCTTCGGGCCTTCGCCTTCCATCTTGAGCGCGATCTGCTTCACGTTGAGGACGATGTCGGTGACGTCTTCACGCACGCCGGCCAGGCTCGAGAATTCGTGGAGCACATTCTCGATCTTGATCGACGTGATGGCCGCACCCTGGAGCGACGAGAGCAGCACGCGACGCAGCGCGTTGCCGAGCGTCAGGCCGAAACCGCGCTCGAGCGGTTCGGCGACGAAGGTCGCCTTGCGCTTGCCGTCGCTGCCAGCCTTGATTTCCAGGTTGCTGGGCTTCTTCAATTCCTGCCAGTTCCGGATATTGACAGTCATGGATTTCCCTTTGCTTTGGGCGGGACGGGCGGGGGTCGACCACCTGTCCAGCGAGGATTTTTGTACGGGCGACGCTCCGGCGGAGCGTGCCCGAAAGACGTCAGACGCGGCGGCGCTTGGCCGGGCGGACGCCATTGTGCGGGATCGGCGTCACGTCGCGGATCGACGTGATGTGAAAGCCCACAGCCTGCAGCGCGCGGAGCGCCGATTCACGGCCGGCACCCGGTCCCTTGACTTCGACTTCGAGCGTGCGGACGCCATGTTCAGCGGCCTTCTTGCCCGCGTCTTCGGCGCAGACTTGCGCCGCATAGGGAGTCGATTTGCGGCTACCCTTGAAGCCCATCATGCCGGCGCTCGACCAGGCAATCGCATTGCCCTGCGCGTCGGTGATGGTGATCATCGTGTTGTTGAAGGTCGCGTTGACGTGGGCGACGCCCGACGAGATGTTTTTGCGTTCGCGCCGACGAAGGCGCTGCGGTTCACGAGCCATGATGAAATCCTAACCTAAATCCTGAATGGCCGGTGGCGGACGGATCGCCGCTGTCCGGCAGGGAAAGCAAGGAAGCGCGCCGCGGGGGCGCGCTCGACCTTACTTCTTCTTGCCGGCGATCGGCTTTGCCTTGCCCTTGCGGGTGCGCGCATTGGTGTGCGTGCGCTGGCCGCGGACGGGAAGGCCCTTGCGATGACGCAGGCCGCGATAGCAGGCGAGGTCCATCAGGCGTTTGATGTTCATCGCCGTGTTGCGGCGAAGGTCGCCCTCGACCGTGTGGTCGGCGTCCAGCGTTTCGCGGATCTGCAGGACTTCGGCGTCCGACAGGTCCTGAACGCGGCGGCTGTGGTCGATGCCCAGCTTGTCGGCGATGTCGACGGCGGTCTTGCGACCGATGCCGTGGATATAGGTGAGCGCGATGATCACGCGCTTGTTGGTGGGCAGGTTGACGCCCGCGATACGTGCCATTGGTAACTTTCTCCTGCTCCACAGGGCGCGCTGGCAATCGGCCCCATCTCAAAGCGTCTGAATTTCCAACGCAAAAAACGGACCACGATGCGCACGAAGACGCTTCGCCGTCCGGTCAGGCTGTCGGAATGTTCGCGCAGTTAGGGTGAGTCGCCCCGAAAGTCAAGCAGACTGCGGTGAATGGCTTGTCCGAAGATGCGATCACGAAGGGGATGTAAGCGCGACCGCGCGATCGTTCAAGCGGGAGACGACCGCCCGATGAATCCCGGGAGCGCAGGCGATGACGCCAAAGGCCTGCGCGCGCGGGGTGTTGAACCTCAGCGTCTCGCCGAAGGCATCGGTGACGGCCGCGCCCGCCTCGGCCGCGATCAGTGCCGCGGCGGCGACATCCCACTCGAATCCCCAGCGCAAGGTCGCGACGAGGTCGGCACGGTCGTCGGCGACGAGCGCCATGCGGAGCGCAATGCTGTTCGGCTTGGTCACCATGATCAGGTCGCGGTCGATCCTGGGCAGGCTGTCGGCGGGAACGCGCGACCCGTCGAAGATCATGCGGCGGCTGGCGCGCAGCGTTTCGCCGTTCAATGTCGCGCCCTTGCCCTTTTGCGCGACCCACAGCTCGTCGAGCGCGGGGGCGTAGAGCACCCCGAGTTCGGGCGCCCCATCGACCACCAGCGCGACCGACACGCACCAGCCGGGGCGGCCACGGATGAAATCGCGCGTGCCGTCGATCGGATCGACGCACCACATCGCGCGGCACGCCAGCCGGTCTTCATTGTCGGCCGTCTCCTCGGACAGCCACCCTGCCTCGGGCACCATGGCGCCGAGCACCGCCTTCAGCCGCGCGTCGACCGCCAGGTCGACGTCGCTCACGGGATTGTCGTGCGATTTGTGCCACACGTCGACCGCCTTGCCCTCGCCGCGCCAGCGCGCCATCGCCATGTCGCCAACCTCGCGGGTCGCGGCGATCATCGCTTCGAGGTTGCGCGCGGGCATCGGCTGACGGTCCTTAGCTGCTCGCGACGGTCATGCCGTCGATGCGCAGCGTCGGCGCATTGGTGCCGTGGCGGAACTCGAGGTCGTTCGCGGGGATCAGCGCGGCGAACATGTCGATCAGATTGCCCGCGATCGTGAATTCGGCGATCGGCCCCGCGATCTGCCCCTCGCGGATCAGGAAGCCCGACGCCCCGCGGCTGTAATCGCCGGTCACCGGGTTGACGCCCTGGCCGATCAGTTCGGTGATATAGACGCCCTCGGCGATATCTTCCATCAGCGCTGCCGGGGTCACGCTGCCGGGTGCAAGGTGGAGATTGCTAGCGCCGACCCCCGATGCACCGCCGCCGCGGCTCGCATGGCCGGTCGGCGCCAGGCCGAGTTGCTTCGCCGACGCGGTGTCGAGCAGCCAGCCCGTGATTTTGCCGTCCGCGACGATGTCGCGTGCTGCGGTGGGCAGGCCTTCGCCGTCAAAGGCGCGGCTGCGCAGCCCGCGCGGTCGGTGCGGCTCGTCGCGGATGACGATGCCGCTGTCGAACAACATCCGCTCTTCCTTGCCGAGCAGGAAGCTCGTCCCGCGCGCGATCGCCGGACCGGCGATCGCGCCGAGCAGATGGCTGACGATGCTGCTGCTGATCCGGGGATCGAGGATGACCGGCAGCTTGCCGACGGGCGCCTTGCCGGGGTTCAGTCGCGCAACGGCGCGGGTGCCGGCGCGGGTCCCGATGTCGGCGACGCTTTCAAGGTCGGCCAGATGATGCGCGCTATGCCAGCCGTAATCGCGTTGCATCGCGGCGCCTTCGCCCGCGATGACGCTCGCCGACAGGCTGTGCCCGCTCGCTCCATAGCCGCCGGCAAAGCCGTGGCTCGTCGCGAGCGCGAAGCGCGTGCGGCTGTGGCTCGCGGAGCCGCCTTCGCTATTCGTGACTCCGGCGACCGCGCGCGCGGCTTCTTCGACCGCGAGCGCGGCTTCGCGCAAGGATTGCGGGTCGGCTTCGCTGCCGTCGTCAAGGTCGAGATCGGGGATTGGGCCCTTGAAGAGAAGTTCTTCGGGCGCGAGGCCCGCATAGGGGTCCTCGGGCGCTTCGCGCGCCATCGCGACGCAGCGGGTGACGAGCTTCGCCAGCTCGTCCGCGTCCATGTCGGCGGTCGACACGCTCGCGCTACGCTGCCCGACGAAGACGCGCAGCGAAATATCCTGCCCCTCCGACCGCTCGACATCTTCGAGCGTGCCGAGACGCATAGAAACCGAGGTCGCGGCGTTGCAATAATAGAGCGCGTCGGCGGCATCGGCGCCGGCTTTGGTCGCGGCGTCGCACAGCATCTGCGCGCGATCGAGGGCTTCGGAAACGGTCAGCATTGCCGCGCCCTATACGGCAGGCGGGCCAGCGTCAAACCTGGCTGCGGGCGATTAGCCGGTGATCGCGGCGATCGCGTCGGTCGCGGCGATCGCGCCGCTGATCCACAGGAAGGGCAAAGTCAGCGCGGCGAACCACAAGCGGCGAACGTCGCGGCGGAAGCGCGCGTGAAGGCCCCAGCTTGCGAGCGCCTGGCGGCTCAGATGATACCAGTGCCGTTCGGTCGATCGCGCGACCGGAAGCGCGAGCGCGAGCAGGATGATCAGCGCGACGACGATGAAGGCGGACGGCGCCCCGGCGGCGACCACGCTCATGACGAGCCAGATCTGCAGCGCAGCGAAGGCGAGGAGGGCGGTGGCGGCATGCCACGTCATTCGGCGACCGAGGCTGCGTGCCGGTGGCACGCTGACTGCCGTGCGCCTCCACAGGCGCGGTCCGAATGTTGATGCCATATTACAGCCCCCTAGGCTGGCGATTCCCAGAACCGCACGATTTGCCCCAAAAATTCCCAAGTCAAGACAGCTTGCCAGCGATTCGTTAATTTTTGCACTCGATTCGGCGCGGATTCGCAACCAAATCGCGGCGGATCGCAAAAAAAGCTGCAATATTGGCAATATGGGCCGCCGGCGGACCGGCGCGCAGGGGTTTCAGCGGCTCGCGATCAAGGTTGCGGCGGGACCGGCAGCGGCTCCGCATCGGCTTCATCGGGCGCGGCCGGGGCGGGGCCCTCGCCATTGGCCTGTCGTTCGAGTTCCGCGGCCGCCTTCTGCCGCTCGGCGAGCGCGCGCTCCTCGGCGACGACCGCAGCTTCGACCTCTTCGGCCGCGGCGTCGATCCCCGCGAGGCGCTTGGCGCGCTCGTCGGCGATCATCGCCTGCCAATCGGTCTTGTCGGCCGCCTTTTCTTCGGCGCGTGCGCCCGCGAGCAGCGCCTGCGTGCAGCCGGTGAAGCCGCCGAGGCCGGTCGGCGAGCAGCTGTCGGTGCCGAAGCGGCCGACGCGTTCGAGCGCGACGACCTTGTTCGCCCACGCCTCGTTGCGGGGATCGAGCGGGTTGCCGCGCAGCATCGGCGGTACGCGATAGCGTTCGGTTTCGGGCAGGCGGTTACACACGACGATTTCGTCGGGGCTCGATTGTTCGCACTTGTCGTCGCCGTAAACGATGACCTGATTGATCTTCTCGGCCTCGACCGTGGCCTCCTGGCCCACGGCGGGCATGGCGGCGGCGCTGCCGGCGAGGATCAGCGCGAACAGGGGGAGGCGGGTCATCTCGATCTTCCTTTGTCGTTTCGGGCGGCATGACAGCCGCTACCTGCATCCGTTATGAACGGCGCTGGCGGTTATTCTATCAGATACGTTTCGACAGCGCGATGGCTGCACGGCAACCGGCGCGAATGGCAAGGCTGAGGATCGGGTAGCCGGGGGCGCTTTCGGCGCCCGCCGCCAGTGCGGCTTCCTTATGCTCAAGCTCCTCGGCGCGAAAATCCTCGACCGCGGCGCTGAGTTCGGGGTCGCTGTCGCCCAATTCTGCGAGTTGTTGCTGGTAATGCCGGTCGATCTCGGTCTCGACCGCGGCGGTGCACGCCATGGCCGCCTTCGGACCCATAGCGGCGGTCACCGCGCCCAGCGCGAAACCCGCGACGTTCCAGATCGGCTGGAGCGCGGTCGGGCGCACGCCGCGCCGCGCGATCATCGTGTCGAAATATTTGCGGTGCCGCTCTTCCTGCTCGGCCATGTGCGCGATCTCGCGCGCCATCGGGTGGCGGTCGCCCATCACCGCGAGCTGGCCGGCATAGATGCGCGTTGCGCCATATTCGCCCGCCTGGTCGACGCGGATCATCGATGCGGTGCGTTCATTCGTCATGCCGCCGATGTGCGCCCCCGGCGCAGCAACGTCAAGACGAGCGCGGCGGCGGCGAACGAGAAGATCGCGTTGAAACCCGCAAGCGAAATGCCGAACAGCGACCATTGCACCGCATCGCAGCGGATCAGCGGCGCGTTCATGATCGAATCGAGCGTGACGGGGCCGGCGCCACCGGTCGCACAGGTCGTGATGCCTTCCCAGAATCCATATTCGACCCCGGCGTGAAAGACGCCGATCGCCCCGCTGATGGCAATAGCGACCGCGGCGAGCAGCGTTAGCGCGCGCATCGCCTTGTCGTTTCGGCGCAGCAACAGTGCAAGCAGCGCGAGCAGGATCGCCGCCTGGTGCGGCCAGCGCTGCCAATAACACATCTCGCACGGGTGGAGGCCAAAGCCATATTGCGACACGAGCGCACCGCCATAGAGCAAGAGCGGCGCCGCGAACGCGGCGAGGGGCGCGGCGAGGCGCGATTTCCGCATGTCCGAAACGCCCTTAGTTGCGGCGCGCGGGCTTGGCGCCGGCTTTGCCGGCTTGCGCCATGCGCGCCGTGCCCGGTCCGATCCGCCCGATCGTCTGCAGCGCATAGTGGAGCTGGAAATCCTCGATGCCCTTTTCCTTGAGCTCCTCCGCGGTCGCAGTGAAGCGCGGATCGGCCTTTTCATCCTTTTCGATCAGGCCGTCGTCCACCTTCTTCTCGTTGATCAGATGGCGGCGCAGATCGCTTTCGCGGAACTTGGGGCGCGAGGCATAATCGGGATCGCTGAGCTGGGGCACCTGGATGTCGGGGTCGATCCCGCCTTCCTGCACGCTGCGGCCCGAGGGCGTGTAGTAACGCGCGGTGGTCAGGCGAAGCGCCGTGGTGTCGGTCAGCGGCAGCACCGTTTGCACCGATCCCTTGCCGAAGCTGCGTTCGCCCATCACGACCGCGCGGTGCTGATCCTGCAGCGCGCCCGCGACGATCTCGGAGGCCGAGGCCGATCCCGAATCGATCAGGACGACGACCGGTGCGCCCCCGGCGGCGTCGCCCGGCTCGGCGAAATAGCGTTCGATGTCGCCCTTCTTGCGGCCGCGCTGCGACACGATTTCGCCGCGTTCGAGGAACAGGTCGCTGATCCCGACGGCTTCGTCGAGCAGCCCGCCGGGGTTCGAACGCAGGTCGAGGATCCAGCCGCGCGGTTTCTTGCCCAGCGATTTTTCGACCGCCATCATCGCGGCCTTGAGGTCGGCCGTCGCGTCGGCCGAGAAGCTGGCGACGGTGAGCACGCCGACGTCGCCGCTGACTTCCCATTTCACGGGCTTCAGGTCGATGATCTCGCGCGTCAGCGTCATTTCGATCGGCTTATCCTGGCCCTCGCGCACGACGGTGACCTCGATCTGCGTGCCCGGGCGTCCGCGCATCTGCTCGACAGCCTCGTCGAGCGTCATGCCGAAGATCAGCTCCTTGTTGATGTGGGTGATATAATCGCCCGCCTTGATTCCCGCCTTGTCGGCCGGGGTGTCGGCGGTGGGCGCGATCACCTTGACGACGCCGTCCTCCATCGTCACCGACAGGCCCAGCCCGCCATATTCGCCGTCGGTCTGGGTGCGCAGGTTCGAAAAGCCGCGCGCGTCGAGATAGCCCGAATGCGGATCAAGGCTGGCGAGCATGCCGTTGATCGCACCTTCGATCAGCTTCGAATCCTCGACCGGTTCGACATAGTTCGATTTCACTTCGAGATAGACGTCCATGAAGCGCGCGATTTCTTCCTGCGTCTTCGAATCGACGGTCGCCATCGCGCCGGTCGCGAGCGGGACGAGCGCCAGCGTCGAAAGCGCGGCGGCCCCTTGCCACAAGGCGAAGCGGCGCTTCGGGGACGCGGTGGTTTTGGTCGAGTCGGTCATGTCAGTCTTTCACTCGGGCGAGAGCCATCCCGCCTTATAATCCCCGGCGCGCCATCATCCTATGCAAATCTGCACGGGTCAAGCGGGGCATCCCTGTGCGGGACAGCGGCCGGATGGGCGACGAACCGCTCACTCAGCCGATCATCGCGACGACATCGACGGGGCGCCCCGCCCTGCGAAGTTCGACGGTGATGCGGCTGTCGTCCGACCCGGCGCGTCCGACCGGCGCGCCGGCGTCCACGGTGTCGCCGACCCCGACCGACAGCGCGATCATCCCGGTCAGCAGCGAGACCCAGCCGCCGCCATGGTCGATGATCACGATCTTGCCATAGCCGCGATAGTCGCCGGCAAAGCCGACGCGGCCGAGCGCGGGGGCGACGACCTGCCCGCCGGGACGCGCCGCGATCGTGATGCCGCGCGATCGCACGCCGCTGTCGTTGACTTCGCCGAGTCCGGCGACGATGCGCCCGACGACCGGCAGGCGATAGGCGCCGCGGGTCAACTCGGCCTCCGCGGGGGCGGGCGGCGCGGCGGCGGCGATATCGCCTTCGGGGTTGCGCGGGCGCGGGATCGGCCCTGCAAGCTGTGCGAGTTCGGCACGCACCGCGCCATCGGCTTCGAGCGAATCCATCAGATCGACGATGTCGCGCGCCTTTTCACCCAGCCCGAGCGCGCGGTCGGCTTCGAGTTGCGCGCTGCTCATCAATTCGCGCGAACGCAGCCGACCTTCGTTTTCGAGCCGGGTCAGCGCGTCGCGGCGGTGCGCGAGCTGCGCCTTGCTCGTCGAAAGCGCCTTCAGCGCCACCGCCTGCTGCCGTCGCGTCGTATCGAGCAAGGTGAGTTCGCGGCGCACGCCAGCGGTGCGGCGCTCGATCACCGGCATCGCGGCGTCGATCACCGCGCGCGCGTGGACCATGTCGGAAAGCGAGCCTGGCTGCGCGAGCACGCTGACCGGCGGCTGGCGGCTCAATTGCTGGAGCGCCGCGGCGAGTTCGAGCAGGGGTTGCTGCTGTTCGGCGAGCCGCGCGCGCTGCGCCGACAGGCGGCGGCTGACGAGCGCGACGCGCGCCTCGCCCGCGCTGATATCGGCTTCGGCCGACTGGATACGCGCGGCGAGCGCTGCGCTGCGTTTCTTCAGCCGGTCGGCTTCGCTGCTCGCGGCGGTCGCCTGTTTTTCGAGCAGCGCACTGCGCGCCATCGCTTGCGCCGACTGTTGTTTTGCCTCGATGAGCTGTTCGCGCTCGCGCGCGGCGATCACCCGCGGATCGAAAATATCGCCCTGCGCCAGCGCAAGCGCGCCGCCAGCGAAAGCGGCGGTGGCGGCAACGATGATCGCGGCGCGCCTCATTGCCGGCCCTCGCGGTGATAGGGGTGCCCCGCGACGATGCTCGTCGCGCGCCACAATTGTTCGGCGAGCATCGCGCGCGCCATCAAATGCGGCCAGGTCGCGCGGCCGAAGGCGATGACCTTGTCGGCGCCTTCGCGCTCCTCGGGCGTGAAGCCGTCGGCCGCGCCAAGGCAGAAGCGCGCCTCGCGCACCCCGCCGTCGCGCCATGTTTCGAGCAGTTTGGCAAATTCGAGCGACGACATCTGCTCGCCGCCCTCGTCGAGCAGGATGGTGCGGCTGTTGTCGGCCGCGGCGGGCATGCGCCCCCCGCTATCGGGCAGTTCCGAAATCTTCTGCGCCCAGCTCACGCGCTTCATATAGCGATCGACCAGCTCGGCCTCGGGGGACCGCCCGATGCGCCCGCGCGCGATGATGTGCAGCAACATATCCGCCGCCTAACCTTCAGGCGGCGGTTGCGTCAATTCGCTGCTGCGACCGGCGGCGCGTCGCCGAACGACCACATGCGCTCGAGGTTGTAGAAGCTACGCACCTCGGGCCGGAACAGGTGGACGATGACGTCGCCTGCGTCAATCAGCACCCAATCGGCGTTGGGCAGCCCTTCGACGCGAACGCTGCGGCCCGCTTCCTGCTTGATCCGCTGCGCCAGCTTCTCGGCGATCGCCGAGACGTGACGCGTCGACCGGCCGCTCGCGATCACCATATGGTCGGCGATGCTGCTCTTGCCGGCAAGCGGGATGGAAATGGTTTCCTGGGCCTGGTCCTCGTCCAGCTGGTGGAGGATCAGCGCGTGGAGCGCGTCCACGCTGTCATTGGCGGGTGCGGCGCCGGGCGCGGCCCCCTGGGTGGCGGAGATCAAATGCGTCCTTTCTTGGTCGGTTCCACCAGCCATGAACGCGTCAGCGGGTCGCGCATCGCGCGGCCTTCATAGCGTTCGAACCAGCGGGGGTTGGCCTGCCGTATCGCAGTTGCGGATCGCACATCGGGCGAAAATCGCAGGAACACGAGGGCGGGCGGTCTCCAGTCTGTCCAATGCGTCTTCTGGTCTGCGGGCCGGACAAAGCGCCGCAGCCATCCCATCGCACGTCTTGCACGGGCGCGGTCATTATAGCCCGGACGCGCGACAACCGCAATCGGCATCAACCGCGCGATCCCCCGCCAGTCGCGCCACTGGGGCAACTGGACCAGATTGTCGGCGCCCATGATCCAGATGAACTGGCGGTCGGGGTAGCGTCGGACGAGCTTTTTCAGCGTATCGACGGTGTAACGCGTGCCCAGCTCGGCCTCGATCGCGGTCGCGCGAATGGGCGAACGCCGCGCCGCGCGCTGCGCCGATCCGAGGCGCGCAGGGAGCGAAGCCATGCCGGTCTTCGGTTTCAACGGATTGCCGGGCGACACCAGCCACCACAGTTCATCGAGCCCGAGCGCGTCGATCGCGTTCAAACTGATCGCGCGATGCCCGCCATGCGCGGGATTGAAGCTGCCGCCGAGGAGGCCGGTGGGGAGGCGCCCCGATCTGGAGGGACGAGTCAGGGCCGGACCTGTCCCGTGCCGCGCACCAGCCATTTATAGGTGGTGAGCCCTTCCAATGCGACGGGCCCGCGAGCGTGGAGGCGTCCCGTCGCAATGCCGATTTCGGCGCCGAGGCCGAATTCGCCGCCGTCGGCGAACTGTGTCGAGGCATTGTGCATGACGATCGCGCTGTCCACCCCGGCCAGGAAGCGTTCGGCGGTCGCGGCGTCCTCGGTGACGATCGCGTCGGTGTGGCGGCTCGAATGCGCGTCGATATGCGCCAGCGCGCCGGTGAGGCCATCGACTTGTCCGATCGACACGATCGCGTCGAGATATTCGGTGTCCCAGTCGCCGTTGCTGGCGGGCTCGACATGCGGACTCAGCGCCACGACGCCCTTGTCGCCGCGCACTTCGCATCCCGCCGCAATCAGCGCGTCGATGATGGCGAGCGGCGCGGGGTAGGCGCGGTCGATCAGGATCGTCTCGGTCGCGCCGCAGACGCCGGTGCGGCGCATCTTGGCGTTCACGGCCAGCTCGACCGCCTTTGCCGGGTCGGCGGCGCCGTCGATATAGAGGTGGTTGAGCCCGTCGAGATGCGCGAGCACGGGGACGCGCGCCTCGTCCTGCACGCGCGCGACCAGCCCCTTGCCGCCGCGCGGAATGATGATGTCGATCAGCCCCTGCGCGCGCAGCATCGCGCCGACCGCGGCGCGGTCCTGCGTCGGGACCAGTTGGACGGCATCGGCGGGCAGTCCGGCCTCGACCAGCCCCGCCGCGAACGCCGCGTGAAGCGCGCGGTTCGACTGTACCGCCTCGCTGCCGCCGCGCAGGATCACGGCGTTGCCCGACATCAGCCCGAGCGCTGCGGCGTCGGCGGTCACATTGGGGCGGCTTTCATAGATGATGCCGACGACACCGAGCGGCACGCGGACGCGGCTCAGCACCAACCCGTTGGGGCGCGTCACACGGTCGATCTCGCTGCCGGCCGGGTCGGGCAGCGCCGCGACCGCGTCGATCGCATCGGCGATCGCGCCAAGCCGGCCCGCGTCGAGCCGCAACCGGTCGAGCATCGCGGACGAGAGGCCATTGGTCTGCCCCGCGGCCATATCCTTGGCGTTGGCGGCGAGGATCTCGGCCGAACGCGCGCGGATCGCCGCTGCCGCTGCACCCAGCGCCGCTGCCTTGTCGGCGGTCGGCATCAGCGCGAGCTTTTTTGCCGCGACGCGCGCGCGCGCGCCCATGTCGGCGATCAGGGCGGCGGCATCGCCGGGCAGGGGCGGGGCGGTCAGGGCTTCGGCGTTCATGACGCGGCCACTATCATGTTTTTCCCGACTCTCGAAAGCCCCGTTGCGCGCCGCCGCGCGCGCCTTTAGGCAGGGGGGCATGACAGGGGATATCGAGGGTATCGGGAGCGCGGTGACGGCGGGCCTCGCGGCGCGCGCGGTCGAACCGCGCCGCGGCGAAGGCGGAGCGCACGGCCAGGGGCCGCTGCGCTGCCTCAATTGCGGCACCAGTCTCGTGGGATCGCACTGCCATCATTGCGGCCAGCGCGCCGACGTGCATCGCAGTTTCGGCGCGATCGGGCATGACCTCGTCCATGCGATCTTCCATTTCGAGGGCAAGATCTGGAACACGCTGCCGCTCTTGACCTGGCGCCCCGGCGACCTGACGCGCCGTTATATCCATGGCGAACGCGCGCGCTTCATCTCGCCGCTCGCGCTGTTCCTGTTCGCGGTGTTCCTGACCTATGCGGTGCTCGCGATGGTCGGCAGCGGCGGCGGCGTCGGCGAGGAGCTCTCGAAGGCCGCGGCCGAGCAGACGCGCACCGCGGCGATCAAGGACAGCATGCAGGAGGAGGTCGACCGGGTCGACGCCGAACTGGCGAAGGCCGACCTGCCCGCCGCGCGGCGCGATGCGCTGAAGACCGAACGCGACGTGCTGCAGAAAAGCGCCGACTATCTCGGCATTTCGCGAAGCCGCAGCAAAGCCGAGCGCGATGCCGATCGTGCGGCGGGGCCGCCGGTCCTCGAAAATCCGGCCGATCAGGTCAAAACGAGCGCCGATTTCATCTCGCGCAACAAGGTCGATACGGGGGTGCCCTTCATCGATCATGGTCTGAAGAAGGCGTTCGCGAACCCTGCGCTGGTTCTCTACAAGCTCCAGGCGAACGCCTATAAATTCGCATGGGCGCTGATCCCGCTGTCGCTCCCCTTCATGTGGCTGCTCTTTCCGTTCAGCCGGCGCTTTCACACCTACGACCATTTCGTCTTCGTCACCTATTCGATTTCGTTCATGCTGCTCCTGTTCGTCGTGGTGCGATTGCTCAACCTGACGATCTTCGGCGAACTCGCGACCTTTTTCGCGATGCTCTATGTACCCTTCCACATGTACCGCCAGCTGCGCGGCGCCTATCGCTCGTCGCGGTTCGGGGCGCTTGTGCGCGCGACGCTGCTCCTCTTTTTCAGCCTGTTCGCGGTGATCTGGTTTATGCTGTTGCTGCTCGCGCTCGGGATCAGCGGCTAGCCCGGCACGAAGCTGTAACACGCAGCGGGCACAGCCGTCGGCGCGAGGCAGGAGGACAAGGCAGTGCATCAGCTGTGGAACGAAATCGATCGCCGCTTGCTCATCAAGCTCGGCACCGCGGGGCTTGCCGCGCTGTCCTTGCCCGGCGCTGCGCTCGCCGCCATGGCGCAGGGCTTCACTCACGGGGTCGCGAGCGGCGAGCCGGGAGCGAATTCGGTGCTGCTGTGGACGCGCTATGCCGCGGCCAGCGACACGGCGCTGACGATCGAGCTGTCCGACAGCGCCGATTTCGCCCGCGTCGTCGCGGGCGGCAGCGTCACCGCCAAAGCCGAGCGCGACCACACCGCAAAAATAACGGTGGACGGGCTCGAAGCCGGCCGCTGGTACTTCTACCGCTTCGTCGCGCCCGACGGGGCTAAGTCGATCACCGGCCGCACGCGCACGCTTCCCGCAGGGCCGACGCGCGCCTTCACGATCGCGCTCTTCTCCTGCTCGAACCTGCCGTTCGGCTGGTTCAACGCCTATGCCCATGCGGCGGCACGGAACGATATCGACCTCGTCGCGCATGTCGGCGACTATCTCTACGAATATCAGGTCGGCGATTATCCGTCGCCGAAGGACGCGCTGCCCGGCCGCGATATCCAGCCCACGCACGAGATGGTGAGTCTTGCCGACTACCGGCTGCGCTACGCCGCCTATCGCGCCGACGCGGACCTCCAACGCCTCCACGCGCTGTTCCCTATGATCGCCCAGTGGGACGATCATGAATTCGCGAACGACGTCTGGAAGGGCGGCGCGGAAAACCACAATGAAGGCGAGGGCGATTGGCGGGTTCGCGAAGCGGCGGCCGAGCGCGCCTATCGAGAATGGATGCCCGTCGCCGACACGCGCTGGCGCGACTATCAGGTCGGCGATCTCGCGACGATCTTCCTCCCCGAAACGCGCGTGACCGCACGCGACCGCCAGTATGAGATCGACGAGATCGTCGCGGGCGGCGGCGACCCGGCGGCGAAGCTCAAGCAATTCGCCGAAGGGGCCTATCGTGATCCTGCGCGCCAGATGATCGGCGCGCAGCAGGAGGCATGGCTGTTCGACGGCTTCGCCAGATCGACGCGCGCGGGAACGCGCTGGCAGGTCTGCGCGCAGCAGGTGGTGATGGGCAGCCTGTTCGCCCCGCCCGAGACGAAGGACTGGTTCGGTTCCGACCAGCCCGACCATGTCCGCCGCCGCGTCGAGACGGGGCAATTCGCGGCGAAGGCGGGGCTGCCGTTCAACCTCGACGCGTGGGACGGCTATCCGGCGGCGCGCTCGCGCCTGCTCGCCGCCGCGCAGCGCGCCGACGCCGACCTTGTCACGCTGACCGGCGACACGCACAACGCCTGGGCGTTCGACCTGGCGGAGGACGGGCGGCCCGCGGGGATCGAGATCGCGGGGCACAGCGTCACCTCGCCCGGCTATGAAAATTACACGAAGGGCGTCTCGGACGCGGCGCGCGTTTCGGCGCTGCGCCGTTCGTCGCCCGAACTCAAATGGGCGAATACCGAGGACCGCGGCTATGTGACGGTTCAGTTGACGCGCGAAAAGGTCACCGCGAACTGGCACAACGTCGAAACGATCCGCACCCATTCGCCCGCGCTGAAGGGCACGCACAGCATGACGGCGATGCGCGGGCGGCGGGCCTATGATGCGGCCTGATTGCGACAGTCGGGCGGCCAAGACCGGTGGGGATCGGTGACGAGGTCGATCAGGAACATTTCGCCCGACTGCGCGCCGTACCGCTGGGCAAAGAGCAGCCGGTCGCCCTTGGGTGACAGCAGCGGCCCGACCTGGAACTGATCTGGATCGGCGGGGATGCGGCCGGTTTCGATCCAGCGGTTGCCCTCGCGGCGATAACGATACAGATGCGACCGGTCGCCGCGGTCGGACACGGTGACCATCGTTTGTCCGTCGCGTGAAATCTCGGCTTCATAGTCATGGCCCGCGGTGCTCACCGGCGGGCCGACATTGGCGACGGCCCATTCACCCGGCCGGATCTCGGTCGCGACATAAATGTCGCCGCCGCCCGCGCTGCCCTTGCGGCTCGATCCGAAATATAGCCGCCCTGCGGCATCGGTTCGCGGCAGGAGCTCGGCGGCAGGCGAGTTGACGGGCTCGGGCAGGCGTTGCGGATCGCCCCACCGGCCATCGGGCGTGCGCTCGACATACCAGATGTCGAAATTATCGGTTTCGGGCGCGTGGCGCGTCGAAACATAATAAAGTCGCTTGCCGTCGGGCGCGATAGACGCATCAGCTTCGATAACGGGTAGTGGCTTTGCAAAGGATGGCGGCGTCGGCGCGCCCCACGCCCCCCCGGTGCAGCTCGATTGCATTAGTCGATAGCTGCCGAAATCCTTGTCCGCCGCAAGGTAGATCATCGTCTGTCCGTCGGGGGTGAAGGTGGGCGAGGATTCATAGCCCTCGCTTGAGATGGCGGCCGGGGTCCAAAGCATTGCGGCACCGGTTGCCGACGTGTCCGCGGCGGCGCTGCACGCGGACAGCGCGGTGGTACCAAACAGGATCGCGGCGCGGTCGATAAACGGCATGGACTTTTTCTCCGGCAAGACGCTAGCAGACGCGCGGCGCTTTTTGCCGAGCCGCGGATGCAACACCAGCGTCCGATCGGCGGCGCGGGCGCCATTATGGCGGCAGGGGAGGACAATGGACGCGATCGACCGGCAGATTGTGGCGATGCTGCGCGCCAATGCCCGTCTCCCGCTCAAGACGCTCGCCGCGACGGTCGGACTTGCGCGCAGCTCGGTGCGTGAGCGACTGTCGAAGCTCGAGGCGGTGGGAACGATCGGCGGCTATCATGCGCGCATCGTCAACGAAGGCGGGATTGCGGCGATCCTGCAGCTGCGGCTTGCGCGGACACCGTCGCCGGACATTGTCGCGGCGATCACCGGCATGGCGGAGGTCGCGCGTTGCTATTCGTTGAGCGGCGAGATCGACCTGCTCGTCGAGATCGAGGCGGCCGATGCCGCGCAACTCAATGCCACGCGCGACCGGATCGCGACGATCGCGGGCGTCGAGGACACGACGACCGCGCTGATCCTGAAGCGCGACAAGGATCGCTAGGGTCCGGCCCTAGACGGCGGCGATCGCCTCGATCTCGAGCAGCCAGGCCTCGTCATAAATGTCTGCGATGATGATCGTCAGCGCGGGCGAGCAATCGCCAAGAACTTCGTGCCGGACCTTGTAGTTCGCTTCGCGATACTGGCGGTCGGACAGAAAGACGGTGACCTTGACGAGGTCTTGCAACGACATGCCGCCTGCCCGAAGCTGCGTTTCGACATTACGCCATACAAGCCGGCATTGGGACTCGAAGTCCGCAGGCACTTGGCCCTTCTCGTCGACCGGAATCTGGCCGCTGACGAACAGCCAGCGCGCCGGCGCCTCGGCCAGATGTGCTTGGGCATAGGAAACGCCGGTGGGATTGATCGCGCGGTTGGGCATGGTGGGTCTCGCAATTCCAAGGGAAGGGACGGCCAGGCCGGCCAGCGCCCCGCCGCAGAAGATACGGCGCGAGGGAAGGAGCGGAGGCGGGCCGGACGAGTTCACCGCCGCATCTAATGCGAAAACAACAGCCGGCTCCAGCGTCCGATAGGCGGCACCGCCGCCGCAACGGCGGCTTGACACCTATAACTATATGGTTATGGAAAATGCATAGCCAGAGAGTTATGTATTATGATGCAACCCATACCGGACCTCCTCTTCAAGGCGCTCGCGGATCCCAGCCGGCGTGGGCTCTTCGAACGGCTCTGTCTCGAAGGCGAGCAGACGGTCGGTGCGCTCACCGCAGGTGCGGGCATCTCGCAGCCTGCGGTTTCCAAACATCTCGGCCTGCTCAAGCAGGCGGGGCTGGTGCAGGGCCGCGGCGAAGGCCGCCAGACGCACTACAGTGCGCGGCGGGACGCGCTCGCGCCGCTCGTCGACTGGACAGGCCGCATGAACCGCTTCTGGGAAGCGCGGTTCGACGATCTCGAAGATTTGCTGGGAAGGATGGATCAATGAGTGAGAGCGACGTGCGCAGCGTGACCGTGAAGCGCGAAATCCCGCACCCGCCCGAAAAGGTCTGGCGCGCGTTGACGACGCAGCATCTGATCGAGGAATGGCTGATGAAGAACGACTTCGGTCTCGATCTCGGCCAACGCTTTCAGTTGCGCGGCGACTGGGGCCACGTCGACTGCGAGATCCTCGACATCGATCCGGGACGCAGCCTCTCCTACAGTTGGAATACCGCGCACGACGATCCGGCCTATCGCCTCGAAAGCACCGTCACCTTCACGCTCGAACCGACCCCCGCCGGTACCTTGCTGCGGATGGAGCAGGTCGGTTTCCGCCCCGACCAGAAGCAGGCCTTCGGCGGCGCGAAGGGCGGCTGGCCCATCCATCTCGAAAATCTCGAGAAGGTCGTGGCAACGCTCGACTGACAGTCAGACAGGGAGAATCTTATGAACTGGAGCCTGTGGATCCGGCAATTCCATCGCTGGGTATCGATTATCTTCTCGGCGATCGTACTCGCCATTTTCGTAATGCTCGGCGCCGGGCAGGAGCCCGCCCAGTGGGTCTATTACCTGCCGCTGCCGCCGCTCTTCCTGCTGATGTTCTCGGGCCTCTGCATGTTCTTCCGGCCCTATTTCAGAAAGCGCGGCAGCGCGGCTGGTTGATCGCTCAACTATAGGGCGGCGTATCCTCGAACTCGGCGAACCACGGATAGTCGTTGGCAACGCTGACGGTGAAGTTCGCCGGACGCTTTTCGAGGAAGCTCGACACGCCCTCGGCGGCGTCGGCGCTGCGCCCGCGGGCAAAGATCGCGCGGCTGTCCCAGCGGTGCGCGCTCATCGGGTGCGGCGCGCCGAGCATGCGCCACAGCATGTGGCGGGTCAGCGCGACCGACACCGGCGCGCTATGGTCGGTCAGCTCGCGCGCCTTGGCGATCGTGGCGTCGACCAGATCGCCGGGCGTGTGGACCGATTGCACGAGACCTTTTTCATGCGCTTCGGCGGCGTCGATCAGACGACCCGAATAGCACCAGTCGACGGCATTCTGGATGCCGACGAGGCGCGGCAGGAACCAGCTCGACGCTGCTTCCGGCACGATCCCGCGCCGCGCGAAGACGAAGCCGTAGCGCGCCGTTTCGCTCGCGAGGCGCGCGTCCATCGACAATGTCATCGTCGCGCCGATGCCGACCGCGGCGCCGTTGATCGCGCCAAGCACCGGCTTCTTGCAGTCGAAAATCCGCATCGAAACGCGCCCGCCCGAATCGCGGATCAGCGGGTGTGACCAGTCGATCGTGCCGTCCTCGGCCACCGGGCTCGCCGACATGCCATCGGGCAGGATCGCCTGCTTGTCGGTGCGCTTGTCATAATCGAAGGTCGCCGCGCCTTGGCCGAGGTCGGCGCCGGCGCAATAGGCGCGGTCGCCAGACCCTGTGAAAATCACCGCGCGCACCGCGTCGTCGGCGTCGCATTCGTCGAGCGCAGCGACGATCTCGAGCATCATTTCGGTGGTGAAGGCGTTCATCCGGTCGGGCCGGTGGAGCGTCAGCAGGGCGATGCCTTCATGGCGATCGAGGCGAATCTGGTCGAAGCTCATCCATCTCTCTCCTTGATTTTGCCATAGCGTCGCAAGCGGTGGGCGGGATTGCAAGCACTTTACGTAAACGTAAAGCTGATGAGAATTGGCGGACAATGAAGCCGGGGATGACGCGCCCCTGCTTTGTCGCTATAGGCCGCCCGACCGCCCCGGCGCCGCGTCTCCACCTGAGTCGCTTGCCGGGGCCATTCATTTGGTTCCGACAGAAAGTAAGCGCCCATGGCCCGTCGCCGCCAGATCTACGAAGGCAAAGCCAAGATCCTTTACGAAGGCCCCGAACCGGGCACCTTGATCCAATATTTCAAGGACGACGCGACCGCGTTCAACGCGCAGAAGCGCGGGACGATCAACGGCAAGGGCGTGCTCAACAACCGGATTTCGGAGCATGTCTTCACGCTGCTCGGCAATATCGGCGTGCCCACCCACTTCATCCGCCGCCTCAACATGCGCGAGCAGCTGATCCGGCAGGTCGAGATCGTGCCGATCGAGGTGATCGTGCGCAATGTCGCGGCGGGCACGCTGTCGAAGCGTCTCGGGATCGAGGAAGGCACGCAGCTTCCGCGCACCCTGATCGAATATTGCTACAAGGACGACGCGCTCGGCGATCCGCTCGTCGCCGAGGAGCATATCGCCTGCTTCAACTGGTGCAGCCAGGACGAGCTCCACGACATCCAGGACATGGCGATCCGCATCAACGACTTCATGTCGGGCATGTTCGCCGCGGTCGGCATCCGCCTCGTCGACTTCAAGCTCGAGTTCGGCCGCCTTTATGAAGGCGACTTCAGCCGCATCATCCTCGCCGACGAGATCAGCCCCGACGGCTGCCGTCTGTGGGACATGACGACGAACGAAAAGCTCGACAAGGACCGCTTCCGCCGCGATCTCGGCGGCGAGGTCGAGGCCTATCAGGAAGTCGCGCGCCGGCTGGGCCTGATGCCCGAGGGCGGCGAGAATGCCGTGCTCGACCTCGAAAGCCACCGCAAGAAAAAGGGTAGCTGAGCCCATATGCACCCCGGCGAAAGCCGGGGCCCAGCTAAGCTGACAAAGAACCCCGGCTTTCGCCGGGGTTTTCATTTTTGCGTCAGATATTGATGCTCGTCGGGATCAAACTCGGCTGCAGGTAAGGGTAGGGCTGCATCCGCTCGCTATTGCGCGCCACAATCTCAGCCTCGACGCCCGCAAGCGCGGCCTTGAACCACGCCAGCGGGCCCTCGGCGCCCGTCACGCGCGGGTCCTGGAACCACAGCGGATAGGGAAAGGCGTTGCTGCGATAATCGCCGAGCGGGCGGTAGTGGACCGACCCCAACAGTTCCAGCAAATTGAGCTGTTCGAGCGCGAGCGCCATCGGCGGCATCATCGCGAGCCAGCCCGCCTTGTCGTGACCGCGCTGGCCATTGGGCGCCGCCTGCCATCCCGCGCCCGTGACGGCGGGGGAAAAGGCCATGATGTCCTTTTGCGGGAAATTGACCGCGGCGTGCTGCGCGCTCGCGGTGAAGATCACCATCGCGCAGATTTCGACAAGCCGCGCGCGGGTCGTGACGGGGCCGAAGCCCTTGATCTTCGCTTCGCCCGCGAGGCACGCTGCCCAGGCGGCGAGCTCGGTATCGGCTACGACGTCGGCGTCATGCGCATAATAAAGATCGATATATTGCCGCGCCCATTCGTGGATCGCGTCCCACACAAGCAGTGCGTCGTCGCGATAGGGATAATCGGCGAGCGCCGAGTCGACGCCCACGCCGCGTTCTGCAAAGTCGGCGTGCGGCATCTTGCCGTAAAAGTCGAATGCCAGCCGCGCATCGACGGCAGCGAGCTGGCTCGACGCGATCGAGCCCGCGAAAATATGGTCGATCGGGCCGTCCGCTGCGATCAGCGACGTTGCCGCCTGTTCGTTGATGAACAAGGTGCCCTCGAAATGCGGGACAAGCAGCGCCCAGACCGGATGGACTTCGGCAAGATGGCGGTGCGTCGCGACCGCGAACGCCTCGATCACCAGATGGGTGCGCGCGAGATGCGCGAACAGCTCGTGATAATTGCCGTCGGCGACCTGCACGATGAATTTCGCCATTTCCCATCCCCATAGCTTGTCGAAGGTCGGCGAGGGGGTGAAGATCGGCCAGTCGGCGGGGTCCTGCCCGCACTGGATCGCTACCGGCACCGCCGACGAGCCGCCCGGGGGCACCGCGAACAGAGCCATCGGCTGCCAGGCATATTTGGCAAGGCTGCCGTAAGTGCCTGGGTCGAGGACCTCGAGCGGCTTGTAGTCGAGCATGAACAGGCGCCTGTCGGCCAAGGCCGCCGCCAGCGTATCGCCATTGACGACCGCGGCATATTGGGCGCCGCTCAGCGGGAAGTTCGCGGGCAGCGCATCGCCGGCCGCGGCGATCAGCATGCAGTTCGGCCCCTGCACGCGCAGCCGCGCGAACTCGGCATCGTCTTGAAACATATAGCTGACGCCCGGAACCGGCAGCGTAGCGAACAGCGCGCGATACGCCTCGACGCTCCGCGGCGTCTTGCTGCCGAGGCTGGTGGCCTCTTCGACCTTCATCAGATCCTCAAGCCGCTCCTTATAGCCTTTGAGCAACGCGATATGCGCGTCGCGCTCGGCGGCGGCGACGGCATTCTCGACGTCGCCGACGATGTGTTCGAAGATATTGCCGCCGGTGTGGACGCCATGCTCGGCCGCGACCTTGGCGGTCGACGCTTCGATCGCGTCGCATTCGGTGAGCGCGGCTTCATAGGTGGCGCGCGAGCTGTCGAGTTCGCTCCCCAACTCCCCCGCGTCGACGCCGGCAAGCTTCACCGTTAAAGCGTTCCGAACAATGCCCAGCCCGACGCCGATCAGGATCACGAACCAGGCGATCGTCGGCTCGTCATTCTTCGGAACGGTCGTGGCGAGCGGCACGCCGGGCAGGGTCGGGACGTCCGTCGTCCATGTGTAAACGGACTGGGTAGCGGCCAGCTGCGCCGCGCGCGCCGCCTGTTGCGCGGGCGTATCGTCCTGCGGAAGCGTCGGGGAGGCGGACGGCATCGGCACCGCCGGCGCGGCGCCGGATGGTTCGAGTTGCGGCATCGGGTAAGACATGGCGTGGCCTCCTGTCGGGCGCGAAACTAGGGGTCCGCTTGTCGGCGAACATGGTTAATATTTCGCAAGTCATCTGGCTCGGACGCGCGCCTAGGCCCGTGATAAGACAAGATTTCGTTCCTTAACCCCTGCTTTACCCGGCCTTGCTATCCCGCCCCCATGACGGGGGTCTATCATACACTGCAGATGCGGTTCTTTCCGCCGATTCCGGACGCGATCAGGGACGATATCGCGTTGCTGCGCGCCAATCGCGTCGAAACGCTGACGCCGATGCTGTTCCTGATGCTGGCGGCGACGACGCCGACCGCCATCTATGCCGGGGTCGACAGCGTGCATCCGGTGATCCGCATCGGCTTTCCCGTGATCCTCGCGGTCGTCGGCATCCTCGGCTTCCTGTTCCTGCGCCACAATCGCGGCCGCAGGATGAGCCCGCGCCGCGCGCGGCGCGTCATTCGCGAGGCGAGCTGGGTGTCGGGCATCACCGGCGCGATGTGCAGCCTGTGGACGGTGGCCAACTGGCTCGCGGCGCCGCCTGAGACGCACAGCTATTATGCGATGATCATGGCGATGGGGTCGCTCGCGACCGCTTACTGCCTGTCGTCGATCCGCTTCGCGACCTTCCTCAACCTCGGTGTCGGGCTCGGACCGGTGTCGGCGCTGATGCTGACCTCGGGCAATCCGCCCGAAATCGCGGCGGGCACCAGCCTCGTCATCGCGACCCTGTTTCTGCTGCGCATGGTGGTGCAGCAGCACGGGCAGGTGATCGACCTGCTCGAATTGCAGCGCCAGATGCGCGAACTCGCGCACACCGACCCGCTCACCGGCCTCGCCAACCGCCGCGAATTCGACCTGCGGCTCGACGAGGAAATCGCCAAGGCCGACGCGACGACCCCGTTCGCGATCGCGCTGCTCGACCTCAACGGGTTCAAGCCGATCAACGATCAGCACGGCCATGCGATCGGCGACGGCGTCCTGTGCGAGCTTGCCGCGCGGCTGCGCCGCAGCTGCGGCAGCCACGCGATCGTCGCGCGTCAGGGCGGCGACGAATTCGCCATCCTCGTGCCCGCCGGCTCGCCGTTGCTCGGCACGGCGCTCGCCGACCATATCCTCGCCGCGCTGGCGGCACCGTACCGCATAGACGGGCGGTCGATCGGCGTCGGTGCGGGCGTCGGCACCGCGAGCTGGCCCGAACATGGCACAAGCGCGCGCGACCTGTTCGAAGTCGCCGACCGCGCGCTCTATGCGGCGAAGGCCGCCAATCGCGCCCATATGTCGTCTGTCGAAAGCGTCGACCGGGTCGCGTGACGACGGCTTGACCGTCCGCGGGGTGGCGGCCACATCGGGACCATGACCAAAAACCTCGTTCGGCGCGCCTCGACCGCGCTGTCGCCCCTCGTCCTCCTCATCGCCACGACTGCTCCGGCTTATGCCGGGGAAGCGTCCGCGAAGGCGGTGGCGACCACGACAGTCAACCCGCAGGATGCGGCAGCAAACGCATGGAATTTCGCCGCCAGCGACATTCCGGTCGACCCGAACATCGTCTTTGGCGTGCTGCCGAACGGGATGAAATATGCGCTGCTGAAAAACAGCACGCCCAAGGACAGCGTCGTGCTCCGCATGCGCTTCGACGTCGGCAGCTTCGCCGAAGCCGACGACCAGCGCGGCCTCGCCCATTTCCTCGAACATATGGCGTTCAACGGTTCGACCCATGTGCCCGAGGGTGAGATGATCAAGCTGCTCGAACGCAAGGGGCTGGCGTTCGGCGCCGACACCAATGCCTCGACCGGGTTCGACGAGACGGTCTACAAGCTCGACCTGCCGGGTGCGTCGGACGATTTGATCGACACCGGGCTGATGCTGATGCGCGAGGCGGCGAGCGAGCTGACGATCGATCCCGCCGCAGTCGACCGCGAGCGCGGCATCATCCTCTCCGAACGCCGCGCGCGCGATACCTACCAACTGCGCAGCCTGATCGACCAGCTCGACTTCCAGATGAAGGGGATGACGGTGGCAAGCCGCATCCCCGTCGGCACCGAAGAGGTGATCCGCACCGCGCCCGCGGCGCGGCTTCGCGACCTTTACGACCGCTATTACCGGCCCGAGCGCGCGACGCTGGTGATGGTCGGCGATTTCGACCCTGCGGCGGTCGAGGCGAAGATCAAGGCGCACTTTGCGGACTGGAAGGGGCGCGGCCCCGCGGGCGCCGATCCCGATATCGGCAATGTCGACTATGCCCGTCCCGCCGCCGCCGACGATTTCGTCGATCCCGCGATCCAGGATTCGGTGACGATCGCGCGCTTCAAGCCATGG
Source organism: Sphingopyxis chilensis (assembly GCF_035930445.1). Classification (NCBI taxonomy): domain Bacteria; kingdom Pseudomonadati; phylum Pseudomonadota; class Alphaproteobacteria; order Sphingomonadales; family Sphingopyxidaceae; genus Sphingopyxis; species Sphingopyxis chilensis. The sequence continues at coordinate 3,081,483 of NZ_CP142394.1, read as the reverse complement.
GTGGACGAGCGCGATACCAAGGCGAAGCGCGCCCGCAAGCTGGCCGAGGATGTCGGTGAGGCGATCGTCAGCCGCCGGCTCGCGAAGATCGCGCTCCGGGAAGATTCGCCGATCCTCACCGGCTATTTCAGCGACGCCGAGGGATGGAAGATTTTCGATCAGGTCACCGTCGGCGCGGTCGCGAAGGAAGGCGCGTGGAAAGAGGCGCTCGCGCTCGTCGAGCAGGAACAACGCCGCGCGATCGAACATGGCTTTACCCAGGCCGAGGTCGATGAGCAGCTCGCGATCCGCCGCACCGCGTTCCGGAATGCCGTCGCGGGCGTGACGACGCGGCGCAGCGAGACGCTCGCCGACGCGCTGGTCGCGGCGGCCGAGGGCGATTTCGTCTTCACACGCCCCGAAACCTCGCAGGCGCTGTTCGAGGCCGTCGCGCCGTCGCTCGACGCCGCCGCGGTCACCGCCGCCTTTCGCAAGCGGATGGAGGGGCTCAGCCCGCCGCTCGCGCGTGTGACAACGAAAAAACCGGTCGAGGACGGCACCGCCGCGATCCTCGCCGACCTCCAGGCATCAGCCAAGGTCGCGGTCGCCGCGCCTGCCGAGGCCGCGACCGCGGCCTTCGCTTACGATGATTTCGGCACGCCAGGAAAAATCGTCAGCGACGAACGCGTCGAGGACCTCAATATCCGCCGCATCCGCTTCGCCAACAATGTGATGCTCAACATCAAGACGACCGATTTTCAGAAGGACAAGGTCATGGTGTCGCTGCGCGTCGACGGCGGCAACCTGCTCGCGACGAAGGGCGATCCGACGAAGGTGTCGCTCGCGGGTTCGCTGATGCTCGGCGGGCTGGAAGCGCACAGCTATGACGAACTGCGCTCGATCCTCGCGGGCAAGACCATCAGCCCCGTCTTCGGCAATGCCACCGACAGCTTTGGCGGCAGCGCGGTGACCTCGCCCGAGGATTTCGCGCTGCAGGCGAAGTTGATGGCCGCCTATTTGATCCATCCCGGCTATCGCGCCGACGGGCTCGCGCTGATCCGCCGCGTGCTGCCGCAGCAATATGCCGCGAACGACGCGACCCCGGCGGCGGTGATCGGCCGCGATGCGGGCGGCATTCTCGCCAACGACGATCCGCGGTCGCAGACGCCGCCGCTCGACAAGGTGATGGCGCTCGACTGGGCGCAGCTCGAACCCGCGATCGCCGACAGCTTCGCGCATGGCGCGATCGAGATCGGCGTCGTCGGCGACATCGGCGAACAGGCGGCGATCGACGCGATCGCGGCGACCTTCGGCGCCTTGCCCGAGCGGCGCGCCGCCTTCGACCCGCGCGCCGACGCGCGCGTCCGCGAATATGCGACCGACCGCAGCGAACGCACGTTGATCCACAAGGGGCCGGCCGAGCAGGCGGAACTGCGCGTTTATTGGCCCGCGCGCGATGATAGCGACCTCGCCGAGGCGATGCGCCTGAACCTTCTCGCGCGCGTGATGCAGCTCAAGCTGACCGAGGAGCTGCGCGAGCGGCTCGGCGAAAGCTACAGCCCCGGCGCGGCGGCAAGCCTGTCGGACGAATTTCCGGGCTATGGCCACATCTTTGCCGCGAGCAATGTCGATTATAAGGATTTGGCGACGACCCGCGCGGCGATTTTCGCCATAGCGAAGGAATTCCGCGATACGCCGGTCGACGCGGACCTGCTCGACCGCGCACGCCGGCCGCTGGTCGAGGCGATGGTGAAATCGCGGCGCGAGAACAGCTATTGGCTGAACTATGTCGCGGAGGCGGCAACGCACGCCGACCGCCTCGACCGCAGCCGCAACGGCATCGCCGAGGTCGAAGCGGCGACCCCGGCCGAGTTGCAGACGCTCGCGCGCCGCTACCTCGCCGACGACAAGGCGCTGGTGATCAAGGCGGTCAGCGACAAGGCGGGGCGCTGATCCCGGCGTTTCGCGCGTCCCAAACCCGACTATGCCCTTGGAACCGCCGCCAAATACGGGCATCGTCGGTGAACGGATCGACACACGCCGACGCGGCGTCCCGATTCCGGTGGTCAAGACAGGGAGCAGCAAGATGACGACGGGTTCGCACGAGAAGAATTTCATCGCCCGGGGGTTTGTTCTCGCCGGGGCGCTGGCGCTCGCGGGCTGCGCCGGGATGGGCGGTAAATCGACGAGCACGTTGCCCCCGGCCGACGCCTATGCCCCGCTTGTCGATTCGAAGGGCGCCGATCGCGGCCGCGCCGATATCTATCGCGACACGTCGGGCCTGCGTATCGAACTTGTCGCGCGCGGTTTCGGCCCCGGCACCTATGGCATGCACGTGCACGCCGTCGGCCAGTGCACGCCGCCCGACTTCGCGAGCGCGGGCCCGCACTGGAACCCGACCGGCGCGCAGCACGGGCGCGAAAATCCGATGGGCGCGCACCATGGCGACCTACCCAACCTCGTGATCGAACCCGACCAGATCGGCCGCGCGACCTTGCGTCTCGTCGGGTCGCGCTTCGAAGGCGACGGCGGGCTGCTCGACGCCGATGGTGCCGCTTTCGTCATCCATGCCGGGCCCGACGATTACAAGACCGACCCCAGCGGCAACAGCGGCGGCCGCGTCGCCTGCGGCGTGATCGTTCGCGGCAGCGGCGACTGACGCCGCCGCCTGCGCGCCGGGTCTAGGCCGGCGCGCCCGCCGCGCGAGCCCGCTCGGCGATCGTCGCTTCGGCCTGCGGTACCGCGCGATAGGCATAGAGCAGCAGCGCGACCGCGATCGGCGCGACTCCGATCAGCGACAATATGCCCGTGCGCAGGTCGCCGACGGGCTTGCCGTCGACGATCGTGCCCGCGAGGTCCGAAATCTGCCCGACCAGATAGGGGCCGAAGGACAGGCCGACGAGCGTCGTGCCGAGGAAGAAGGCGGCGGTTGCCGTGCCGCGCATCCGCGGCAGAACCAGATCCTGCGTCGTCGCCGCCGCCGCGCCGAGGGCTGCCGCGCCGAACATGCCGGCCAGGAAGTTCATGACATAGAAGATCGTACCGCTCTCGGTCGTATAGCCGATCCAGATCGGGATGATCGGCGCGATGACGCCGAACAGGATCATGAGGATGCGCCCCGCGGGATTGCGGGCGCGCAATGCGTCGGCGAGGCGGCCGCCGATGATCACCCCGACGAAGCCGGCGAGCGCGCCATTGGCGCCGAGGATGAAGGCGAGCTCCTGCTTGGGCAGCCCCAGCACGATCTCGGCATAGGGGGCCGACCAGAAGGCGAGCCCGTACGCCGCGAGCGCGACGAGGCCATAGCCCAGCGTCGTGCAGATGAACGCCGGCGTGCCCCAGATCAGCCGGAAGGTCGCGGGATCGTGCGCGCGGAGCGCGCACGCCCAGGAAAAGACTGCATAATAGCCGAGCGCGACCGCCGACCATTGCGGGAAATTGCCGGTCAGCGTGATCATCCACCAAGCGAAGGCGGCGATTGCGGCGGCGAAACCGGCATTGATCGCCAACGCCGCGGGGCCGCGTCTCGCCGCTCCGAGCAGCGTCAGCGGCGGCACGATCATTGCCAGATCCTTGCCGAACTCGCGGAAGGGCGTCGGCGAACTCGGGCTCGGCGTCCCGTCCATCGCCCCGCGTACGGGCTCGCGCAAGCTGGCGACCCACAGCGCGAGCAGCAGCCCGGGGATGCCGACCGCGAGGAAGGCTGCCTGCCAGCCGACGAGACCCATCGGGCCGCCCGCCGGATAGGACCGGTTCCAAGCCTCGACGATCAGCGCGCCGATGAACAGCGACACGCCGCCGCCCAGATAGAGCCCCGACGAATAGATGGCGAGCGCGGTCGCCTTCTGTTTTTTGGGGAAATAGTCCGAAATCAGCGAATAGGCGGTGGGGCTCGCGGTCGCTTCGCCGACGCCGACGCCCATGCGCGCGAGCGTCAGGGTCAGCTGGTTGTAGGCCATGCCCGACAATGCGGTCATCGCCGACCATAAAGTCAGCCCGATCGACAGCAGCTTCACGCGGTTCCAATTGTCGGCGAGGCGGCCGAGCGGGATGCCGAACAGCGCATAAAAGACCGCGAAGGCGGCGCCGCCGAGGAAGCCCATGTCGCCGTCGGACAGGCCGAGGTCGGCCTTGATATCGACCGCGAGGATACTGATGATCTGCCGGTCGATGAAATTGAGGATATAGACGACGACGAGCACCGACAGGACGTACCAGCTGTAACCCGTGGCTTTGGGCTCGGCGGCGGCGGGCGCACCGGACATGTCATTTTCGCTGGCGGTATCAGCCATCTGGCAACCTTCTCCCTGACCCTCTATCTGTTATGCGTCATGGCTAGCAGAGCCGCGCCACGGCGCAAGTTGAAAGTCGGTTCAACTTTATGGAGCGATATCGGCTATATGCGTGAAGATCGAAAAGTTGCGAAACCGGCGATCCTCTTCCTCTGCCTCGGCAACATCTGCCGCTCGCCCCTCGCCGAAGCCGCCGCCCGTGCGGCCTTCGCGCACGCCGGCATCGACGCGGTGCTCGATTCGGCGGGGACGGGCGACTGGCACGTCGGCCACGCCCCCGACGACCGCGCGCAGGCCGAGGCGCTGCGCCGCGGCATCGACATATCGGACCTGCGCGCGCGCCAATTGTCATCGGACGATTTCTATCGCTTTGACCTGATCCTTGCGGCCGACCAGACGAATCTGCGCGACGCGCGGGCGATCCGCCCTGGGGATGCGACCGCCGATCTCAGGCTGATGCTCGACCTCATCCCCGGACGCGGCGGTGAGGGCGTCACCGACCCCTATTATGGCAAGGACGACGGCTTTGCGACGACGTGGGATGATGTCGCTGGGGTCGCCGCGGCGCTCGTCGCGGAATTTTCTTCCAGCGGATAACGTACGACGGGGTGATAGCGCGAGCCGCCGTGGCCCATCTCGCTTTCGTACAGCGTGACATGGCCGAATTCGAACGGCGGGCTCGCGAGATCGCTGTTCATCGCCAAGAATGGGGCGACCGGCCCCGACCCGCGGTTGAGCCGCGCCAGCGTGATATGCGGCAGAAAGGCGCGCGATTCGGGTGAGACGCCAACGCGCGCGAGCAACTGATCGACCTTGCGGTGCAGCGCGGCGAGCGGCTCATGCGGCTCGACACCCGCCCAGACCATATGCGGGCGACCCTGCCGCTCGAACAGGCCTGCCCCGGCGATGCGCGCACCGATTGCGGGGGCATGGAGCGCCCCGAGCGCCGCGGCGATATCTTCCGCCAAGTGATGATCGACCTCGCCGATGAAGCGCAGCGTCAGGTGCAATTGCTCGTCGCTCTGCCAGCGCGCGCCCGAAATGCCGTGCATCGCGGCGATCAAAAGTTGGCGGACCGGACGCGGCGGGCGCAGCGCGACGAAGAGGCGGTGCGTGGACATGCCGGGCAGCATAAGCGGCGATGTTTCGGACCGCGACCCCTAACTGTTCGCGGCATAATTGTTGCTGGAATATTGCTGATGTCCGGTTTCGCTTGAAACCCGCGGGGAAACTCCCGATATTGCTGCTTACGGCCGGTATGGGCTGGCCGGTTATGGAGATGAAAAATGGCGAATTGGAACGACCCCAATATGGCGGCTTCCGGTTTCGGGGCCGGCGCGAACGCAATGGACCAGGCCGTCGATGCCGGCCTGCGGTCGTACATGCTGTCGGTTTACAATTATATGGGCTCGGGCGTGCTGCTGACCGGCATCGTCGCGATGCTGGCGTTCAACTCGGGCTTTACCGCCTCGCTGATCGGCAGCCCGCTGATGTGGGTGGTGATGCTCGCGCCGCTGGCCTTCGTGCTGGTGCTGAGCTTTGGCATCAACAAGCTGTCGACCGGCGCCGCGCAGGCGCTGTTCTGGGTCTACGCCGCGGTGATGGGCCTGTCGATGTCGACGATCTTTCTGGCCTTCACCGCCTCGTCGATCGCGACCACTTTCTTCGCGACCGCGGCGGCCTTCCTCGGTCTCAGCCTCTATGGTTATACGACCAAAAAGGATTTGTCGGGCTTCGGCACCTTCCTGATCATGGGTGTCGTCGGCATCCTCGTCGCGATGCTGATCAACATGTTCGTGCAGTCGACCGCGCTCAGCCTTGCGATCAGCGTGATCGGCGTGCTGCTCTTCGCGGGCCTCACCGCCTATGACACGCAGAAGATCAAGAGCATGTATTTCTATGTACGCGGGACCGACTTTGTCGGCAAGTCGGTGATCATGGGCGCGCTGACGCTCTATCTCGACTTCGTCAACATGTTCACCTTCCTGCTCAACCTGATGGGCAACCGCGAATAAGCGGACGGACAGGATCAAGTTACAACGGAGCCCGGCGGAGCGATTCGCCGGGCTCTTTTTTTTTGGCGAGCGGGGCGACAGGGGCTTTCGCCCATATCTCGCGTCGGGGGCCGCGTGACGGCTCGCCCGGCCAAGCCGCTGTTCGACGAACGACGCGTATTATTCGAACAAAACCCCTTGCCAAGCACGCGCTACAAATGTAGCACGCTACAAATGTAGCGCATGAGGTGATTCGAAATGCTGTCCAGTCTACCCCCGCGGGAACGCGAGATCGTCGATATCCTGTACGAGCGCGGTGCTTCCACGGTCACCGAGATCGGCGACGCGCTCGCCGATCCGCTGTCGGGTTCGGCGATCCGCGCGATGCTGAAGCGGCTCGAGACCAAGGGCTTTGTCGTGCGCGAGGCGTCCGAACGCGGCTTCGTCTATGCGCCGAGCGTGTCGGACAAGACCGCGCGCAAATCGGCGCTGAGCCAGGTCGTGCGCGTCTTCTTCAACGGATCGGCGACCAGCGCAGCCGCGGCGCTGCTCGGCATGCAGGACGAGATGACGGGCGACGAACTCGACGAACTTGAAAAAATGATCGCCAAGGCGCGCGAAGGGAGAGGGTGATGCTGACCGCCGCCATGTTGCTGGGCCTCGCCTGGAAATCCGTCGTCGTCGCGGGCGTGACGCTCGGGCTGCTCCGCCTCGCGCGGGCACGTTCGGCGGGCGAGCGGTCGATGATCGCGCATGCCGGGCTCGCGGCGCTGCTCGCCTTGCCCGCCGCGATCCTTTCGCTGCCGCAATGGGCCCCGCTGCCCGCGAGCTGGTTCGCCGCGCCGGCGGTGGAGATGGTGACAACCGGGGGATCGGCGATCGATCCGGCCCCCGCCACGACTTCAGTCCCTGTCGTGGTGGATACGGCCGGATCGACGCCGATCGTAATGGCATGGAGCGACCTTGCCCCCTTTCTCTACCTTGTCCCGCTCGCGTTGCTGTCGGGAGTGATGGCGCTGGCGGTGGTGCGGCTGTTCGCGATGCGCCGCCGCGCGGAGATATTGGTCGAAGGATCGTGGCTGTCGGCGCTCGCGGAGGCGCAGCGGCGCATGGGGTTCAAGCATGGCACCGCGCTGCTGGTCAGCAACGAGCTGCGCTCGCCGATCAGCTGGGGCGTGCTGCGCCCGACGATCGTGCTGAGCCCGAAGGCCGTCGCGGCGGCGGGCGAAGCCGAGGCGATCATCGCGCACGAGCTGGCGCATGTTGCGCGGCTCGACTGGGCAAAGCTGCTTGGTGCGCGCGTTGCCTGTGCGGTCTTCTGGTTCAATCCCCTGGTGTGGATGCTGGCGCGCGAAAGCCATCAATTGCGTGAGGAAGCCGCCGACGACGCGGTGCTGATGGCCGATATCGACGGTCCCGATTATGCGACCCTGCTCGTCGGTGCGGCGCGCCACGACAATCAGGGGACGCTGCTCGCCGCGCATGGCGTCGCGCCGGGCAAGGACAGCCTCAAACGGCGGATCACGCGTGTGCTCGACGGCAGCCTGCGGCGCGGCCCCGCGAGCGCAAGCTGGATGCTGATGAGCCTCGTCGTACTGGCGGGCGTCACCGCGCCGCTCGCCGCCTTCTCGGCGACGGCCAAGCCCGAGGCGGCGACCGGCGTCCACACGGTTGCCGCCTCGACCACCACGAAGACGGCCGTGACTTCGCAGGCGGTTGCGGCTGCGAAAAACGCTGCGGTCGAGGGGAGTGCGACGGCGACGTCAAAGCCGCTGACCGCCGAACAGCTGGTAGGGATGCGCGCGGTCGGCGTGACTCCCGAATATGTCGAGAAGCTGCGCGAGAATGGCGGGTCGATGGATGCCGACGACATCATCTCGGCCAAGGCAAGCGGGATCGATCCCGCCTATATCAGGCAGATGCGTGCGATCATTCCCGGCGCCGGTTTCGACGATCTGGTGGGCGCCCGCCATGTCGGGGTCGATGCGGCATTCGCACGCGACATGCGCTCGCACTTTCCGGGGGCCGGCATCGACGATCTGATCGCGCTGAAGGCGATGGGGGTCGACTGCGATTTCGTCACCGAGATGAAGAGATCGGGCGTGAAGATGCGCGACGCCGACGACGCAATCGAACTGCGCGCGACGGGCGGGGTCCGCCCGGTGGCGAGGGCTCGCGCCGCGGCGACGCCGCAGCCGGTCGCGAGGGCCGTCCGCGGCGGCGACGTCGCCGTCGTCGACATGGAACGCGGCGTGATCGAGGCGCGCCGCGCCGACGGCCGCACCGCCCGGATCGAATTCCCGGCAATGCCCCAGCCTCCGGCGCCGCCGCCGTCCCCGGACGACTGACGCCCGACCGTTCATCCGAACGCGCCGACGATTAATCGAAACCTTGTTTGAAAAATGCCGCTGCGGCGGCGAGCGATGACGCTCGCCTGGCGCACGGAGGGAGGAGTGCACCAAATGAAGGCTTTGTATTTTGCAGGCGGCGCCGCGTTGCTGTCGATCTTCGCCTGTTCGGCGCCGACCGCCGCCGCCGATCCGCTGGTGCTGACCGATGTGCGCTGGGTTGCCGAGCCCGCGAGCGGAAAGAAAGGCGCCCCGCGCATTCGCATCCAGCACAGGAAGTCGAGCAGCGACCAGACGTTCGACGGCTCGCGGTCCTATTTTGCGAAAGCCGAAGTTGCGCTCTCGCGCGAGACGCCGGGGCCGGTCCGCTTTGAGGTCGCGCACGACGCCGGCACCTTGTCGTGCACCGGCACGCTGACCCGCGCTTTCGACGGGGGTGGCGAATGCCGCTTTACCTCCGATCCGGCGTTCGAAAGGGCGCTGGGCGAACGCGGCCTCGCGCCCGAGCAGCGTTCGAGCTTGCTCGCGATGCTACTTGTCGACGCGTCGATCGAACTCGCCGACGGGCTGACGCGCGAAGGCGTGCGACCGAAGGACGCCGATGACCTGATCGCCGCCGCCGCGCTCGATGTGCGGCCCGAATATGTGCGCGACCTCAGGTCCGAGGCGCTCGTGCTGACCGATGTCGAGGATGCGATCGCTTGCAAGGCGCTGGGCGTTGACGGCGCCTATGTGCGCGGGCTTGCCGCGGCGGGATACCGGAAGCTGAGCGCCGACGAGGTGGTCGGCATGAAGGCGATGGGCGTGACGGGCGAATATGCGCAGGCGATGAACCGCGCGGCGGGGGGACAATCCAAGTGAAACGATGGACCAGCTTCGCGGCGATTGCGGGCGCGCTTTCCACGCCGGCGCTCGCACAGGAAGCGGCCGTGCCGAGCGGCGACACGCCGCCACCCGCAGCGACCGAAATTGCTCCCACCGCGACCACCCCGGCGCGGCAAGTCTATACCCCCGCCGACTTCGCGCGCTACGCGCCCGTCAACGCCTATGACATGCTTGCCCAGGTTCCGAGTTTCCAGATCCGCGACAATGAACTGTTGCGCGGGCTGGGGCAGGCCACGGGCAATGTTCTGTTCAATGGCGAGCGGCCGTCGAACAAGGCCGACGACATGTATACGCAGCTGTCGCGCATTCCTGCCGGCAATGTGGAACGGATCGAGATCGCCGATGGGGCGACGCTCGATATCCCCGGATTGTCGGGGCAGGTCGCCAATATCGTCTATCGCGCCGACAGTTTTTCGGGGCAATTTTCGTGGAAGCCGCAGTTTCGGCCGCATTACACCGATCCGCTGTTCACCCGCGGCGACGTGTCGGTGCGCGGGCGGTCGGGCGATGTCGAATATGAGGCATCGCTGAATAACGACGATTCGGCGCGTAGCGGCGCGGGCGGCCCGACGCTGATCTATGACGGCGCGGGCAATATCATTGAGCGGCGCAAGGATATCTGGCACACCCATTATGACACGCCGAAGCTGTCGGGACGTATCACCTGGGACCCGGCGGGCGACACCGTCGCCAATCTCGGCGGCCATTATCAGCGCAAATATGACCGCTATTACGAGGACGGCGTGCGTACGGGGCCGGGGCTGCCCGACAGCGTCCGCACCGTGCGCGACAATGCCGATAGCTGGAATTACGAACTCAGCGGCGACTGGCAGTTCGGCCTTGGCCCCGGAAAGCTCAAGCTGATCGGACTGCGCCGCTTCAGCCATGAACCCTATTCGTCGGAAGTGGTATCGACCCCGGATGACGCCCCCCCTGCGATCGGCGATCGTTTTGCGCAGGTGGGCGACCTCGGCGAGACGATCGGGCGCGGCGAATATCAGTGGCGGATGTTCGGAGGCGATTGGCAATTGTCGGGCGAGGCGGCGTTCAACACGCTCGATAATGTCGCTTTTATCGGCGTGCTCGATCCTTCGGGCGACTTCGTCGAACAGCCGTTCGCCGGCGGCACCGGCGGGGTGAGCGAGGATCGCTACGAAGGACTTTTGAGCTTTGGCCGCAAGCTGACCGGCAAGCTCAATTTCCAGATCGTCGCGGGTGCCGAGCACTCGACGATAACGCAGACAGGGGCAAACGGCCTGACGCGCAGCTTTTTCCGGCCCAAAGGGTCGATCTCGCTTGCCTGGACGCCGTCCGCCGATTTCGACGTTTCGGTGAAGCTCAGGCGGCGGGTTCTCCAGCTTTCCTTCTATGACTTTCTTGCCCGCGCCTTCCTCAACGACGGCAACCAGAATGAGAGCAACAACGACCTGCGCCCGCAACAGGACTGGACCTATGAGGGCGAGATCAACAAGAAGCTCGGCCCATGGGGATCGACGAAACTGATCTTCATCTATCGCGATGTCGAGGATCGCGTTGATGTGATCCCGGTCGGCGAAACCGGCGAGGCGGTCGGCAATATCGCGAAGGCCAAAGCGGGGGCGATCGACTGGACCTCGACCTTCAATCTCGATCCCGCGGGGCTCAAGGGAGTGCGCCTCACCACGCGCCTGCTGCTTCAGAAAAGCTCGCTGCGCGATCCGTTCACCGGCGAAAAGCGCCAATGGAGCGGTTTCACCGACACTGTCGTCGAGCTCGGCCTGCGTCACGATATCCCCGCGAGCGACTGGGCGTGGGGTGGCGACCTCGAATATGCCCATTACCAGCCCAATTATCGCCGGAACCAGACCGACAAGGTCTGGGAAGGGCCGGTATGGGCGTCGTTGTTCGTCGAGAACAAGGATGTGTTCGGCCTCACCGTCCGCGCCCAGGTTTCGAACATGGTCAATGCGCGATCGAAACGCGACCGCATCGTCTATACCGGGGTGCGCGGCGATAGTCCGGTTTCCTTCATCGAACAGCGCGACCGGCTGATCGGGCCGATCTTCGCCTTTTCGGTGCGCGGGACATTCTGATCGTTTAGGACAATCCGGTGACGACGCGCCGCATCAAAATCTATTTCGACGGGGGCTGCCGGCCCAATCCCGGGCGGATGGAAACCGCCGTTGTGACCGGCGGTGCGGCGGTGGTAGTGCGCGACGCGGGGATAGGCAGCAGCATGGATGCCGAGTGGCTCGCGCTGATCGCAGCGCTTCGGCTGGCGCAGGACATGCGGCTGACCGATTTCATCCTGCTCGGCGACGCGGCGGCGGTCGTGGCGCAAGCGAACGGCACGGTGCGCGCGCGTGGCGAAGCGGCGGAGCATCTCGCCCATTTCCGGGCACTCACCGGCGACGGGCCGGTGCCCGCCGTGCGCCATATCAAGCGAACACAGAATCTGGCAGGAATCGCGCTCGCGCGCGGACGATAGCGCACCGAAAGACTGTCCACGCGCATCACTTGTTGTTAAGTGCTGGTCGCCTATCCTTGGCCACCCAATGGAAGACCAGCGCGTTGAAGCCGACCCATCCCTTGCCTGTCCATCACAGCTGGCCGCTCTACGAGCGTGAGCGCTTTTTCGAGCTGGGGCGGCTGCACCGCTGCGAAACGCTCGATCCGATCCCCGACGTTGTGGATGTCGCCGCGCGGTTGGCGCCAGCAGCCGTCCGCGTCGGGCAATGGGAATGCGACCTCACCGACAAGGACCGGCTGAGCTGGTCGGACGAAGTCTATGACATTTTCGGTATCCCGCGCGGCGCGGCGGTGGCGCGCGGCGAGGCCGTCGCGCTCTATGCCGAGGGATCGCGCGTGGCGATGGAGAAACTCCGCGCCTATGCGATCCGCCATCGGCGCGGCTTTACCCTCGACGTCGAAATCTGCCCGGCGCAGGCGCCGCGCCGCTGGATGCGGCTGATCGCGGCGCCGGTGTGTGAGGGTGATCGGATCGTCCGGTTGCAGGGTCTGAAATTTCTCGTTCCGGATTCGGCTGGTCCCGAATTTTGAACCGATCGATCAACCGAGCCTGAGAAACAACCGTTCTGGCAGTATTGACTGCCGCTTTCGTTGACGCGTCTGCGGCTTCGACGCAGTCGATCATGGGACCAGACGTTGAGGGCGCCGAAGGGCCAGCACGCCTGATCCTTCCATTCATTCCCGAAGGCATTTGCCCCGCATATGAAGTTTTTTAATCGCTTTGCGTCGGCCGCGCACAATATGGCTATCGATCTGGGTACCGTGAACACCGTCGTTTATGTGCGCGACAAGGGCATCGTGTTGAACGAACCGTCGGTGGTTGCGCTGGAAACGCGCGATGGCGTCCGCCGGGTCAAGGTCGTCGGCAATGAAGCCAAGCTGATGATGGGCAAGACCCCCGACAATATCCAGGCGATCCGCCCCTTGCGCGACGGCGTGATCGCCGACATCGACGTAGCCGAACAGATGCTGAAGCATTTCATGGACAAGGCGCAGGGCGGCCCCAGCCGCTTCGTCCAGCGCAGCCACGTCGTGATCTGCGTCCCGGCGGGCTCGACGATGGTCGAGCGCCGCGCGATCCGCGACGCCGCGAGCAATGCCGGCGCGGCGTCGGTGCAGTTGATCGAGGAATCGCTCGCCGCCGCGATCGGCGCCGGCTTGCAGGTCGCCGAGCCGCGCGGGGCGATGGTCGTCGACATCGGCGGCGGCACGACCGAAGTCGCGGTCCTGTCGCTGAGCGGCATCGCCTACAGCAATTCGGTGCGCGTCGGCGGCGACAAGATGGACGACATGATTTCGTCGTTTATCCGCCGCAAGCATAATCTGATGATCGGCGAAATGACCGCCGAGCGCGTCAAGCTGACGATCGGCTGCGCGACGCCGCCCGCAGGCGACGGCATGGTGATGGGGGTCAAGGGCCGCGACCTGGTGACCGGCCGTCCGGCCGAGGTGCGGGTGACCGAGGCCGAAATCGCCGAGGCGCTCGCGGAGCCGGTCGGACAGATCGTCGGCGCGGTGCGCGCGGCGCTCGAACAGACGCCGCCCGAACTCTCGGCCGACATCATCGACGAGGGTATCACGCTGACCGGCGGCGGCGCGCTGCTGCGCCGTATGGACGAAGCGATCGCGCGCGCGACCGGGCTGCCCGTCGTGGTTGCCGACGATGCGCTGATCTGCGTCGCGATGGGCGCCGGGCGTGCGTTCGAGGACCGCACCTATCACGGCGTGCTGATCGCGGCCTGACGCCGGTCAGGCGCAGGCGTCGATCGCGGCGAGGTGGCGCGCCTTTGCGGCGTCATCGAGAAACGAACCGGTGAAGCTGTTGCGCGCGAGTGTGACAAGCTCGGCCTTCGACAGGTCGAGCGCGTCGGCGACCGCCTGGTAGTTGGCGTTCACATAGCCGCCGAAATAGCTGGGGTCGTCGCTGTTCACCGTTGCCTTGATGCCCGCGTCGAGCATGACCTTCAGCGGATGGCGCGCGATGTCGTCGACGACGCAGAGCTTCAGGTTCGAGAGTGGGCAGACGGTGAGTGTGATACCCCCGGCCGCAAGGCGCGCGACCAGCGCGGGGTCCTCGAGGCTGCGGTTGCCGTGGTCGATGCGGTCGACTTTCAGCAGGTCGAGCGCCTCGACAATATATTCGGGCGGTCCCTCCTCGCCGGCATGTGCGACGATCTTGAGCCCAAGGCGGCGAGCGCGCGCGAAGACGCGTTCGAACTTCGACGGCGGATGGCCGACTTCGGACGAGTCGAGCCCGACGCCGTCGATACGGCCCAGATACGGCAGCGCGGCGTCGAGCGTCGCTTCGGCCTCGGCTTCGCTGAGGTGGCGGAGGAAGCACAGGATGAGCTTCGACGTCATCCCGTAGCCGGCCTCGGCATCGTCGAGCGCCCGCGCGATGCCGGCGATGACGGTTTCGATGGCGACGCCGCGCGCTGTGTGGCCCTGCGGGTCAAAGAAGATTTCGATGTGCCGGACATTGTCCGCATTCGCACGCGCGCAATAGGCGGCGGTCAGGTCGTAAAAATCCTGCTCGCCATGAAGGACGCCCATCCCCTGATAATAGATATCGAGAAAATCTTGCAGGTTCGAGAAGGCGTAGGCGGCGCGCACGTCCTCGACGCTGGCAAAGGGAATCACGACATTGTTGCGCTGCGCCAGTTCGAACATCAGCTCGGGTTCGAGCGAGCCTTCGATATGGAGGTGCAGTTCGGCCTTGGGCAGGCGAGCGATGAAGGCGGCGCGCTCGTCGCGCGAAGCGAAGCCGTCAGGCACGGGGCACCTCCTCTTCCAGCCCGAGGATGATCGCCGCCTCGGGCTTGTGGCGGCGGATTTCCTCGACCGTCAGCCCGTCGATCTCGTGCGGGAAGATCAGCCACCGGTCGGTTTCGTGGACGAAGAAATCGGGGCGGAGGTCGGTAACGTTGCGCCCCGGTTTGAACCACACCGTCGCGATGCGGATGTCGCGCGGCATATTGTGGCGGCAGCGCGCCTTGAGTTCCGCTATGAAGGCGCGGATGCTGCGGCCGCTGTCGAAGACATCGTCGATGATGAGCAGCCGGTCCTCGGGATTCAGCGTGTCGATCAGATAGCCGAGGGCAAAGACTTTTACCTGCGGGTCCTGTCTGTCGATGCCTTTATAGGAGGAGGTGCGGATCGCGATATGGTCGCAGTGGTGGCCGTGATAGTCGAGCAGTTCCTGCACCGCGATCCCGACCGGCGCCCCGCCGCGCCAGATGCCGACGAGGTGCGTCGGTTTGAAGTCGCTGGCCACCACCTGCATGCCGAGGCGCAGCGAGTCGGCGAGCAGATCGTTCGCGCTGATGAAGATTTTGTCGTCGCTCATGAGGCGGGAGTAATCCTCGGCGCGGGAAGCCGCAAGACGCGGCGGTTTCGGGGTGGGGATCTGACCCTTGTGCACCCCGGCGAAAGCCGGGGCCGAGTGCGTAAAGGCGCAACGCTAGCGCGGGAATTCTGGACCCCGGCTTTCGCCGGGGCACATATCTCTATCGGCGACCTCCGGCCGAAACCCGACGCCTCCGCACATCACGCCCTATTTCCGCGATGCGGCGCTCCGGTCGCGAATGGCCTTGAACTCGCTGCCCGCTTTCCACTCGGGCCAGCGCGCCGAGCGCGCCAACTCATCGCCGATCCGGTAGAAAACATCGATGTCCTGAACCGCGCCATCGAGGTTCCAGTCCGCCCCCCAAGCGTCGCATGCCTGATGATAGCATTTGCCCGTATAGGCATCGACCCACTTCTGGCCGGCCTCCTTGCCGCCGTCGACAAGGTCCGACGCGCCGGCGATGCCCATCATCAGGAGGACGGGAACGCCGCGCTTGGCAAGGCTGAAATGGTCGGCGCGATAGAAGAGCCCGCGTTCGGGCAGACTCTCGATGCTGACCGTGCGGCCCTGCGTGGCTGCGACGCGCGCGAGATCGTCTTCGAGCGTGCCCTGCCCCTTGCCGACGAGGACGACGTCCCTGGCGCGGCCGGCGGTCTGGAGGATGTCGAGACCGAGGTTGGCGACGGTCTTTTCGAGCGGGAAGATGGGCTTTTCGGCATAGGCTTCGGACCCCAGCAGGCCGCGCTCTTCGGCGGTCCAGAAGGCGAAGGCGATCGTGCGGTCGGGCGGCGGCGCGGCCTTGAAATTACGGGCGATCTCGAACAGTCCCGCGACGCCGAGCGCGTCGTCGTTCGCGCCCGCGCGATAGATGCGGCCCTGCTCGTCGGGCGGACCCTCTCCGTATGCGTCCCAGTGCGCGCCATAGACGACGACTTCGTCGGGGCGTTTCGTGCCGGAAATCTTCGCCAGCACATTCTGGCTCTGCACCACCTCCTGCGTCACGGGGATCGCGGCGTCGAAAGTCGCGCCGAGGTCGATGGGCTTGAAATCCTTGCGGCGCGCTGTGACGCGCAATTTCTCCAGATCCTGCCCGGCATCGGCGAATAATCTTGTCGCGGTCTCGCCCGAGATCCAACCCTGAAGCGCGAGGCTCGTCACCTTTTCGGGCGGGACGACAAGGCCGTAATTTTCGCCGCCGCCGCTTTTGACGACGTTCCAGCCATAGCCGACGCCCTCGCTGTCGTGGACGATCAGCGCCGCGACCGCGCCGCGGCGGGCGGCCTCCTCGAACTTGTAGGTCCAGCGGCCGTAATAGGTCATCGTCCGGCCGCCGAACTTGCCGAACGGGTCCTCACCCTTTGCCGCGACGAAATCGGGGTCGTTGATCAGGAACACCGCGACCTTGCCCTTCAAATCCTGTCCCTTGAAATCGTCCCAGCCGCGCTCGGGCGCGCTGACGCCGTAACCGACGAAGACCATCGACGCGTTCGCGACCACCGCGCGCTCCTTCGGCTGGAGCGTCGAGACATAGATGTCGGTGCCGAAGGTCAGCGGCGTCGCAGCGCCCTTGCGGTCGAAGGCGAGCGTTTCGGGCGTGCCGAGGCGGGTGTGGAGCAAGGGCACGGGCTGAGTCCAGCCGCCGTCGACCCCTGCGGGTTCGAGCCCCATCGCCTCCAGCCGGCCGATCAGATAACCGACCGTGCGTTCCTCGCCGACCGTACCGGGCGCGCGGCCCTGGAACTGGTCCGAGGCGAGGGTGCGCACGGTTTCGGTCAGGTTGGCGGCGTCGATGCCCGATTGAGCCGAGACGGGCGCGGCGACGGCGGCGAGGAGAAGGGCGGCGGCGAAGCGTTTTTGCATGGGAACTTTCCGATTGTCGGCGTTTGGGACAGGCGCGGGAAGGCAGCTCAGGGTTCTGACCCTAGGCGATTGTCGGCGCCACTTGAAGCACATAGGCGTGTTTGAGCGCAAGAAACGGGGCGCGGCGACCGGCGCGTGGCGCCATGATTGCGGCATGACGACACAGCCCAAAATCATGCCGCCGCCCTGTGCAGACGATGCCGCCGACCCGATGATCGCGCTCGACCGCGAAGGTTGGGCCGTTCTGCCGGGGCTGCTCGATGCGGCGGCGTGCGACGGCCTCGCCGCGCTTTATGACGCGCCGGCGGGTTTCCGCAGCCATGTCCATATGGCGCGGCACGGTTTCGGGCGCGGTGAGTATCGCTATTTCGCCTATCCGCTGCCGCCGCTGGTCGCGGCGCTGCGCGGGATGCTCTATGCGCGGCTCGCGCCGATCGCGAACCGCTGGCACGAGCGGATGGGGATGGCGGCGCGCTTTCCGGCGGACCACGCCGAATTCCTCGCGCGGTGCCATGATGCGGGGCAAAGGCGGCCGACGCCCCTGCTGCTGCGATATGGCGCGGACGACTATAATTGCCTGCACCAGGATTTATATGGCGAGCATGTCTTTCCGCTGCAGGTCGCGGTGCTGCTGTCGGCGCCGGAAGAGGATTTCACCGGCGGCGAGTTCGTGCTGACCGAACAAAGGCCGCGGATGCAATCGAGGGCGGCGGTCGTGCCGCTCGCGAAGGGCGACGCGGTGGTCTTCGCGGTGAACGCGCGACCCGTGCGGGGCACGCGCGGCGACTATCGCGTGATGATGCGCCACGGGGTGAGCCGCCTCCGGTCGGGGCGGCGGCACACGCTGGGGGTGATCTTCCACGACGCGGCGTGAAGGGGCTGGCTTGGTCCCTCACGCTTTCAATGTCGGAAACGACCGCTCCCTACCACGACACTGACATGGCGTTATTCCCCCGCAGGCCGCGTCCAGCCTTTCCGGTATTTCTCGAACCAGGCGAGGATTGCGGCGGCTTTGGCGGCCGATTGCGACGGGCGCGCGGCGATGCCGCCATGGCTGGCGCCGGGCACCTTGACCAGCGCCGTGGGCACGCCGCGGAGGCGAAGCGCGGTGTAATATTGTTCGGATTCGCTGACCGGCGTGCGGTAATCCTCGGCTCCGACGACCACCATCGTCGGCGTTTCGACATTGCCGACGAGCGACAGCGGCGAGCGCGACCAGTAAAGTTCGGGATTCTCCCACGGCTGCGCGCCGAGCCAGTAGCGGCCGAAAAATGCGGGGCCGTCGGCGGTGAGCGCCTGCGTCGTCCAGTTGATCACCGGCTTTTGCGTGACCGCGGCCTTGAACCGGTTGGTCTTGCCGACGATCCAGCTCGTCAGCACGCCGCCGCCCGAACCGCCGGTGACGAACAGGGCGTTCGGGTCGGCAACGCCGAGTTCGATTGCGCGATCGACGATGCTGATCAGATCGAAATAGTCGTTGCCCGGATAGGCCTTGTCGATCTCGTTCGCAAAGGCCGCGCCATAGCTGGTCGAGCCGCGCGGATTCGCCGAGAGCACGGCATAGCCCGCGGCGGCATAGAGCTGGTTGTCGGTCGCGAAATGCGGGCCATAGGCGGCGAAGGGCCCGCCGTGAATTTCGAGGATCAGCGGCACGCGCTGGCCTTCGACATGGCCGGGCGGCAGCGTCAGCCAGCCCTCGATCGTCTTGCCGTCGTGACTGGAGGCGGCGGTGATCTTGCGGACCGCGCCGAATGATTTCACTTCGCGAAGCGATCGGTTGAGGTCGGTGAGCATCCGCGTCGATCCGCCGCGCGCAAGCTGCACTTCGGCGGGACGCGTCGGTGTGCCGCCGGTGAAGGCGATCGCGCCGCCGTCCGATACCGAGAAACTGCCGCCGGTATAGGGGCGGTCGAGCCCGCCGCCCGAAAGGCCGGTCGCGGCGCCGCGCACCGATCCGTCGAGGCCGATGCGCGCGACCTTCGTTTCGCCATGGTCGTCATATTGCGCATATACCGACTTGCCGTCCGCGGCCCATTCGATCGCATCGACGCCATGGTCCCAATCGGCGGTCAGGCTGCGCGCGCCCGACCCGTCGCGGTTCATGACATAGAGCTGCGTGTTCTCGTATGCGCGCAAGGCGTCGTCGAAGCCGAGATAGGCGATCTTGCCGCCATCGGGCGAGACGAGCGGGTTGGCGTCGGGGCCGTTGCGGTCGGTGAGCGCGGTGACGCCGCCGCCGGTCACATCGAGCGCATAGATTTCGCTTTCGACCGGATCGCTCTCCCAGTCGGGGCGCCGGTTCGCGGCGAAATAGAGCGTGCGGCCATCGCGCGACCAGCTCAGCGGACCTCCGTCGTGATAGGGGCCGAAGGTGAGCTGGCGCGGCGAGCCGCCGGCCGCGGGGACGAGAAAGATCTTTTCGAAGCCGGGCTCGACATAGCCTTCGCCGTCGGCGCGATAGGTGAGGAGGTCGCGAATTTCGAGCGGCTCGGCCCATTTCGCGCCCTCGGGCTTGTTCGCGGGGGCGCTGCCGAACTTTGGCCCTTCGTCCTTGACGAGCATCGTATAGGCGATCGAACGGCCGTCGGGCGACCAGGCGATGCTCGACGGGCTGGTGGGCAGGCCCGTGAGGCGAACCGCCTCGCCGCCGTCCATCCAGCGCACCCACAGCTGTGCGCTGCCGCCCTCGGTCGAGGCGAAGGCGATGCGCTTGCCGTCGGGTGACCAGCGCGGCGAAAAGGCGCCGTCGCCCTGCCCGGCGACGGGGGTTTCCTCGCCGGTCTGCGTGTCGATCAGCCAGATCGAGCTCACCGCGCGGTCGGTCATGATGTCGTTCGCGCGGCGGACATAGGCGATGTGGCGGCCGTCGGGGCTGATCTGCGGATCGGCGGCGATGGCGAGGTCGAAAAGGTCGGCGCCGGTGAAGCGGCGGTTGGGGGCGAGCCTCGCGCTGCCGACGGCGGAGCCGGACATGGCGGCGGGCGTTTCGGCCGGGGCGGCGGTTTCGGCGGGCGGCGCGGCGGGCGGCTGGTCCTCCTGCGCAAGCGTGATCTGCGAGGTGAGGGCGAGAAGGCTCGCCCCGAACAATGCCAGTTTGCGCATGAAATGCTTCCCCTTTTTTGCGACGGGAGTGGTCTGAACTTTTCGGGGATGCGGGTCAACCGGCCTTCGCCGGGACGACGATGTGCACCATAGGGTCCCGGCGGCTGGACATCATGGCGCGCCAAGTTAAGCCGGTATTTCAGGCCCCTTGGCTGCATCATCACAGGTGAAGGAAGAGACATGGATTTTTCGCGGTTGCAGGCGACGAGCAAGATCGGCGACGACTGGATCTATCCCCAGCCGCCCTGCCTGAATTTCGGCTGGCTCGAGGTCGACCGCGATCCCGCGCACCGCATCTATTGGGAGGAATATGGCAATCCCGCGGGTGAGCCGGTGATGTTCCTCCACGGCGGCCCCGGCGGCGCCTGCGCGCCCGTCATGGCGCGCTTCTTCGACCCGAAGCGCTACCGCGTGATCCTGTTCGACCAGCGCGGTTGCGGCAGGAGCGAGCCCAATGTCGCCTCGGCGGGCCCCGCGGTGGCGCTCGCGAAAAACACCACCGCCGACCTGATCGGCGATATCGAGAAATTGCGCGAAAAACTCGAGGTCGCTGGGCCGATGCATGTCTTCGGCGGCAGCTGGGGCAGCACGCTGGCGATGGCCTATGGAATCGCGCATCCGGCGCATTGCGCGACCCTGATCCTGCGCGGCATCTTCCTCGGCGCGTCCGAAGACCTGCTCTATCTCTATCAGGGCAATGCCGCGACATGGGCGGACGATCCCTACGGCCTGACCGAGCCCGGTGCCTATATGAAGTATCCGGGCGAATGGGCCGAGCTGCTGTCGGTGCTGACGCCGGAGGAGCGCGGCGACGTGATGAAATCCTACAAGGCGATTTTCGATATGGTCCCGGCGAACGAGGCCGAGAAGGAGCGCCAGCTGAAGGCGGCGCTGACCTGGTCCTTGTGGGAAGGTGTCATCTCGAACATGATCCCCGAGACGGCGGACACGGGCAAGTTCGGCGAAGCCGATTTCGCGCTCTGCTTCGCGCAGATCGAGGCGCATTATTTCGCCAATGGGCTGTTCCTTCCGGCGGGGCATTTCTTCGACAATATCGACGTGCTGGCGTCGATCCCCATCCATATCGTCCATGGCCGCTTCGACGAGGTGTGCCCGCTGACGCAGGCGTCGCGGCTTGTCGCGGCGTTGCGCGGGGCGGGGTCGGAGCCCGTCACCTACGTCGTGACCAACGCGGGGCATAGCGCGATGGAGCGCGAGAATGCGCTGGCGCTGACCGCGGTGATGGGCGGATTGGACCCGATCAGCGGGTGACGAAGCCGTCCGGCTGGTAAAAACGCGGAAATTTCCTTTATATTTGAATGCCTGGAAGGGGGCTTTCATGGATTTCGAATTTTATTCACACACACGATAGTGAATATTGACTCGCGTGAGAATCTTGCCGATAAGCTGAGCCCTGATCGGCGGCAACGACCGCTGACGGGAGGGAGAGTTTGATATGAAGGCTCAGCTTTTTGCGTCCGCCTCGGCGGTCGTTCTGTTCGCGTCGCCCGTTTCGGCCATGGCCCAGGAGGCCGAAGCGCCGCCCGCGGATAGCATGGCGCAGGACCAGCAGCGCGATGACCGCGACATCATCGTCACCGCGACCCGCCGCACCGCCCGGTTGCAAGACGTGCCGCTCAGCGTCACCGCGTTCGGGCAGGAAGAACTCAACGACCTCGGTATCGTGGGGTTCGAGGGCATCGCCCAGAATACGCCGGGCATCGTCGTCAACCGGCCGACACAGAATTTCAACAATTTCACCGCGCGCGGGATCAACACCAACGGCTATTCGGCCGGCCTGCAGAGCGCGGTCGCCATCTATGTCGATGAGCTGCCGATTTCGGCGAATGGCAATTCGACGATCCTCGACCCCAATCTGTACGACGTCGAGCGCGTCGAATTCCTGCGCGGGCCGCAGGGGACGCTGTTCGGATCGAACTCGCTCGCGGGCGCGATGCGGATCATCACGAAGAGCCCCGACCTCGACGATTTCGAAGCGTCGGCGAGCGTCGATCTCGGCCTCACCGGGTCGAGTTCGGTGCGCCAGCGCTATAATGCGATGGTCAACCTGCCGATCATGAAGGACGAGATCGGGCTACGCGTCACGGGCTATTATCGCAACGAGGACGGCTGGGTCGACAATATCGGCACCGGCGTCGAGGATGCGAACAGCCTCGAGGCGTTCGGCGGCCGCGCGATCCTGCTCCTCCAGCCGAGCGACCGGATGAAGGTCAAACTGCTCGCGTCATACGAGAACAGCAAGCCCGCCGATTCGGGGCTGACCAACCCGCTGCTCGGCAAGTTCGTGCGCAATTCGGACCGCCCCGACCTGTTCCAGGGCAAGCTCACCAATTATAATCTGACGATCAACTACGAGTTCGACTTTGCCGAGCTGATCAGCTCGACGACGCTCTCGGACTATGACGCGTCCTTCTATGTCGACCTCGCGGGCACCTTTGCGCAGGCCTTTCCCTTCGCGCTCGACGCATATGGCTATGACGATCTGTTCGTGCAGGAAACGCGGCTGGTGTCGCGTCACGACGGGCCGATCGAATGGGTCGCGGGCTTTTTCTATTACGACAAGCGCCGCAGCGTCGATTTCGCCTATCGTTCGAGCCTCGAATATCTGACCGAGAATAATCTGAGCGGGCTGCCCGACGAATATTACCAGCGGTTCAACAGCTATACCGACCAGAAAGAGATCGCCGGCTTCGGCGAAGTGACCGGACGCTTCAGCGACCGTTTCTGGGTCACGGGCGGGCTGCGCTACGGCAGCACCGAAGTGCAGAGCTTCACCCGCGGCGGCGGATACAACAGCAATTATCTGACCATCGCCTTCCTCGGTCTGGAGAATATCCCGCTCACCGTCACGCCGATCGCTTATGCCGAAGGGCTGAAGGTCAAGGACGACCGCCTGTCGTGGAAGGCGAGCGTGTCGTGGAAGCCCGTCGACAGCCTGACCACCTATGCGACCGTTTCGACGGGGTTCCGCACGCCCGTCGTCAATGCGCGCGCCGGGCTGGTCAGCGCGATCGACCCGAACGACCTGATCATCCCCGACGGCGCGAAATCGGACAGCGTCACCAATTACGAACTCGGGCTGAAGGGACGCTGGCTCGGCGGCGATCTCGTCGCCAATATCGCCGCCTATTATATCGACTGGAAGGATATTCAGGTCCAGGCGAACCGCGTGTCGGATTCGATCCAGTTCGCGACCAACATCGGCGGCGCCGAAAGCTATGGCCTCGAGTTCGAGTTCATCGCGCGGCCGGTGCAGGGATTGAGCCTCGCGCTCAACGGTTCTTTCAACCGCGCGAAGGTGACCGACCTGACCCCGGGCGAAGCCGCGATTTCGGGCGCCGAGCTCGGGACGCGTCTCGCCTCGCCGCGCTTCCAGGGGTCGGGCACGCTGCGTTACGACTTCCCGATCGGCGGCGCCGACACCGCCTATGCCGCGGTCAATGTGTCGCACGCGGGGGCATTCCCGAACCAGTTCCCCAATGTGCCGGGCAATCCCAATGCCGTCGCCCCGACCTATGACTTCACCGAGGCGTGGACCAATGTGAACCTTTATGCCGGGGCAAAGCTGGGGGCGATCGACCTCGGCGCCTATGTCGAAAATCTCTTCGACGACAGCAAGGTCACCTATGTCCATCCCGAGGCGTTCCTCGACGGCCGTTACGCCCGGATGCGTCCGCGCACGATCGGCGTCCGCGCCAATTATCGCTTCTGATCGGGCCGGGGAGATGAACGGTCCGATGATCCGCCGCCTGTCACGCGTCGCGCTCGCCGTCGCCGCCCTCTGCGCGGCGCCGGCAGCGGCGGCGGGGCCGATGGTCGATTCGCCCGCGGGCAAGGTCGAGGGTAGCGAAACGAAAGGCATCCGCGCCTTCAAGGGCATTCCCTATGCCGCGCCGCCGGTCGGCAAGCTGCGCTGGGCGCCGCCGCAGCCGGCGGAGGGCTGGGACGGCACGCGCGACGCGACCAAATTCGGCGCCGCGTGCATGCAGCCGGGCCCGCGCGGCCCCAGCATCTATGCCTGGGACCTGCCGGCGATGAGCGAGGATTGCCTGTCGCTCAACATCTGGGCGCCGAAGGATGTGAAGGATGCGCCGGTGTTCGTGTGGATCCACGGCGGCGCGCTGACCGGCGGGTCGGGCGGCGATCCGATCTATGACGGCAGCGCGCTCGCCGAGCGCGGCATCGTCGTGGTGTCGATCAACTACCGGCTCGGTGCGCTCGGCTGGCTCGCGCATCCGGCGCTGAGCGCGGAATCGGCCGACGGCGTGTCGGGCAACTACGGGCTGCTCGACCAGGTCGCGGCGCTCGAATGGGTCAAGCGCAACATCGGCGCCTTTGGCGGCAGCGCGGGCAATGTGACGATCGCGGGTGAATCGGCGGGCGCGCTCAGCGTCATGTATCTGATGACCGCGCCGGCCGCGCGCGGCCTGTTCCACAAGGCGGTCGCGCAGAGCGCCTATATGGTGTCGGCGCCGAGCCTGCGCGAGCGGCTCAACGGCATGGTCCCGGCCGAGGCGCAGGGGACCGACCTGGCGGCGAAGCTCGGCGCCGCCGACCTCGCGGCGCTGCGCGCGATGCCCGCGAAGGAGATCGCCGAAAAGGCGCTGGCGACGGGCTATTTCCCTTTCCCCGTCGTCGACGGCAAGACGGTGCCGCGCCAGCTCGTCGACAGCTTTGACCGGAACGAGCAGGCGCCGGTGCCGATCCTCGCTGGCTTCAACGCCGGCGAAATCCGCTCGCTGCGCTTCCTGCTGCCCAAGCCGCCCGCCGATGCCGCGGCCTATGAAGCCGCGATCCGCGCCAATTACGGCGAATTTGCCGACGCCTTCCTTGCGCGCTATCCGGCGAAGACTATCGAGGAAAGCATGCTCGCCGCGACGCGCGACGCGATGTACGGCTGGACCTCCGAACGGCTGGTGTCGAACCAGGCGGCGTTGAGGCAAGGCGCCTATCTCTATTATTTCGACCATGGCTATCCGGCGACCGCCGAGTGGAAGCTCCACGCCTTCCACGCCGCCGAGCTGCCCTATATTTTCGGCACCGCGGGCAAGACGCCGCCGCTGTGGCCCAAAATCCCGGACGACTTGGCCGAGCGCAAGCTAGCCGGTGCGATGGGCGATTATTGGGCGAGTTTCGCGCGCGGCGGCCGACCGCAGGCAAAGGGCCAGCCCGAATGGCCCGCCTATTCCGACGACGCCGGCTTCCTGCATATCGCCGAGGCGCCGAAGGCCGGGCACCGGCTGCTCCCCGGCACCGCGGCGCTCCACGAAGCGGTGATGTGCCGTCGCCGCGCGGCGGGCGATACGCCGTGGAACTGGAATATCGGCGTCATTTCGCCGCCGTTGCCGCCGAAAGCCGCGGGGTGCCAATGATCGACGGTTCGATGCAATCCTATGCCCTGACGCTCGACAAATTCCTCTCTCACGCCGCCAAATGGCACCCCGACGCTGAAACCGTGTCGGCCGGGGCGGACGGAAAGGTCGCGCGCATCGGCTATGCCGCGCTTTACGAGCGCGCGCGTGCGGTGTCGGGGGCGCTCCATGCGATGGGCGTGCGCGCGGGGCACCGCGTCGCGACGCTCGCGTGGAATACGCAGGGGCATCTCGAAAGCTGGTACGGGATCATCGGGATGGGCGCGGTGTGTCACACGCTGAACCCGCGGCTGACCGCGGCGCAGATCGGCGCGATGCTGGTGCAGTCCGAAGCGGGCATCCTGCTCGTCAGCGCCGACCTGCTGCCGCTTGCCGAAGCGGCGACGCGCAACGTCCGGACCGTGCGCCAGATCTTGCTGCTCGACGCCGCCGATACCGACGCGGGCGGAGGGGACGGCCGCATCGCGGTGGGCGCGCTTGATGCCGTGCTCGCTGCGGCGTCGGCCGATGTCGCATGGGGTGCCTTCGACGAGAACAGCCCCTCGGGGCTTTGCTTCACCTCGGGCACCACCGGCGCGCCAAAGGGTGTCACCTATACGCATCGCGGTTGCTACCTCCACACGATGCGCCAGTTGCAGGCCGACGTGATGGGCGTGCGCGCGCGCGACGCGGTGCTCGCGGTGGTGCCGATGTTCCACGCCAATGCCTGGGGGCTGCCCTTTTCTGTGCCCGCCGTCGGCGGCAAGCTCGTGCTGCCCGGACGCCACAGCGACGGCGCGCATCTGGCGGCGCTGATCCGCGGCGAGGGCGTGACCGCCGGCGTCGGTGTGCCGACCGTGTGGCTGGGGCTGGTCGAACATCTCGAGCGCGAAGAGGGAGAGGTGCCGACGCTCGAGCGCATCCTCGTCGGCGGCGCACCGATGCCGCCGGCGCTGATGGAGCGGATCGAGCGGCGGCTGGGCGCCGAGGTGCAGACGAGTTGGGGCATGACCGAATTGTCGCCGCTCGGCACCGCCGCGGTCCCCGGCGATCCGGATCGCACCGCTGGCGTGTCGGGAAGGCCCGCGATCGGCGTCGACCTGCTGCTGACCGACGCCGAGGGACGCGCGCTCGCCGAGCAGCGCGGCGCCGAGGGGCATTTGCGCGTCCGCGGGCCGAGCGTCGTCGAACGCTATTTCGGGCAGGATGCGCCCGCGACCGACGCCGATGGCTGGTTCGACACCGGCGATCTCGCGCGGCTCGACCGCGCCGGCAATCTGACGATCACCGGGCGGTCGAAGGATCTGATCAAGTCGGGCGGCGAGTGGATCAACCCCGCCGAGATCGAGGCGCTGGTCGGCGCGCTGCCGCAGGTGAGCCTCGCCGCGGTGATCGGCCGCAGCGATCCCAAATGGGGCGAGCGGCCGATCCTGCTGGTCGAAACCAACGACGCGTCGGTCAGCGACGACGACCTGCTCGCGCCGCTGCGCGAACGCGTGGCGTCTTGGTGGATCCCCGACGCGATCGTGCGGCTCGACGCGATGCCGCTCGCGCCGACGGGCAAGATCGACAAAATGCAATTGCGGGCCGATTACGGACAGGTGTAGGCCCGTTGGGCCACGGCGGCGCGACGAGTGCGGATGATGTGCGGAAGGACAAGGATTTGGCGTCGAAGGCAAAGAGTGCGGTGAAGCGCCCGTCGAAGGCGGAACAGCGCGCCGAAATGATGGAGCAGATCCTCGACACCGCCGAACTCCTGTTTTCGAAACATGGTTTTCACGGCGTGACGTTGAAGGATGTCGCGAAGCAGGTCGGGGTCCACCACACGCTGCTCAACTATTATTTCGACGACAAGCGGACGCTGTTCGACGCGGTGTTCGCGCGGCGCGCGGTGGTGACGATCGACAAAAGGATGCAGGCGCTCGACGATTATGACCGCGCGGCGGGCGGCAAGCCGACGGTTGAGGGCGCGCTCCATGCCTTCCTCGACACCGACCTCGACCTCTACATCCAGGGCGGCGAGGGCTGGAAGAATTATGGCGCCTTCGGCGCGCAGGCGTCGAACAGCCCCGAGGGCGCCGAGTTCATGGACAAATATTTCGACCCCGTCGTGCTGCGGCTGATCGAGATACTGAAAAAGGCGCTGCCCGACGCGGCCGAGGAAGATATTTTCTGGGGCTATCATTTCGTCACCGGCGCGCTGATGCTGACGCTCGCGCGCACCGGGCGCATCGACAAATTGTCGCACGGTCTGTGCCACTCGGATGATTATGAAGCCGTCAAGGCACGCATGGCGCGCTTCATGGCCGCGGGTTTCCGCGAAATCTGCGACCAGCGCAAGCAGGACAGGGGCTAGACGACCTGGCGACGACGACGCGCATCCCGCCGTCCGCGCGACAATAATATTCACTCACAAGTGAGTTATGATAAGACAAAAGGAAATGGAATGACGAACGAGCTGAAGGACAGGGTGGCGATCGTGACCGGCGCGGGCGGCGGACTCGGCCGGTCGCATGCGCTGATGCTCGCGCGGCACGGCGCGCGCGTTATGGTCAATGATCGCGACGGGGATGCCGCCGCGCGCGTCGCCGCAGAGATTGCCGGGGCCGGCGGCGTCGCGATGGCCGCCGTCGCCTCGGTGACCGACGAAGCCGAGGTCGCGGCGATGGTTGCCACGGCGACCGAGGCGTGGGACGGGATCGACATTTTGATCAACAACGCCGGCATCCTGCGCGACAAAAGCTTCGCGAAGATGGATCTCGCCGATTTCCGGCTGGTGGTCGACGTCCACCTGATGGGCGCCGCGATCTGTTCGAAGGCGGTGTGGGACCAGATGCGCGAACGTCGTTTCGGTCGCATCGTGATGACGACCTCCTCGTCGGGGCTCTACGGCAATTTCGGGCAGGCCAATTATGGCGCGGCGAAGATGGCGCTCGTCGGGCTGATGCAGACGCTCGGCATCGAGGGCGATAAATATAATGTCCGCGTCAACTGCCTCGCGCCGACCGCGGCGACGGCAATGACCGATGGCGTGCTCGCGGCGGACGCGCTCGCGCGTCTGGCGCCCGAGGCGGTGAGTCCCGGGCTGCTTGCGCTGGTCGGCGACGATGCGCCGACGCGCGCGATCCTGTGCGCCGGCGCCGGGCATTTCGCGGCGGCGCATGTGACGCTGACCGGCGGTATCTATGTGGGGCAGGGCGACGGCGCGGCCGAGCGCGTCGCCGCCGAGTGGGACCGCGTCGCCGACCGCTGCGGCGAGATCGTCCCCGCCTATGGCTTCACGCAGGCCGAACGCGAGCTGGCGAGCGCAGGTTTCGACGCGCCGGCGGTTGCCGCTGCGCACGGATAATCCCCGGCGGCGCACGCGGACGGGCCGATAAGCCCGCCGCGGCTGCCGGGATAAATGGGAGAGGAAATATGGCTACCGACGCGGAAGCCTTGCCCGCCGGCGAGGACAAGAAACAGAATGAAGCACTCGTCATCACCGCCTCTTCGTTGGGGACGGTGTTCGAATGGTATGATTTCTACCTCTATGGCCTGCTCGCCACCGCGCTGTCGCACCATTTCTTTGCGGGGGTGAACGAGACGACGGGCTTCATCCTCGCGCTTATGGCCTTTGCCGCGGGTTTTGCGGTGCGGCCGTTCGGGGCGCTGGTGTTCGGGCGTGTCGGTGACATCGTCGGGCGGAAGAACACTTTCCTCGTCACCATGGCGATCATGGGGCTGTCGACCTTTGCGGTCGGCTTCCTGCCCGGTTACGACACGATCGGGATCGCCGCGCCAATCATCCTGATGATCCTGCGCTTGCTCCAGGGGCTCGCGATCGGCGGCGAATATGGCGGCGCCGCCGTCTATATCGCCGAACATGCGCCGCCCGGAAAGCGCGGTTTCTATACCAGCTTCATCCAGACCACCGCGATGCTCGGGCTCATCCTCGCCTCGTCCTTCGTCGTCGGCTTGCGCACCTTCATGGATGCCGAAACCTTCAACGCGTGGGGCTGGCGCCTGCCCTTCATCTTCTCGATCCTGCTGCTGGGGGTGACATTGTGGATCCGGCTGCAGCTCGAGGAAAGCCCGGTGTTCCGGCGGATGAAGGCGGCGGGTGCGACCTCGAAGGCGCCGCTCAAGGAAGCTTTCGGCGAATGGCGGAATTTGAAGATCGTGCTGATCGCCCTGTTCGGCGCGGTCGCGGGGCAGGCGGTGATCGGCTTCGCCGCGCATCTCTATCCGCTCTTCTATCTCGAACGCGTCGCCAAGGTCGACGGCGCGACCGCCAATTTCCTCGTCGCCACCGCGCTCCTGCTCATCATCCCCTGCTTCGTCTTCTTCGGCTGGCTGAGCGACAAGGTTGGCCGCAAGCCGATCATGATGACCGCGTGCGTCATCGCGATTTTCGTCTATTTCCCGGCGTACAAGGCGCTGGTCGCGGCGGCGAACCCGGCGATGGCCGCGGCGGTCGAACGGTCGCCGGTGCAGGTCGTCGCGCACGGCGGCGAATGCTCGTTCCAGTTCGATCCGATCGGGAAAAACACGTTCGACCGGACGAGCTGCGACATCGCCAAATCCTACCTCGCCAAGAACGGCGTCAATTACGCCAATGTCGAGGCGCCGGCGGGGACGGTCGCCTCCGTGCGTATCGGCGATCGGACGGTCGCGGTGCCCGATCCGGCGGGGCTGGGCGATGCGGAGCGCGCCGCGGCGGTCGCCGCCTTCGGCGCCGCGGCAAAGGCGGGGCTCGACGCGGCGGGCTATCCCGACAAGGCCGACCCGGCAGCGGTGAACAAGCTCAAGGTCATCGGCATCCTCTGCCTCTTCGGGGTGCTCGCGACGATGGTTTACGGCCCGCTCGCGGCGCTGCTCGTCGAATTGTTCCCGGCGCGGATCCGATACAGCTCGCTGTCGCTGCCCTATCATATCGGCAATGGCTGGATCGGCGGCTTCATGCCGACGATCGGCTTCGCGATGGTCGCGGCGACGGGCAATATCTATCAGGGGCTGTGGTATGCGGTGGTGATCGCCGCGATCACCGCGGTTGTCGGCATCCTGTTCCTGCCCGAAACCTACAAGCGCGATATCGAAGCCTGACGGAAGGATCAGACGGCGGCAACAAGCAAGCGCCGGAACGCCGCCGTCGTCGCCGCCACCGCGGCGGCATCGACGCAGCGCGCGTCGTCGTCGGCCACATGATGAAAGCGGTGGACGCCGAAGATGCCGGCAACCGACGGATAGCCCGCGGCGATGATCGCGGTGAGCTCGCCGGCCGACAGTTTTTCGCTGGAATAAGGCGATTCGAGCCCCGCCAGCCCGGCGAACAATCGCCGGGCGGCGGGCAACAGCGGCGGGCTGACGACGAGGTAACGCTGCGAATCACTGCCCGCGAGCGGGGCGAGGCCGAACAATCCCTCGTGCCAGTCGCGCGCGGCGAGATTGGCGCCGAGGTGGAGCCAGAAATGCGTCTCGGCGGGCTTGGGCGCCGCGGCCTTCAGCGCCTCTTCGGCGCCCAGATTTTCATATTCATGGCCGCTGTTGCACAGGAAGGCGAGATCATGATCGGGCAGCAGCGCCGGCGCGGCGCGCGCGAAATCGAGCCAGGCGGCGATGCCGCCGCCGCGTTCGCCCGCGCAGCCGAACCAGCCCGACCGCGGGGTCGACACCACGATCCAGCGCCCCTTGCCGCGGTCGAGCCGGCCGATCACGTTGAACGCCGCCCGGCGCCCGCCGTGGCCTGCCAACGCCACCCGCGCCGGCTGGTGCCGCATCGCGGCGTCCAGGAAAGGCGCCGCCCCGGCGGGCGCGAGCAGGCCGACCGGTCCCGCGAACATCGGCGCGCGGCCATCGGCGTTGAGCGCGATGACCTGCCCGGTGGGTCCGTTGGTCACGATCACCGCCGCCTTCGCGCCGCCCGCGAAGGCGGCATCGACCGGCGCGCGCACCGGTTTGGCGAGTGTCGACGACCAGCGGCCATAGGCCAGGTCGATCAGCGCGATCGCGCCCGCGAGAGGCGCGTCGGTCATGCCATGCGCGTCGACGCGGACGAGCGGCCCTGTCACGCCGTTGCCCGGCGTCGGCGTGACGATCGGCTGCGGGTGGAGCGGTGCGCGTGCATCGCCCGCGACGATCTCGCACCGCTCCCCCTCGAACCAGGGGACGCTGATCGGCGGCTTTTCGACCGTGAAGCCTGCGCGCTCGAGCTCGGTCGCGAGCCAATGACCACAGGCGGTGTCGCCCGCGCCCCCCGACTGCTTGTTGCCGAAGCCGATATAGGTCGCAAGATCGGCGGCGATCGCGTCCGGCGCGGCCGCCGCATCGGCGTTCGCTGCGGTCGCGAGCGGAAGCACCGCTGCGCCCGCCAGAAAGCCCCGCCGCGTGGGTTCCGTCATCTTGCCCTCCCCATCCGTTCGTTCGCGCACTCTCGGCGCTTGATATTCACTCGCGTGTGAGCGTAAGTCGAGCGCAGGACGATGGCAAGCATCGCCAAAGGGAGAGATGGTGATGACGGACATCGCGGCACTTCGCCGGCTATTCGCCCTGGCTCTTTGTCTGGTCGCCGTTGCGGCGGGCGGTCCATTATTGGCCGCCGATCCGCCGGCCGCGACGATCTCCGAAGGCCGCGTCGCGGGCGCTCGGGAGGACGGGCTGCGCGTCTTTCGCGGCATCCCCTATGCGGCGCCCCCGGTCGGCGAACGCCGCTGGCGCCCACCCGCGCCTCCCGCGAAGTGGACGGGGGTGCGCGACGCGCGCGCCTTCGGCGCCGACTGCGTCCAGCCCGCCTTTCCCGCCGCGAGCGTGTATTTCGAGCCGCCGCGGCCAATGAGCGAGGATTGCCTGACGCTCAACATCTGGGCGCCCGAACGCGCCGGTCGCGCGCCGGTGATCGTCTGGATCCACGGCGGCGCGCTGCAATATGGATCGAGCGCCAGCCCGATGTACGATGGCGCCGGATTTGCGAGGCGCGGCATCGTCTTCGTGTCGATCAACTATCGGCTGGGCGTCCTTGGCTGGCTTGCGCATCCGGCGCTCAGCGGCGAATCGGCCGAAGGCGTATCGGGCAATTACGGCCTGCTCGACCAGATCGCGGCGCTGGAATGGGTGCGACGCAATATCGGTGCGTTCGGCGGCGATCCCGCGAACGTCACCGTCATGGGAGAGTCGGCAGGCGCGCTCAGCGCAACCTATCTGCTCGCCAGCCCGCGCGCGAAGGGCCTGTTCGCGAAAGCGATCGTCCAGAGCACCAATATGCGCGCGGTGCCGCATCTCCGCGACCCCGCCTTCGGCATGAACTCCGCCGAGGCGACGGGAACCGCGCTGGCGCAAAGCTTGGGCGCCTCCGACCTTGCGGCGCTACGCCGCGTCGATGCGAAGGCGCTCGTCGCCGCCGGGATGCGCGCGCGCTTCATCGCGCAGCCCGTGATCGACGGAGCGGTCGTGCCCGGCCAGCTCGTCGATATTTTCGACCGCGGCGAACAGGCAAAAGTCCCGGTTCTCGCGGGGTTCAACAGCGGCGAAGTCCGCACCCAACGCGCGCTGGTCCCTCCGGCGCCCGCCGATGCGGCGGCTTATCAGGCCGAAATCGTGCAGCGCTACGGCGACCTCGCGCCCGCCTTCCTGCGGATCTATCCCGCGTCGGACCGGGAGGAGAGTCTGCTCGCGGCGACGCGCGACGCCGTCTATGGCTGGGCGACCGAGCGGCTTGTGCGGCAACAGGCGCGCGCCGGGCAGCCCGCCTATCTCTACCTTTTCGATCATTGCTATTCCGCCGCGCGCGCCCGCGGCCTCTGCGCTTTCCACGCGAGCGAACTGCCCTTTGCTTTCGGGATTGCGGGGCGCCCGCTTGGCGGCATGCCCAACTGGCCGATGCCGGCGGGCGAAGCCGATCGCGCGCTGGCGCGGCAAATGATCGATTATTGGGCGTCCTTCGCCGCGCGCGGCACCCCTTCGTCGGAGGGCGCGCCGGCGTGGCTGGCCTATGGTGATGCGGAAAATTTCATGGTGTTCGGCGCCGGGCCGGTGGCGAGGCGGGGCCTGTTTCCCGGCATGTTCGAATTTCAGGAGGAGGTCATGCAGCGCCGGCGCGGGGCGGGCGAGCAATGGTTCACCAATATGAGCCCCCTCCGACACCAAAGACTCGTGGATTAGCGCCTGGAGCTATGCTTTAGTTCGGGGCAATGGCCGACCGGAAACCCCGCCACAAGACATATGATAGCCCCGCGGGCGGCTGGGGCGCAGCCGCCGCGACCGCAAAGGTGCTGCTCGAACAAAGCGTCGTCACCAAGGGATCGCGCGCGCTGCTGTCGATGAACCAGCCGGGCGGGTTCAAATGCCCGAGCTGCGCCTTTCCCGACGCCAGCTGCACCAAGAAGCTCGAGTTCTGCGAAAATGGCGCGAAGGCGCTGGCGCACGAGGCGACGAAATTCCGCGTCACGCGCGACTTTTTCGCGCAGCACAGCGTGACCGACCTGATGGCGCAGTCGGACTATTGGCTCGAGATGCAGGGCCGCCTGACCGAGCCGATGCGCTACGACGCGGTGACCGACCATTATGTGCCGGTGAGCTGGGACGATGCCTTCGCGCTGATCGGCAAGCACCTCCGCGCGCTCGAAAGCCCGCATCAGGCCGAATTCTACACCTCGGGCCGCACCGCGAACGAGACCGCCTTCCTCTATTCGATCTTCGTGCGCGAATTCGGCACGAACAATTTCCCAGACTGTTCGAACATGTGCCATGAACCGACGAGCCGCGGGCTGCCGCACTCGATCGGGGTTGGCAAGGGCACGGTGATCCTCGAGGATTTCGACCATGCGGAGGCGATTTTCCTGATCGGCCACAATGCGGGGACCAACGCGCCGCGGATGATGACGCCGCTGGTCGAGGCGCGAAAGCGCGGCGTCCCGATCGTCGCGGTCAACCCGATGCCCGAACGCGCGCTCGTCCGCTTCACCGAGCCGCAGGATATCGTCCAGATGGCGACCTTCGGGTCGACCGAGATCAGCAGCGAATTCGTCCATATCAGGATCGGCGGCGACCTCGCGCTGCTCAAGGGTATGATGAAGGTGATGTTCGAGCGCGAGGCGGCGGGCGAGAGCGTGCTCGACCATGATTTCATCGCCGCGCATACTTCGGGCTTCGCGGCGCTGAAGGCCGATGTCGAGGCGCAGGAATGGCCGGCGCTGGTCGCCGCGGCGGGGATCGACGAGGCGCAGATCCGCCGCTGCGCCGAAATCTACATCCGCTCGAACGCGACCCTCATCTGCTACGGCATGGGCATCACCCAGCACCAGCGGGGGTCCGAACTCGTCCAGCAGATCGCGAATCTGCTGCTTCTCAAGGGCAATTACGGCAAGCCCGGCGCGGGCATCTCGCCGATCCGCGGCCATTCGAACGTGCAGGGCGACCGCACCGTCGGCATCGACGAGAAACCGACGCAGGCCTATCTCGACCGGGTGCGCGACGTTTTCGGCTTTGAACCGCCGCGCGAAGACGGTCATCACACCGTCGAGTCGGTCGAGGCGATGCTGGCGGGCACCGCCAAGGTCTTCATCGGCCTCGGCGGCAATTTCATCCGCGCGGTGCCCGATACCGATCGCGCTTATGCCGCGATGCGCAAACTCGACCTTACCGTCGGCATCGCGACCAAGCTCAACCGCGGGCATCTGGTGCACGGCAAGGACGCGCTGATCCTGCCCGTCGTCGCGCGCTCCGAACGCATCGAGACGGTGAAGGGCGAGCAGTTCGTGACGATTGAGGATTCGATGTCGAACGTCACCGCCTCGCGCGGCGTGCTCGAACCCGCGAGCGAGCATCTGATGCCCGAAACCGAGATCGTCTGCCGCATGGCGATGGCGACCCTGCCGCACAGCAAGACCGGCTGGGCCAGCTATATCGACGATTACAGCCTGATCCGCGACAAGATCGCCGCCGTCTACCCCGCGCTCTACGAAGGGTTTTCGGAGCGTCTCAAGGCGCCGATGGGCTTCCACCTCGACATCCCGCCGCGCCGCCGGGTGTGGGCGACGCCGAACGGCAAGGCCAATTTCCTCGTGCTGCCGGGGCTTGCGGTCAACGCGCCGGTCGACGATCCCGACATGCTGCGCCTTGCCACCGTCCGCTCGCACGACCAGTTCAACACGACGATCTACAGCTACAACGACCGCTATCGCGGCGTGTATAACGATCGCATGATCCTGTTCATGAACGCCGACGATATCGCGGCGCGCGGGCTGGAGGCGGGCGCGAAGGTCGCGCTCGAAACCATCGGCGTCGACGGCATCGCGCGCCGCGTCGAGGGGCTGACGATCCTCGACTATCCGATGTCGCGCGGCTCGGTCGCGGGCTATTATCCCGAACTCAACCCGCTGCTCCCCCTCGGCCATTATGACAAGACGAGCGGCTGTCCCGCGGCGAAGTCGATCCCGGTGCGCGTCGTCGCCGCATGACGGCCGCCGTCGGCCACCGCATCGCCCCGGCGCGCTTCCTGATCTTTGCCGCCGCGCTGGTCGTCGTCGGCGGCGGGGCATCGGCGCTCGGCGGCGATTCGCGCGCGGCGCTGTTGATCGGCTTCGATGTCGCCGCCTTCATCTTCCTCTGCTCGCTCGCGCCGCTTCTCAAGGCCGACCCCGAACAGATGCGCTGCACCGCCGAACAGAATGATGCCAACCGCGCGGGCCTGCTCGCGATCACCGTGCTGCTCTCGCTTGTCATATTGTTCGCGGTCGGGACGCTGATCGCCAGCCCCGGTGCGCTCGACCGCGCGGATATCGTGCTGATCGTCGCGACGCTCGCGCTTGCGTGGCTGTTCGCGAACATGGTGTTCACGCTCCATTATGCGCATCTCTATTATCTGCAGAAGGACGGCCGCGACCAGCGCGGCGTCGAGGTGCCGGGGGCCAGGGAGCCCGGTTACTGGGACTTTCTCTATTTCGCCTTCACGCTCGGCATGACCTTCCAGACCTCGGACGTTACGATATCGGGCGCGCATATGCGCCGCGTCGTGCTCGGCCACTGCATGGCGGCGTTCGTCTTCAACATGGGAATATTGGCGTTCACCGTGAACGCGATCGGCGGGTCATGACGCCGCCAGCCGGTCGAGATCGGCGGTGCTGTTGATGTTCGGCGGCACGAAATCGCTCTGCACCGCCCGCGCCCCGATCCGCCGCGCATAGGCCCGGACCGCAAGGTCGCCTTCATTCTCCAGCATCGCCTTGAGGTCGCTGAGCGCCGCGACGGGCCACAGTCCGATCACCGGCTGCGTGTCGAGAAAGGCCGGCGCGGGTTCGAGCAGCGCGCGCAGGTCGCCGGGCAGCTTCACGCAATCGACCGGCGCGGACAGCACCCGGTCGAAACCCGCGCCCGCCGCATGGATCAGCGCCCCCGCCATCCCGCCAAGCGGCCCCATGTCGACACGCGGCCAATCGGCGATCTCGCCCCGGCCGACGATGATCATCGCATCGCAATGCGGGGCCAGCGCCGCCAACGCATGGTCGAGCAAGCTCCGCCCATCGAGCATCGCCAGCGCCTTGTCCGACCCGAAGCGGCTCGACCGCCCGCCGGCGAGCACCGCGCCGAGCGTCTTCACGCGATCATTCCGTGCGGATCGCTCACGATCAGCGCCGAGTCCGTCCGCGCCAGCGCGACGAGCGTCAGCCCCGCCTTCACGGCGCGTTCGGCCGCAAGGCTGGTAGGCGCCGATATGGTGACGAGCATCGGACAGCCCGCGCGGACGGTCTTTTCGACCAGTTCGTAACTGCACCGCGCCGAGAGCAGGATGAAGCCGGTCGCCGCATCGATGCTCGCCCGCGCCAAGGCGCCGACCAGCTTGTCCAGAGCGTTGTGCCGTCCGACATCCTCGCGCGCGCACAAAATGTCGCCGCCGGGCGAGCAAAAGGCCGCGGCATGGACTGCGCCGGTCGCGCGCCCGAGCGGTTGATGATCGCGCAGCGCCGCGAGCGCCGCTGCAATGGCGTTGCGATCGGTCGCGATCCGCGCGGCCACGGGGGGGAGCGGGCGCAGCACCTCCTCGATATTCTCGATCCCGCAGAGGCCGCAGCTGCTCTCGCTCACCCGCTTGCGCGCGCGTTCGAGCGCGATGTCGCTCCGATCGGGCGGCAGCCAGATGCGCAGCGCCCAGCCGCCCTCAATCGGGTGCGCGTCGATGCGCTTTATCTGATCGGCCGTCTCGACGAGGCCTTCGCCGAGCGCGAAGCCGACGGCATAATCTTCAAGGTCGGCGGGCGTCGCCATCATCACCGCATAACCGATGCCGCCGACCTCGACCGACACCGGCGCCTCGACGGCGGTGCTGCGCGTC
Source organism: Sphingopyxis chilensis (assembly GCF_035930445.1). NCBI lineage: Bacteria > Pseudomonadati > Pseudomonadota > Alphaproteobacteria > Sphingomonadales > Sphingopyxidaceae > Sphingopyxis > Sphingopyxis chilensis. Next base: position 3,043,493 of record NZ_CP142394.1, on the reverse strand, counting down.
AGGATCGTGTCGCCGGGTTCGGCAAGGCCGAGGCGGCGGACGGGAAGCTCGATCATCTCGTTAGTCATCGCGGCACGATAGCCCATCGGCATCGGCTTGTCTCAACCCGGCGGCTTCCGTCTGCTTTGGGTGGGAGGCGGACGTTCCCTTATCCGTCATCCCGGACTTCGCCGGGATGACGAGTTTGTTGATGGCAGCTTCCGGTCGGATTGCGGTCTTTGGCGTCAAATCTGCAGCTAACGGCCGATATGGGGCGCGCAGCGGAAGTTCCTACTTGCGCGCATCCAGCGAAAGCGGACCCTAGCGGGCTGGCTTAGGGTCCTTTAGGTTGACCGAATGGCCTTTAGTTATCGTGTCTCGCTGCAAGTCAGACATCCCTACGCTGATCCACAGCGTATCATAAAGGGAATAGGGTTGCCGTTTGTTCGTTCCTGGGCAGCAGGGGAGCGGCGTGCGACACCAAATGGCAAATTGCTGCCGGGGGCTTACACAGAAAGCTACTGCGCGTTCGATATCGGCAAGGGCGATGATGGCGAGCTTGCTGATTTTCTACGCCAGACCCTGAAACGGATTGCACCGTCGGCTGCATTCATTGCCGAACTTCGCCAGACTGGCGGGACACTCAATTTCTTCATCACATGGACGCCGGGTGAAAGGGGAGAGGTTTTCGACGTGACCTTGCTCACGGACATGGCCCGCCTCGGTATCGCTCTCGGTATTGAACCACTAGCTTTCATCTAGTCCGCTTGCGGTCGCTTCCCCGTTGCTCGCAACCTCCGCAATCGGTCGCTAGCTGCCGTCTCCGATTTTCGTCATCCCCGCGAAAGCGGGGACCCAGAGCGTCCGTTGGCTGGCCCATCGCCGGGTTCCCGCTTTCGCGGGAATGACAAAGGGAGAGAAAGCGGCTGCTCCCCGCCTTACCCGCCCCGGCCCAGCCGTTCGGCCAGGAAATCGACAAACACGCGCACCCGCGCCGGGGTATTCGCGCCGCCGGCGAACACCGCGTGGATCGCCTCGACATCGCCCGGATTATAATCCTCCAATATCGGCACGAGCGCGCCGCTCGCGATCTCTTCGGCGATGCTGAACGCGCCGACGCGCGCGATGCCGACCCCCGCAGCGGCAAGCTGCCCCAGCGTCTCGCCATTGTTCGCTTCGATATTTCCCTGAACTGCCAGCGCATATTCGCGGTCGCCGTCGCGGAACGGCCAGGTCGGCTCGGCTCGGCGGAAATTGAAGTTCAGGCAATTATGGCCGTGCAGATCCTCGGGCACGCGCGGCGTGCCGTGCGCGGCAAGATAAGCGGGGGAGGCGATGATGACACGGCGGCTCTCGCCCAGCTTGCGCGCGGTGAGCAGGCTGTCGGCGAGCGGGCCGAAACGGATCGCGACATCGGCCTGTCCCGCGGCCAGGTCGACGAGCCGGTCGGCGAGGCTGATGTCGACAAGGATGTGCGGATAAAGGCGCACAAACTCGCCGAGCAAGGGCACGATGGTCATCCGCCCGTGCGCCTGCGCGGCGCTGACGCGCAGGCGGCCGCGCGGCGCGCCCTGATCGGCGATCGCCTGCTCGGCGTCGCCCAGGTCGGCGAGGATGCGCCGCGCGGCGCGCAGATAGGCCTCGCCCTCGGCGGTCAGCGCGAGCGCGCGCGTCGAGCGCAACAACAGGCGCACCCCCAGCCGCCCCTCGATCCGGTCGATCGTGCGGCTGACCGCCGATGGCGTGAGGCCAAGGCAGCGGCCGGCGGCGGAAAAACTGCCCTCTGCAACCGTTGCGGCAAAGACTTCCATCGATCGCGCGCGATCGCCCCCATTTTCTATCTTTGCGTTCATTTCAAAAATCCTTCGCCTGTATCGGCGCTACTCCGTGCGAGGTGCCGAGTCCATCTATGCATTCTATACGCAAGCGAAAGGGCTGGATCATGGAATATCGTCAATTGGGATCATCGGGGCTGCGCGTTCCCGCGCTGAGCTTCGGAACCGGAACCTTCGGCGGGCAAGGGCCGCTGTTCAGCGCGTGGGGCACGAGCGACGCGGCCGAGGCGCGCCGCCTGATCGACATCAGCCTCGACGCCGGGGTCACGCTGTTCGACACCGCCGACGTCTATTCGAACGGCGCGTCCGAAGCGATTTTGGGCGAAGCGATCAAGGGACGCCGCGACGCGGTGCTGATCTCGACCAAGACCGGGCTGCCGATGGGCGACGGGCCGCAAGACTGGGGCGCCTCGCGCAGCCGGTTGATCCGCGCGGTCGAGGATGCGCTTCGGCGGCTCGGCACCGACCATATCGACCTGCTGCAACTCCACGCCTTCGACGCATCGACCCCGGTCGACGAATTGATGGACACGCTCGGCGCGCTGATCGCCGCGGGCAAGCTGCGCTACGCCGGCGTCTCCAACTATCCGGGCTGGCAACTGATGAAGGCGCAGGCCACCGCCGACCGGCTCGGCAAACCGCGCTTCGTCGCGCATCAGGTCTATTATTCGCTGATCGGCCGCGCCTATGAAGCCGACCTGATGCCGCTCGCCGCCGATCAGGGTGTCGGCGCGATGGTGTGGAGCCCGCTCGGCTGGGGTCGCCTCACCGGCAAGATCGGGCGGGGCCGTCCGGTCCCCGCGGGCAGCCGCCTGCACGAAACCGAACAGTTTGCGCCGCCCGTTGAGGAAGAACTGCTCTATCGCGTGATCGATGCGCTCGAAGCCGTCGCGGCCGAAACCGGCAAGACGGTGCCGCAGGTCGCGATCAACTGGTTGCTCCAGCGCCCCACCGTGTCGTCGGTGATTATCGGCGCGCGCAACGAGGAGCAGCTGCGGCAGAATCTCGGTGCGGTCGGTTGGGCGCTCACCGCGGAGCAAGTGGCCGCGCTCGACGCCGCGAGCGACGTCCTGCCGCCCTATCCGCACCCGCCCTACCGGCAGCAGGCGGGGTTCGCGCGGCTGAACCCGCCGCTCGTCTAACAGGAACCTCTCCCATGAAAATCAACTTCCCGCTGCTGGCCCTCGCGACCGGCGCCTTCGGCATCGGCATCACCGAATTCGCCCCGATGGGCCTGCTGCCCGACATGGTCGAGGGGCTGGGGGTGTCGATCCCCGCCGCCGGACTGCTCGTTTCTGCCTATGCGCTCGGCGTGATGCTCGGCGCCCCGCTGATGACGCTCACCACCGCGCGGATGAACCGGCGGACCTTGCTCATCGGCCTGATGGCGATCTTCACGCTCGGCAATTTCCTCTCCGCCATCGCGGGCGATTACACGACGCTGATGGTCGCGCGCGTCATTACCTCGCTCAACCATGGCGCCTTCTTCGGCGTCGGCTCGGTCGTCGCCGCCAGCCTCGTCGCGCCCGAAAAGCGCGCGAGCGCGGTCGCGGCGATGTTCATGGGGCTGACGCTCGCCAATGTCATCGGCGTGCCGCTCGCGCCGTGGGTCGGCGAAACCTTCGGCTGGCGCACCGCGTTCGGCGCGATCGCGATCTGGGGCCTCATCACCATGGCCGCGCTGCGTTTCGCGCTGCCCGACATCCCGCGCGCCGAGGGCGGCAACATGCTCGCCGAACTCGGTGTGCTGAAGCGCCGCAAAGTGCTCGTCGCGCTCGCGCTCACCGCGATCGGTTCGGCGGCGATGTTCACCGTGTTCACCTATATCGCGCCGATCCTGACCGAAGCGACGGGGGCAGGGACCTTGTTCGTGACCGCGATGCTGGTGATCTACGGCCTCGGCCTCACCGCCGGCAACTGGCTCGGCGGGGTGTTTGCCGACCGCTCGATCGACCGCACGCTGATCGTCTCGCTCGCCGGGCTGGCGGCGATGCTGATCCTGTTTGCTATCACGATGTACTCGCCGCTTGCGGCGGCGGTCACGATCTTCCTGTGGGGCGTCGCGACCTTCGCCATCGTCCCGCCGCTCCAGATGCGGGTTATGGAGGCGGCGTCGGATGCGCCCAACCTCGCCTCGGCGGTCAATATCGGGGCGTTCAACCTCGGCAATGCGATCGGGGCCGCGGTCGGCGGCGGGGTGATCGGCCTCGGCCTCGGTTTCCCGGCGGTATCGATTGCGGGCGCGGTGATGGCGGTGGCCGGACTCGCGATCGTGCTCGCATCGCGCACGCAAAAATCTGTAGCACTCGCCGGGGCCTGACGATTGCCATTCCGGCGGCGGGGTCTATGCAATCGGCGGCATGGAAACGCCGATTCTCGCTGTCCTCCTTGGCAAGTCGCAGCCCTTCCGCGGCGATGAACCGAGCGCCATCGGCAAGCTGCCGGTGGCGCATCGGGTTGCCGTCGGCCCCATGGGGCTTGCCGGCGACGAGCAGGCCGACCGGACGGTGCATGGCGGCATCGACAAGGCGATCCACCATTATCCCGCCGACCATTATGACTGGTGGCGCGGGTATCTGGGCGATGCGTCCTTGCTCGATGCGCCGGGTGCGTTCGGGGAAAATATCTCCACATCCGGCCTCGACGAGCAGAATGTCTTCCTCGGCGACCGTTTCCGCCTCGGCAGCGCGCTCGTCGAAGTGACGCAGGCGCGCCAGCCGTGCTGGAAGCTCGATCACCGTTTCGGGGCGAAGGGGGTGATGGCGCAGGTGGTCAAGACGCGGCGGACCGGCTGGTATTACCGCGTGCTCGAATCGGGGCAGGTGCGCGCGGGCGACACGCTCGACCTCGTCGAGCGGCCCTGGCCCGACTGGCCGCTGTCCTCGCTGTTTGGCCTGTTGGTCGGCGGCGAGGCGAAGGACCGCCCAGCCGACCTCCGCGCCTTGCGCGACGTGCCGGTGCTCGCCGAAACCTGGAAGGTGCGGCGCGCCAAGCTCGCTGAGCAGTTCGGCACCGATTAGGCGGTCATCGCAAAGCGCTTCGGCGGCAGCCCGACGTGGCGGGTGAAGGCGGTGCTGAAGGCGCTCGCCGACCCATAGCCGACTTGGCTTGCAATCTCCTCGATCTTGCCCGCGCGGCGGCGCAGCAAATCCCTGGCGATGCTCATGCGCCAGCCTTGCAGATATTCCATCGGCGGCACACCGAGGGTTCGCGCGAAGCGCTCGAAAAAGGCCGAACGCGACAGCGCCGCTTCCTTCGCGAGCGCGGCGACCGTCCATGCCCGCGCCGGTGCGCCGTGGATCTGCCGGATGGCCGCCGCGAGTCGCGGATCGCTCAAGCCCCGCAGCAGTCCCGGCGGGGCGTTGTTTCCCTCGACCGAGCGCAGCGCTTCGACGATCAGCACCTCGACCAGCCGCGACAGGATCAGGTCGCATCCGGGCCGCTCCTCGCCCGCTTCTTCGCGCACCAGCCGTACGAGTGTTGCGAGCCGCTCGGCGCCGCGCAGGTGAATGAGCGCGGGAAGCTGCGACACGAGCAGCCCGGCGTCGGGCGATTCGAAAACGAAATAGCCGCCAAGCATCCGCACGTCGGCGTCGCCCTCCTGCCGCCCGTGGCGGACCTCTCCTGCAAGACCCGCTGTGGCATGGGGATCAACGACGACGGGTTCGGCGGGTTCGAAGCCCGACATGGTGAAGCCGGGGGTTGCGGGCAGGAAGATGAAATCGCCCGCCTCGATCGTTACCGCCTCCGCACCATCGACGGCCAGCCGGCAGCGTCCGTCGATCACCGTGCAAAACCCCGGATGACCGAAATCGCCATAGCGCACCGCCCAGTCGCCCGCGCCGCTGATCGCCTTGGCAAAAACGGTGCGCGGGCGGAGTAGCCCGATTAGGTCGGAAAGCGGATCGGACATATGGACTATCTCTAATTAAATGTGGATCTCTAATTATAGATGGTCCGTCGTCTGTCGTCTAGTTTCCTTTCCTCGAACTGAGAAAGGAAAACCTATGAAGACGATCCTCATTACCGGCTGCTCCTCCGGCTATGGCCTCGAAACCGCGCGTCATTTCCATGCACTGGGCTGGAACGTCGTCGCGACGATGCGCCGGCCGAAGCCCGATCTGTTCGCATCGTCGGATCGCCTGCGCGTCCTCGCGCTCGACGTCACCGACCCGGACAGCATCGCGCTCGCGCTCGATCGGGCCGGCCCGATCGACGCGCTCGTCAACAATGCCGGTATTGGCCTCTTCGGCGCGCTCGAACATTCGCCACCGCAGAAGATCCGCGACGTCTATGCCACCAACACGCTCGGTACCATCGCGATGACACAGGCGGTGATCCCGCAGATGCGCGAACGCGGTTCGGGCGTCATCGTCAACATCACCTCGTCGGCGACGCTCGCCTCCTTCCCGCTCGCCGCCGCTTACACGGGAAGCAAGGCCGCGATCCAGGGCTTCACCGGATCGCTCGCGCACGAACTGGCGCCGCTTGGCATCGCGGTAAAGCTGGTCGAGCCGGGCTATGGCCCGACGACCGCCTTCGCGCAGAATACCGAAATCCGCCTCGAAGACGTGCTGCCCGAACCTTATGGCAGCTATGCCGCACCGATCCTTGCCGGCATGGCCGAACCCGCGCTGTTCACCACCGAGACCGATGTCGCCGAGGCGGTATGGCAGGCGGTGCACGACCAGAGCGGGTGTCCCCATTTTCCCGCGGGTGCCGACGCGCTCGCGCTGGTCGCATGAGAGGGGTCAGCCCGTCACGCGCTCTTCGAAATATCCAGAGTCAGCCATCCGGGCGTCGGCGACGAGGCGCTCGGCATGTTCGGCAAGGCGCGCGACCTCGCCGGGCGTGAAATGCAGCCCCAGCTTGCTCCGCCGCCAGAGGATGTCGTCGGTCGTTCGCGCCCATTCGCGCGTCACCATCCAGCGGATCTCGGCTACGCTCAGCCCATGCGCAATCTCGCCGCCGAGGTCGTCCCAGTCCGCCGCTCCCGCCAGCCACTCGCGCGCGTCGGTGCCATAGGCCTTGGCGATGCGGTCGACCGTTGCGGTGGAAAGGAAGGGATAAGCGAGCTTGTAATCCGCCTTCAGCGCGCCGGCGCCGTTCGTCGGGAAATTGCCGCCGGGTAGCGGCGCCTTCGCTGTCCAGCGCTTGCGCGAAAGCGCCGTGACATGATCGACCAGGTCGTCGACAACCTCCTCGGCGACATGGCGATAGCTGGTGATCTTGCCGCCATAGATGGTGAGCAAGGGTGCGCCTTCCGCCATGTCGAGGTCGATCCGATAACCGCGGGTCGCGGCTTCGGGGCGCCCCGAGCCGTCCTCGATCAGCGGCCGGACACCCGAATAGGTCCACACGACATCGGCGGGGGTGACGGGGATGCGGAAATAGAGGCTCGCCCCTTCGCAAAGATAGGCGATTTCATCGGCGCTCGCCTGCGCCTCGCTCGCCGGTCCGTCATGGTCCTGGTCGGTGGTGCCGATCAGCGTGAAGTCGCGCTCGTAAGGGATGGCGAAGAAGATGCGTCCGTCGGGCAGCTGGAAAAAATAGGCATAGTCATGCTCGAACAGCTTGCGCACGACGATATGCGACCCCCGCACGAGCCGCATCTGGTGATCGGGCTCGGCATCGGCGCGTTTGAGCAGGTCGAGCACCGCGGGCCCCGCAGCGTTGACGACGCTGCGTCCGGTAAAACGATATTGATGGCCCTGGTCATCGCGCGCGTCGACGATCCACAGCCCGTCCTCGCAGCGGAGCATTTCCACGCGCGTCCGGGTGCGCACCCGTGCGCCGTGGTCGGCGGCATCGCGCGCGTTGAGCGTGACGAGCCGCGCATCGTCGACCCAGCCGTCCGAATATTCGAAGCCCTTCACATATTGCGGCTGGAGCGGCCCGCCTGCGGCATGGCGGCGCAAATCGACTGACCGCGTCGCGGGCAGTTTCTTGCGCCCGCCGATATGGTCGTACAGAAACAGGCCGAGCCGCAGCAGCCAGCGCGGGCGCAGCCCGTCGCGATAGGGCAGGACGAAGCGCAGCGGATGGATGATGTGCGGCGCGATGCCCCACAGAAGCTCGCGTTCCTTCAGCGCCTCGCGCACCAGGCCGAATTCATAATGTTCGAGATAGCGCAGCCCGCCGTGGATCAGCTTGGTCGATTTTGATGAGGTGCCTTGCGCGAGATCGCCTGCCTCCAGCAGCAGCACCCGCCCGCCGCGCCCCGCGGCATCGCGCGCGACACCCGCGCCATTGACGCCGCCGCCAACGACGATGACATCATAGGGTGAGGCGCTGTCGGGCATGGGACCGGGTCTTAGAATCGTTCAGCCGGGATTGCCATATGCCTGCGCGCCCCTGCGAAGGCAGGGACCCATCACCCGTGGCATCGTCCTTTCCAGAGCAGTCCTTTCGTGTCGCAACGGCCGGTGATGGGCCCCTACCTTCGCAGGGGCACGGCTGCCGCACGAACGCATGCGTAGCGGCTTACGTATGCGCGTTGCATTCGGGGGGCGCATCCTCCAATTCTGCACATGTTATCCAAGGGGACGAATGTGAGCGTGAAAGTCGAAACATTGGTGCTGTTCGGCGCGACGGGCGACCTCGCGCAGCGCATGCTCTTTCCCTCGCTCTATAACCTCCACCTCGACGGGCTGCTCGCCGACGCGCTGACGATCGTCGGGTCGGGGCGGTCGAAGATGGACCGCGCGGCGTTTCAGGGACAGGTTCGCGAGGCGCTTGTCGAACATCTGCCCGCCGACCGCATCGACGATGGCGGGGTCGAAAGCTTCCTCGGCCGTATCGACTATTGCGCGATCGATGCCGGGGCGGGAACCGGCTATGACGAGCTCGCGGCATTGCTCGGCGACCGCATGACGCGCCCGATCGGTGTCTATCTCTCGACCCCGCCGTCGATGTTCGGCCCGATCGCGCAGGGCCTCAAGGCCGCGAACATTGCCTGCGCCGAATGCCGCATCGCGATGGAAAAGCCGATCGGGCACGATCTGGCCTCGTCGCGCGACGTGAATGCCGAGGTCGGCGACGCCTTCGCCGAGGATCGCGTCTTCCGCATCGACCATTATCTCGGCAAGGAAACCGTCCAGAACCTGCTCGCGCTGCGTTTTGCCAATATGCTGTTCGAGCCACTGTGGAACGCGCAGGCGATCGACCATGTCCAGATCACCGTCGCCGAGACCGTCGGGCTCGAAGGCCGCGTCTCCTATTATGACGGCGTCGGCGCGTTGAAGGATATGGTCCAGAACCATATGCTCCAGCTGCTCGCGATCATCGCGATGGAGCCGCCGTCGAGCGTCTCGTCGACCGCGGTGCGCGACGAAAAGGTCAAGCTGCTGCGATCCTTGCGCAAGCTGACCGCCGCCGATGTGAAGGCGCACAGTGTCAAGGGGCAGTATAGCAGCGGCGCGGTCAATGGCGGTGCGGTCGCGGGTTATGCCGACGAACTCGGCAACCCGTCGAACACCGAAACCTTTGTCGCAATCAAGGCCTATATCGACAATTGGCGCTGGAAGGGCGTGCCCTTTTACCTCCGCACCGGCAAGCGCATGCCGCAGCGCAAGTCGGAGGTGCTGATCCAGTTCAAGCCGGTGCCGCACAATATCTTCGCGCGCGTGGGCGCGGGCAAGCTCGATGCGAACAGCATGATCATCAACCTGCAGCCCGAAGAGAATATCCGGGTCAAGGTGATGGCGAAACAGCCCGGCCTCGACCGCGACGGTGTGAAGCTGAAAGAGGTGACGATGGACGTCTCGCTTTCGCACAGCTTTGCGGGCGAGCGGCGGCGCATCGCTTACGAGCGCCTGCTGCTTGATTTCATCGAGGGCGATCAGACCTTGTTCGTGCGCCGCGACGAGGTGGAGGCGCAGTGGCAATGGATCGATTCGATCCGCGATGCTTGGGCCGCGGTGGATATGGCGCCGCAGAATTACACCGCCGGAAGCTGGGGTCCGTCGAGCGCAATCGCGCTGATCGAACGCGACGGGGCGAGCTGGCATGATTGAGCGCACCCCAAACTTTCTCCCCTTGGGGGAGAAGGACACGAAGCCTTGTCGCGCAGCGACTAGGCGCAGTTGGATTAGGGTCTCTACCGCTACCTTCGCACGCCACGTCCAATGCCCTCACCCAGCTTCGACTAGGCAGCAAGCTGCCAAGTCTGCGCATCCCTCTCCCCCAAGGGGAGAGGGTTTTGGAATGCACCATGACTGATATCCACCCCACCATCGCCGCGGTCACCGACCGCATCATCGCGCGCAGCAAGCCCCGCCGCGCCGCTTATCTCGACCTGATGGACCGCCAGCGCGAGGCCGGCACCAATCGCGGCAATCTGTCGTGCGGCAACCTCGCGCATGGCTTCGCCGCGTCGGGCGAGGACAAGCCCGCGATCCGCTCGGGCGCCGAAATGAATATCGGCATCGTCACCAGCTATAACGACATGCTCTCGGCGCATCAGCCGTACGGCCGCTATCCCGAACAGATCAAAGTCTTCGCGCGCGAAGTCGGCGCGACCGCACAGGTCGCGGGCGGGGTTCCGGCGATGTGCGACGGGGTGACGCAGGGGCAGGCGGGCATGGACCTGTCTTTGTTCAGCCGCGACAATATCGCGCAGGGCACCGCGATCGCGCTGAGCCATGCGATGTTCGAGAGCGCTTTGCTGCTCGGCATCTGCGACAAGATCGTCCCCGGCCTGCTCATCGGCGCATTGCGTTTCGGCCACCTGCCGCAAATCCTGATCCCCGCCGGACCGATGCCCTCGGGCCTCGCCAACAAGGAAAAGCAGCGCGTCCGCCAGCTCTATGCCGAAGGGAAAGCGACCCGCGACGAATTGCTCGAGGCCGAGGCGGCGAGTTACCATGGCGCGGGCACCTGCACCTTCTATGGCACCGCGAACTCCAACCAGATGATGATGGAGCTGATGGGGCTGCACATCCCTGGCAGCGCCTTCACCAACCCCGGCACCAAGCTGCGCCAGTTACTGACGCGCGCCGCGACGCATCGGATCGCCGAGATCGGCTGGGACGGTGACGATTACCGCCCGCTGGCGCGCTGCATTGACGAAAAGGCGATCGTCAACGCCGCGATCGGCCTGCTCGCGACCGGCGGGTCGACCAATCATGCGATCCACCTGCCCGCCATCGCCCGCGCTGCGGGGATCATCATCGACTGGCAGGATTTCGACGAGCTCAGCCACGCGGTGCCGCTGCTCGCGCGTGTTTATCCCAACGGCGCCGGCGACGTGAACAACTTCCATGCCGCGGGCGGGATCGGCTTTGTCGTGCGCGAGCTGCTTGGCGCGGGATTGCTCCACGGCGACGTGCTGACCATCGGCGGCACGATGGCCGATTATGCGGCCGAGCCCGTGCTGGTGAACGACGAACTCCACTGGCAGGCGGCACCCGCGACAAGCCGCGACGACAATATGCTGCGCCCCGTCGCCGCGCCTTTCTCGGCCGATGGCGGGATGCGCCTGCTCGCGGGCAATCTCGGCCGCGCGATCATCAAGACGAGCGCGGTCGCCGAGGATCGCTGGACGATCGAGGCGCCGTGCCGGATCTTCGACGACCAGAATCAGGTGCTCACCGCGTTCAAGGCGGGCGAGCTGGAGCGCGACGTCGTCGTCGTCGTCCGCTTCCAGGGGCCGCGCGCCAACGGCATGCCCGAACTGCACAAGCTGACCCCGGCCCTCGGGGTGTTGCAGGACAAGGGCTATCGCGTTGCCCTGCTCACCGACGGCCGCATGTCGGGCGCGAGCGGCAAGGTGCCCGCGGTGATCCATCTCTCGCCCGAAGCCTTGCCCGGCACCGACGGGGTGAGTGGTCCGCTCGCCTATCTTCAGGACGGCGACATCGTGCGCGTGTGTGCGGTGAACGGCGAAGTCGTGGCGCTCGTCGACGAAGCCGAATGGGCCTTGCGTGCACCCGCTGCCGCGCCGCCCCCGGCGGTCGGCGTGGGTCGCGAGCTGTTCGCGCTGTTCCGCCACCACGCCGACGAGGCGGAGAAGGGCGGATCAGCGGTATTGGCGGCGATGGAGACCGTCATTTAATTTGCCGGCAGTTTAAGACGCAACAATAAGATCCCGGCCTTCGCTGGGATGACAATGAAAGTGAGATAGAATGTCCGAGAGCGGTATCGAACAGATCATGCGTTTGGCGCCCGTCATCCCGGTGATCGTCATCGACCGCGCCGAAGATGCGGTGCCGATGGCGGAGGCGCTTGTCGCCGGCGGGCTCAAGGTGCTCGAAGTGACGATGCGCACCCCTGCGGCGCTCGAAGCGATCAGGGCGATGAAGGCTGTGTCCGGCGCGGTCGTCGGCGCGGGCACGGTGCTCAACCCGCGGATGCTGAAGGACGCGCTCGATGCGGGCTCCGAATTCATCGTCTCGCCCGGCCTCACCGACAGCCTCGGCGAGGCCGCGGTGGCGAGCGGCATTCCTTTCCTGCCCGGCGTCGCCAATGCGTCGAATATCATGGCGGGGCTCGACCTTGGCCTCGACAGCTTCAAATTCTTCCCCGCGGCGACGAGCGGCGGCATCCCGGCGCTGAAGGCGCTCGCCGGCCCGTTCGGCGGGATCAACTTCTGCCCGACCGGCGGGATCAGCGCCGCGACCGCGCCCGAGTGGCTCGTGCTGGATCCCGTGCGCTGCGTGGGCGGCAGCTGGGTCGTACCGGCGGGGCCACTCGATCCCGCCCGGATAGAGGAACTCGCGCGCGAAGCCTCCGCGCTTTCGCGCCATTGATTAACCCCATCTTACCTGTCATCGTGCAGGGATAAGGCGGCAAACAAGCCGTTGGTGGGGAGATGCGCGTGCCGAGGCCGCAGCCGCATTTGGAAGAAGTTCTGGCGTCCGAACCCGGATCGCATATCGCCGCGCTCTTCGATTTCGACGGGACGATCATCTCGGGCTACTCTGCGACCGCGATGCTGCGCGAGAAATTCCAGCGCCGCGAAATGTCGGTCGAGGAAATCGCCGAGACCGCGCAGGTCATCGCGCAGCACAGCCTTGGCACGATCGGCTTTTCGGGGCTGATGTCGGGCGCCGCCAAATTCATGAAGGGCGTCGACGAGCAAAGCTTCATCGAGTTCGGCGAGGAGCTCTACAAAAAGCATATCGCGCGCAAAATCTATCCCGAAACGCGCGCGATCATCGAGGCGCACCAGGCGAAGGGTCACCGCGTTGCGATCATCTCGTCGGCGACGATCTACCAGATCGAACCCACCGCGCGCGACCTGGGCATCACCGACATCAAATGCTCGGCCTATGAGATCGAGGATGGCGTCTTCACCGGCGACATCATCCGCCCGCTCTGCTTCGGCGAGGGTAAGGTGCTCGCTGCCGAGGAGCTCGCCGAGGAATATGGCCTCGATCTCGACCAGAGCTTTTTCTATTCGGACAGCGACGACGATATCGAATTGCTCGAACGCGTCGGCAAACCGCGCCCGCTCAACCCGAACCTCAAGCTGAAGGCCATCGCCGACGAACGGAACTGGCCTGTCCAGCGCTTCGGCAGCCGCGGCACGCCGAGCTGGGTCGATTATACGCGCACCATCTATGCGACCGGATCGCTCGTCGGCGCCTTCGCTGCCGGCCTTCCGATCTGGGCGCTCACCCGCTCGCAGCGCGAGGCGGCGAATTTCTCGATCGGCCTGTTCGGCGATTTCGCGACCGCGATCACCGGCGTCGAGCTGGAGGTCGAGGACGAAAAGAATCTCTGGTCGTCGCGGCCGTGCATCTTCATTTTCAACCATCAGAGCAAGGCGGACGTGATGATCCTCGCCAAGCTCATCCGCCGCGACATGGGCGGGGTGGGCAAGAAGGAAATCAAGGACATCCCAATCCTCGGCAAGCTGATGGAATGGGGCGGCACCGTCTTCGTCGACCGCGCCGACGGCAAGAGCGCGATCAAGGCGATGGAACCGCTCGTCGCGGCGATTCGCGAAGAGGGCAAGTCGATCTGCATCGCCCCCGAAGGTACGCGCAGCCTGACCCCGAAACTCGAGCCGTTCAAGAAGGGCGCCTTTCACCTCGCGATGCAGGCGGGGGTGCCGATCGTCCCGATTGTGATCCATAACGCCACCGACGTCGCGCCGAAGAATGAGTTCGTGATGCGCCCCGCGACGGTGCGCGTCACCGTGCTGCCGCCGGTCGATACCTCGAAATGGAGCCCACGGACAATCAACACGCATGTTCGCGACGTCCGCAATATGTTCCTCCGCACGCTGGGCCAGCCCGAGGAGAGTGTCGCCGAATCCGTGGTGAAGGAGCCGGCGCCCGAGGCTGCTCCGCCTAAGGCCAAGGTCGAAAAGGCAAAGAAGACGGCCGAAAAGAAGCCTTCAGCCAAGAAGAAAGCTCCGGCAAAGAAAGCGGCCGCGCTAAAGCGGAGGACGGCCTAGGCCATGTTTCACCCCGTCATTGCGAGCGGAGCGAAGCAATCCACAGCGGTTTACGCCACTCTGGATTGCCGCGTCGCTTCGCTCCTCGCAATGACGGGGAGAGCATAAGGCGGTGGCCGACGGAACGCCCCGCACCCCGATCGTGACGGAGGACGCGGCCGACCGGCTCTATATCATCGATGCGCGGGGCGGGGTGGAGCGAAGGCTGCTGCTCGACTGGATCCATGCAACTTCAGGCGACAATGAGCCGCAATGGGCCAGCCTTGCGATCGAAGACGACGATCATGCGCTGCCGCTCGACATGCTGCGCGCGCGGCTCGACGGATCGCCGTCGCGGCAGGTCGTGCCGCTGCGCGTCGCATGGCGCATTCCGGGATTCGACCGCGACCGCGCGCTCAAATTCCGCCACATCCTGTTCGGCGACCCGCGTCATCCCGGCCCGCTCCGCTCGCGGCTGATCCTGCTCCGCGACCGCCGCCGCGCGCAGATACTGGTCGGCGAGGCGGCAACGCTCGAGGCGCTGCGCGACCGTTTCTGTAAGCAGACTGGCGGCGGCGACGGCGAGGGGGCCGACAGCCCCGAATTCGCAGGCTTTGTCGCGCGGCAGGCGGGGCTCGCGCTCGACGTCGCCGAACGCGGCATCCGGGGAACAAGATATAAGGTGCCGCGCTTCGTCGCCGATGGCCTGCGCACCAGTCCCAAATTCCGCGCTGCGTTGGTCGAACTGGCCGAGACGACGGGCCGCCCCGTTGCCGAGCTCTTTCGCGAGGCGCGGCCGCTCATGAAAGAGGTCATCGCGCGGCCGTCGGCGCTCTTCCTCGATCTGCGCGCGCGGCTCGACCGCATGATGTTCGGCGGCTACGCGCCCGAGATGGAGGTCGATGCCGCCGAACTCGCAAGGCTCCGCTCGATCCTGCGCGAGCATCCGACCGCGATCCTCTTCACCCACAAAACCTATATCGACGGCGCGACCCCCAGTCGCCTGACCTATGAAAACGACATGCCGATGCTGCACAGCTTCGGCGGCGCCAATCTCGATTTCGCGGTGATGGGCGAATTCTTCCGCCGCTCGGGGATGATCTTCATCCGGCGGAGTTTTCAGGACCAGCCGGTCTACAAGCTCGTGGTGCGCCATTATATCGCCTGGCTGCTCGCCAAGCGTTTCCCGCTGAGCTGGGCGTTCGAGGGGACACGCTCGCGCCTCGGCAAGCTGATGCCGCCCAAATATGGCCTGATGAAATATGTCCTCGACGCCGCGCACGCGACGGGGACGCGCGATGTCCATTTCGTGCCTTTCGTCACCAGCTTCGACCTGATCCGCGACGTCGAGGAATATGCCGCCGAACAGACGGGGCGCAGCAAGAAGCCCGAATCGCTGTCGTGGTTCATCGGATATATGAAGAGCCTGAAGGCGCCGTCGGGCCGCATCCGGCTCGACATCGGCGAACCCGTCGTGATCGAGGCGGCGCCGGCCCCCGACGACAGGCGCGCGCTCGAACAGATCGCCTTCGCGGTCGCGGTCGAGGCGAACCGCGTCACGCCGCTCACGGTGACGTCGGTGATGTGCCTGATCCTGCTCGGCATGGCGCCGCGCGGCGCGACGTCGGCCGAATTGCTCGGCGCGATCGGCGCGGTGACCGACTGGGCGCGGGCGCGCGGCATCCGGCTCAGCAAGGAACTGGAAAGCGGCGACGACAAGGCTCTTTCGGCGACGGTCGACACGCTCGTCGAGAGCGGCCTGCTGACCCGCTACGAGGCGGGCAGCGAGAATGTCTATTCGATCGACCCCGCCAAGCATCCGATGGCGAGCTATTACCGCAACATCATCGCGCATCATTTCCTCGACCGCGCGATGATCGAACTCGCGCTGTTCGAACTGCGCGATGCCGACAGCGGCGACGCGACCGCCGCTTTCTGGACGAAGATCGATCGCCTGCGCGACCTGTTCAAATTCGAATTCTTCTACCCGCCGCGGGGCGAGCATCTTGCGGCGATCGAGGCCGAGCTCGAACGCATCGATCCGGTGTGGGACCGCCGCCTCGCCAGCGGCGATCGCGGCATCGCGCAGCTCCTTCGCCGTTGCCAGCCCGTCGTCGGTCACGCGATCCTGCTGCCCTTTGCCGAGGCCTATTCGGTCGTCGCCGAACAGCTTGCGCGTGCGCGGCCCGGCGATGTCGTCGATGAGAAGGCGCTGCTCGATGCGGCTCTCGCCGAAGGCAGGCAGGCCTATTTGCTGCGCCGGATCAGCAGCGAGGCGGCGATCGGCAAATTGCTGTTTGCCAACGGCCTGTCGCTGATGCGCCATATGGGGCTCGCCGAGGAGGCGACCCCCGTCAATCTCGTCGCGCGCCGCGCACTGCTGATGGAACTGCGCGGCCTGGCCAACGTCATGGAAACGATGCGGCTGTCGACGGTGGCGCTCGCGGACCGCTTGCCGGGGGTGGGGGAATGACGGCGCCCCCACACGCTTCGCTCCCAATGACGATATGAATGGAGCAGGGAAAGGAACCAAACATGCTCAAACAGCTCAGCGCGCAGGACGCCCAGTTCCTTTACACCCAGACCGCGAACAATCTGACGCACATCATGGGGGTTTATATCTACGACCCCTCGACCGCACCGGGCGGCTTCGTGCGCTTCAAGGACATCATTGCCCACGTCGAAAGCCGCGTCGACACCTCGCCGCTGTTCAAGCGCCGCCTCCACCGCCTGCCGTTCGACATGGACCATCCCTATTGGGTCGAGGACGAGCATTTCGACATCGAGGCGCATATGAGCCACGCGCGGTTGCCCGAGCCCGGCGACTGGCGGCAATTCTGCATCGCCGTCGCGCGCTGGTTTTCGAAGCCGATGGATATGAATCGGCCGCTGTGGGACATTTATATCATCGAGGGGCTCGATCGGATTCCGGGTATCCCGAAGGGCAGCTTCGCGATGCTCCACCGCGTCCATCATGCCGCGGTGGACGGCGCGTCGGGCGCGCACGCCTTCATCGCGATGAGCGACATCGACGCGCACGGTACACCCGCGATTGCCGAACCGCCGCCGGTCGAGGAATTGGGCAAGGCGCCATCGAGCGCCGAAACCCTCTCGCGCGCCTGGTCGGCGTCGCTCCAGTCGCCGGTCAAGTTCATGAACGCGCTGATGAAGATGTCGCCGGCGATCGTCGCCTCGGCGCGCAAGTCGATCGCCGAGGGCGGCATGACCGCCGGCGTTCCCGAAACGCGCTTCAATGTGCCGGTCGGCCCGCACAAGATGTTCGAAGCGACCACGGTGGCGCTCGCCGATGTCGCGGAGATCCGCAAGAAGGTGCCCGGCGCGACGGTCAATGATGTGGTGCTCACCACCGTCGGCGGCGCGCTTCGCAAATATCTCGCGAAACACAAGGAGCTGCCCAAGGAAAGTCTCGTTGCGGTCGCGCCGGTCAATCTGCGCGGCAAGGGCGGCAAGGCCAGTACGCCCGGCAATCAGGTGTCGGCGATGAGCGTGCCGATCCGCACCGACATCGCCGATCCGCTCGAACGGCTCGCCGCGGTGCGCGACTATACGGTCGAGGCGAAGGAAGCGAAGGCGGGGGTCAGCGCGCGGATCATGACCGACCTGTCGCAGCATATTCCGGGCGCGACGATGGCGGCGGTCGCACGGCTCGTCACCAGCGAGCGCTTCGCGGTGCGCGGCACCAACCTTTTCATCTCGAACGTCCCCGGCGCGCAGGTGCCGCTTTATCTCGCGGGTGCGCAGCTTGTGCAGCAGCATGGCATGGCGCCGCTCGCGAACAATATGGGGCTGTTCGTAGCGACCCCCAGCTACAATGGCCGGATCGCTTTCTCGCTCATCTCCGAACGCGCGGTGATGCCCGACATCGCCTTTTTCCGCGAATGTATCGACGAAAGTTTCGCCGACCTGATGGCGGCGGCGCCGAAGCCCGAGAAGCCCAAAGCCGCTACGGCAACGCCGCAACCAGCCGCGAAGCCCAAGCCGAAACCGAAAGCGGCGACGAAACCTGCGACGAAGAGCAGGGTGAAACCGGTTGCTAAACCGAACGGAACCCGCAAGAATCCGAAAAAATAGACCATGCTCTCGCAGGATTACCGAATGCTTTTCACCCCGACGCTCAGCGCCGACCGCGATCTGGTGACCGCGCCCGATTATGCCGCCTGGTCCAAAGCGGCCCGCGACCATGACAGGAAATCGGGGCTGCAAGCGTGGCGCGACGCCGACGAGAGCAAGCATTTCGATTACAAGGCGATCCGCGCCCGCCTCGAAAAGCTCCGCAAGCTGTCGGCGGCGGGGGACGTCAAGGGGCTGCTCTTCGTCCTCAACGAAGGCATCCACGGCAATATCGACGGCATGGGGCACGAGCGCCTCTATCAAAAGGCGCGCTTCGGCACGAAGAAACTGGTCGAGGATTATGTCGCCGAGGTCGTCGACTCATTGGGCAAGATCGCCGCCGCGCGCAGCATCGGCCGCGAGGAAAAGCGCGACTTCTTCCGCCGCGCGCAGCATTGCTACGGCCGTTCGGCGCTGCTGCTCTCGGGTTCGGGCAGTTTCCTCTTCTTCCATATCGGCGTCGTGAAGGCGCTCTGGGAAGAGGGCGTGCTGCCCGCCATCATGTCGGGCGCGAGCGGCGGGTCGATCGTCGCCGCGGTCGTCTGCACGCGCAAGAACGCCGATATCGGCACCTTCCTCGAAAGCCGTCGCCTCGCCAACCCTGGCCGCAATCCGGATCAAAAGCGGCTCGCGCCCGACGAGGTGCGCGACCGCCTCGCCGACCTGATCCCCGATCTCACCTTTCAGGAAGCCTATGAGATCAGCGGCCGCCACCTCAACGTCTCGGTCGCGCCCGCCGAGAAGCATCAGAACGGTCGCCTGCTCAACGCGATTACCGCGCCCAATGTGCTGATCCGCGAGGCCGTGCTCGCGTCGTGCGCGGTGCCCGGCGTCTTCCCGCCCGTCATGCTGATGGCGCGCGACGACAATGGCGCGCGCATCCCCTATCAGCCCGACCGGCGCTGGGTCGACGGGTCGGTGACGCACGACATCCCGACCAAGCGCCTCGAACGCCTTTACGGCGTCAACCATCATATCGTCAGCCAGGCGAACCCGATCGCGCTGCCCTTCGCGACCGACACGCGCAAACAGATGGCGCCGATCGAGGCCATTCAACATGCGTCGATGACGACCTTCAAGGCGTGGCTCAACGCCAATATGGTGATCTTCCAGAAGCCGCTCGAGCTGATCCCGCCGCTCAACAGCATCGCCAATATGGCGCGTTCGGTGATCAACCAGGAATATACCGGCGACATCAACATCATCCGTCCGCCCAAATTCTGGTCGCCCGCGAAGATTCTCTCGGACCTCGGGCAGGACGACATCGACGAGCTGATCGACACCGGCATGCGCACCGCCTGGCCCAAGGTCGAGATGGTCCGCACCCAGACCGCGATCAGCCGCGCGCTCGAAGCGATCCTCGCCAAGATCGACAAGGCGGGCGACGACGGTCCCGGACACCGCAGCGCCGCGCTCAAAAAGGCGGTGCGGTGAGCGCCGACAACGAACCGCTGACGCTGCCGCCGTGGCAGGGCGGCGACGGATCGAACCTCAATGTCACGCGCTGGCTGCCGCAGGGCGACCCGAAGGCGGTGGTGCTGCTCGCACACGGCTATGCCGAACATGCCGGGCGCTATGGCTATGTCGCGGCGCGGCTGACCGCTGCGGGCTATGCCGTTTACGCAATCGACCATTGGGGGCATGGCAAGTCGAGCGGAACGATGGGGTTCGTCCCCGCCTTTTCATTCTATATCGACGGAATGGCGGCGCTGATCGCGCGGGTGCGCGAGGCGTGGCCGGGCAAGCCGCGGCTGCTGCTCGGACACAGTATGGGCGGACTGATCGCGGCCTTGCTGCTGCTCGGGCATCAGCGCGACTTCGCCGCCGCGGCGCTGTCGGGGCCGGCGATCCTGACCGCGAAACCGCCATCAAGACTGACCGTCTGGATCAGCCGTTTCCTCTCGCGATATTTCCCGCGTGCCGGGGTCATGGCGCTCGATCCCACCGGGGTCAGCCGCGACCCGGCGGTGGTTGCCGCCTATCTCGCCGACCCCTTCGTCCATAGCGGCAAGATGAGCGCGCGGCTCGCGGCGGAGATGTTCGACGCGATGGCGACGGCGCGCGACCGGGCGCGGGAGATCGGCCTGCCGCTGCTGCTCCAGCACGGCGCCGAGGACCGGCTTACCGCGCCCGAAGGATCGCGCTTCCTGTTCGATCATGTCGCCTCGGCCGACAAGCGGCTCGAAATCTATCCCGGCCTGTTCCACGAAATCTACAACGAGCCCGAACGCGATGCGGTGCTGGGCGACCTGATCGACTGGTTCGACGCGCATGTGAAGGAACAGGGTGCAGCATGAAAATCCTCCTTGTCCTGATTTTCGCGCCGCTCATTTCGCTCGCTCTGCTCTATTTCCTCTTCCCCGAACAGCTAGTGCAATTGATGCGCTGGCTGATGCGCCGCCGTGCGCGGGTTGTGCGCAGGACGGTGGTCGTCGACGGCCGAAAATGGCCCTATCTGGAGGGCGGCGACCCGTCGAAGCCGACGCTCGTGATGGTCCACGGCTTCGGCGCCGACAAGGATCACTGGACTTTCTACGCGCCCTGGTTGACGCGCGACTATCACCTGATCGCGCCCGACCTGCCGGGGTTCGGCGAGAATGACCGCGACGGCGAGTTGCCCTTCGACGTGAGCAGCCAGGCGGCACGGCTCAAGGCGTTTCTGGGTGCGCTCGGCATCGACCGACCGCACCTCGGCGGCAACAGCATGGGCGGCTGGATCGCGCTGCGCTTTGCGATCGATTATCCCGACGCACTGCGCACGCTGACGCTCATGAACAATGCCGGCATCCTTGGCGCGAATGAAAGCGAGCTGCAAAGGCTCGCCGCCGACCGCGACTATAATCCGCTGGTGCTCGCCAATCTCGAGGACGCCGACCGGCTGATCGCCTTCGTCGTGCACAAGCCGACGCGCGTTCCCGCGCGGCTCAAGCCCGTGATCTATGCCGATGCGCTGCGGCATCGCGACCTGCTCGACAAGATTTTCTGGGTCATCGCCGACGAGATGGAGGAAAAGCCGCTCAACGACGAACTCGGCCAGGTGACGGTGCCGACGCTGATTATCTGGGGCCGCCACGACAAGCTGATCGACGTCAGCTGCGTCGCGGTGCTCGAAAACGGTATCGCGAACAGCCGCAGCCATATCTTCGAACATGTCGCGCATGTGCCGATGATGGAGGACCCGAAAGCCACGGCAGAAATCCAGCGCGCGTTCCTGGCGGAGCATCCCTGAGGATTCGCCAGCCCGGACTTGATCCGGCATCCATGACGCCGATGCGGTGGTGGACCTCGTATCAAGCGTGTCCTGAGCCTGTCGAAGGGTCCGGGCTGACGATGGATGGCTTGCCAACCCCCCAATCCCGCGTCACTCTCCCGCAAAACAGGGGAGAGATATATGCGCCTCAAAGTGGGCCTGCTCGGCGGGGGGAGCTGGGGCACGACGGTCGCGGCGCTGGTGTCGCGCAACGCGCCGATCACGCTGTGGGCGCGCGACGCCGAGACCGTCGGCGACATCAATACGCATAACGAGAACCGCAAATATCTGCCCGGCATCAAGCTGCCGCCCGCGCTCCGCGCGACCCATGATATGGCCGACGTCGTCGCGGGCGCCGATGTTCTCGTCATGGGGGTCCCTTCGCACAGCTTTCGCTCGGTGCTCGAAGAGGCGCGGGGCCACCTTCGCCCGTGGGTCCCGGTCATCAGCCTGACCAAGGGGCTTGAGCTCGCCTCGGGCAAACGCATGACCGAATTGATCGAGGAAGTGCTGCCGGGCCATCCCGTCGGGGTCCTCACCGGCCCGAACCTCGCGCGCGAGATCATGACGGGCCAAGCGGCGGCGAGCGTCCTGTCGATGGAGGACGAGATCGTCGTCCGCGCGCTCCAGCCCGTTTTCCACTCGGGGCTGTTCCGCGTTTATACCAACACCGACCTCCTGGGCTGCGAACTCGGCGGGGTGCTCAAGAATATCATCGCCATCGCGGTCGGCATGGGCGACGGGCTGGGCGCCGGCGACAACACTCGCGCCGGGCTGATGACGCGCGGGCTCGCCGAGATCACGCGGCTCGGGGTGGCGATGGGCGGACGGCCAGAAACTTTCGCAGGGTTGACCGGGATGGGCGACCTCATCGCGACGTGCACCAGCCCCTTGTCGCGCAACCGCCATGTCGGGGTCGAGCTGGGCAAGGGGCGCCCGATCGATCAGGTCATCGCGGGGATGAACATGGTCGCCGAAGGCGTGAAGAGCGCACCGACGGTGATGGCGCTCGCCGACAAATATCGTCTCGACATGCCGATTGCGCGCGACGTGTTCGATGTGACGCAGGGCCGGCGCAGCGCGATGGAGGTGTTCCGCGGCCTCCTCAAATCCAGCGTCGGCGACGAGGCGCATCCCGGCTGAAATCCGTCTGTTTGGGCGATTTTCACCACGAAACGTGCCGAATCATCGTCGAATTGGGAATAAAAGGCGCCGCTCCTTCGTTTCTTCTCCTGTCCAACAGGATCCAGAAGGAGACGAAAAATGAAAAAATGGACGACTCTGGCGATGCTTGCTGCTCTCCCCGCCACGGCCGCGGTAGCCGCCGTTCCCTATCATTCCATGCCCCCGGGCTTCGAAGCGCCGCGCATCCGCACCGCCCCGATCGCGGGCGTCGTGAACCAATATTGGTATAATTACAAAGCCGACATCCTTGAGGCCGAGAAGGAATTGAGAAGCGACCTTCATCGCGCGACCGACCGCGAAGACCGCTGGGACGCATGGGACGAATGGACGGTCGAAGTCGTCGATGCCGACAAGGATTATGTGAAGGAAATGCGCGAGAAGGGCTATCGCAGCGGCCGCGTGACGGTCGGCGGTTAAGCCACAACCTTTTTCCCGAGCCCTGCTCGGGTCGCAGGGAAGGGCGGGTGTCATGGGGCACCCGCCCTTCTTTTATCTTCCAAAAATTTGCTGGCGGGTCAGACGCCACCCTCGGCCAGCAGCGTGGTGGCTTCCTTGCCCTGCCAGTCGATCGCGCCGACGACGCGCCACAATTCGCGCCCTTCGGCGTCATAGAAGATGCTTGTCGGCAGCGCGCTGTTCGCGGCATCCAGCAGGCCGTTCTCGGGATCGAGATAGGGCTGCAGCGCCTTCAGCCCCGCCTTCTGGAACCAGGGGTCGACCACCGCGGCGCCCTGCAGGTCCTGCGCGACCGCGATAACCGTCATCTTGCCGCCGCTCTTCGCCGCGAGCGCGTCGAGCGTCGGCATCTCGGCGACGCACGGCGCGCACCATGTCGCCCACAGGTTGACGAGCAGGGGACGCCCACGAAACGCCGCCAGCGTCACCGCCGCGTCGTCGGGGCCGCGAAACGCCGCTGCGGGCGCCGCCGCGCCCTTGTGGCTGCGGTCGACTATATATTCGAATGCGCCGACGCCCTTCGCTTGGCCTGCCGAAACATTTGCTTGGCCTTGCCCCGCTTGCTCACCGCCGGGCTTTTCCCTATCGCAGCCCGCGATTGATCCGGCCAGCAACAGGCCAAGGATCGCAAGCGATGGGTTCGGGACGCGACGGATGGCGAATACTCCTGACAGCAACAGCATGTGGGGCGGCCGCTTCGGTGGCGGACCCGCTGCGATCATGCAAGAGATTAACGCATCGATTCCCGTCGACAAGCGCCTGTGGGAAGAAGATATCGCCGCCAGCCGCGCGCACGCCGCGATGCTGGGCGCGACCGGAATCATCGCCGCGGAGGACGCGGTCGTCATCGATCGCGGGCTGGCGCAAATCGCCGAGGAATTCGCGCGCGACGGCGTTCCGGTCGACCTCGCGCTCGAAGATATCCACATGACGGTCGAGGCACGGCTGAAGGAACTGGTTGGCGAGCCCGCCGGCCGTCTCCACACCGCGCGCTCGCGCAACGACCAGGTCGCGACCGACTTCCGCCTGTGGACCCGCACCGCATGCGAGCGCATCGACGCCGGGCTGGCGGCGATCCAGTCGGCGCTCCTCGCGCGCGCCGACGAGCATGCCGACAGCATCATGCCGGGTTTCACGCATTTGCAGGTCGCACAGCCGGTCACCCTCGGCCATCACCTGCTCGCCTATGTCGAGATGTTCGCCCGCGACCGGTCGCGCTTCGCCGATGCGCGGCGCCGCCTCAACGAATCGCCGCTCGGCGCCGCTGCACTCGCGGGGACCAGCTTCCCGCTCGATCGCGATGCGACGGCGTCGGCGCTCGGCTTCGACCGCCCGATGGCGAACAGCATCGATGCGGTCTCCGACCGGGACTTTGCGCTGGAATTCTGTGCGTCGGCGTCGATCGCCGCGATCCACCTGTCGCGCCTCGCCGAGGAAGTGGTGATCTGGGCGAGCCAGCCCTTCGGCTTCATCAGCCTGCCCGACGCCTGGTCGACCGGCAGCTCGATCATGCCGCAAAAGCGCAACCCCGACGCCGCCGAACTGGTGCGCGGGCGCGCGGGGATGCTGCTCGGCGCATTCCAGCGGCTGGCGGTGATCGTGAAGGGGCTGCCGCTCACCTATTCCAAGGATCTGCAGGACGACAAGGAGACGGTGTTCGGCGCTTTCGACGCACTCGCGCTGTCGCTCGCCGCGATGACGGGAATGATCGAAACGCTGACTTTCCGGACCGACCGGATGCGCGCGCTCGCCGCGTCGGGCTATTCGACCGCGACCGATCTTGCCGACTGGCTGGTGCGCGAAAATGGCTTGCCGTTCCGCGAAGCGCATCATGTCGTCGGCGCCTGTGTGAAGCGCGCCGAGGAACTCGACGTCGAGCTGTCGGCGCTGCCCGCGGCCGACGCCGCCGCGATCCACGCGGCGGTCACGCCCGACGTGCTTGCCGCGCTCACGGTCGAAGCTTCGGTCGCCAGTCGCGTGAGCTATGGCGGCACGGCGCCCGAACGGGTAAGGCAGGCCGTCGCCACGGCTCGCGCGGCGCTCGAAGGGACGAATTGATGGCGAAGCACCACCTCGTCATGGCAACATTCGCTGCAACCGCGCTGCTCGGCGCGTGCGGCAGCAAGGAAGATCTGAAGCCCGTGGCGGGCCAGCCCGCCCCGGTCATTCCCGTCGGCGCGACCCGCGCCCCGACCACGGAGGAGCTTACGACGCCTGACGCGCAGGCCCGGCCCGCGCGCAGCGACGAACTTCTCAAACGATCCGAACAACGCGAAACCGACGATTTCGACTTGCCGCCTCCGGGCTGACTTTCGAATTTTCGGGCCGCTTCCCTTTTCCGTTCGTGCTGAGCTTGTCGAAGCACTGTCCTTCCTGGACCCCGGAAAAAGGAAGAACGGCCCTTCGACAAGCTCAGGGCGAGCGGTCTTTGAAGATTAGGATCTGATGCATGGACCATTTTGAACTTCGTGACGGCGTGATGCACGCCGAAGACATTCCGTTGCCGCGTATCGCCGAGGAAATTGGCACCCCCGTCTATGTCTATTCGCGCGCGACGCTCGAACGCCATGCGCGGGTGTTTCGCGACGCGCTAAAGGATATTCCGCGCAAGCACATCGCCTTCGCGATCAAGTGCAACCCCAACCTCGGCGTGCTGCGCGTTCTTGCGCGGCAGGGCTATGGCGCCGACGTCGTCTCGGGCGGCGAACTCGAACGCGCGCTCGCGGCGGGCATGGCGCCCGAAGACATCGTCTTTTCGGGAGTCGGCAAGACGCGCGCAGAGCTGGCGCAGGGCCTCGACCGCGGCATCGGCCAGTTCAACATCGAGCATGAGCCCGAGGGCGTCGCGCTCGCCGAAATCGCCGCGCGCAAGGACATGACAGCGCCCGCGGTGCTGCGCGTCAATCCCGATGTCGATGCGGGCACCCACGCGAAGATCTCGACCGGCAAGGCCGAAAACAAGTTCGGCGTCGGCATCGACGCCGCGCCCGAAATCTTCGGCCGCCTGTCGGCGCTGCCGGGGCTCAACCTGCGCGGCATCGCGGTTCATATCGGCAGCCAGCTTACCAGCCTCGCTCCGTTCGAGGCGGCGTTCAAGCGCGTCGGCCAACTCGTCGCCGACCTCCGCGCCGCCGGACACAGCATCACCCATGTCGACCTGGGCGGCGGGCTCGGTGTGCCGTATCGGGCGGGTGACAATATCCTTCCGCCGTCGCCGGCCGATTATGGCGCGATGGTCGCGCGGGTCACGCGCGACTGGGACGTCACGCTGATGTTCGAGCCCGGCCGGGTTATCGCCGGCAATTCGGGGATTTTGCTGACCGAGGTGTTGTGGGTCAAGCCCGGCGCAATCCACCCCTTTGTGATCGTCGACGCCGCGATGAACGATCTCGCGCGGCCTGCGCTTTATGATGCCTGGCACGATTTCGCCGCGGTGAAGCCGTCGGGCGAGACGATGACCGCCTCGATCGTCGGCCCGGTCTGCGAAACCGGCGACACTTTTGCGCGCGACCGGCTGGTCGACAAGGTCGAGTCGGGCGACCTCGCGGTCTTCCGCAGTGCGGGGGCCTATGGCGCGACGATGGCGTCGACGTACAATAGCCGCAGCCTCGTTCCCGAGGTGCTCGTCGACGGCGACCGCTATGTCGTCGTCGCCGACCGCATCGCCGCCGGCACGATCATGGCCGCCGAACGCGTGCCCGACTGGATCGACTGACGATGGAGCAGCTTCCCATCTTCCTGAACGTCGCCGGCCGCACGGTCGTGCTGGTCGGGAAGGGGGAGGCTGCCGATGCGAAGGCGCGGCTGATCAGCCGCGCCGGCGGGCGGATCGTTCCCGAGTGGGAGAGCGGCGCGACGATCGCGTTCGTCGCGCTCGACGACGAAGCCGAAGCGCGCGCTGCCGCCGAAGGGCTGCGCGCGCGCGGACTGCTCGTCAACGTCGTCGATCGCCCCGATCTTTGCGATTTCACCACCCCCGCGATCGTCGACCGCGCGCCAGTGACGATCGCGATCGGCACCGGCGGTGCATCGGCGGGGCTCGCGAAAGCGATCCGGCAACGCATCGAAGCCTTGCTGCCCGCGCGGCTCGGCGCGCTCGCCTCGGTGCTACAGGCCGCGCGGCTCCCGATGAAGGCGCGCTGGCCCGACGCCGCCGATCGTCGCCGCGCGATCGACGCCGCGCTCGCGGCTGGCGGCGCGCTCGATCCGCTCGGCACCGATGCGGCCGACCGGGTCGACATCTGGCTTGCGGGGATGCTGCCCGACCGGCCCTCGCGCGTCGAGGTGATCGTGCTGGCCAGCGCCAGCCCCGACGACCTCACCCTTCGCGCCGCGCGCCTGCTTGGCGAGGCCGATCATGTCTTTCACGCCGCGGCGGTTCCCCCGGCCATCCTCGACCGCGCCCGTGCCGATGCCGCGCATCACATCGCGGCCGCGCCGCCCGTCGATCCGCCCCCCGGACTGACGCTCTGGATCGATATGCCGATGATCCCGTCCGGCGGGTAGGGCTGAGGCCGACGCGGTTCCCGACCTATTCGACGCCCAGCTCGATCGCCCGATCCACCCCGATCGCGTCCAGAAATGCGCTGTCATGGCTGACCACGAGCAGCGCGCCATCATAGGCGGCAAGGCCTGTTTCGACGGCGTTGAGCGATTCGACGTCGAGATGGTTGCCGGGCTCGTCGAGGATCAGCAGTTGCGGCGGCTGCGGCGCGCCGAGGACGCAGGCGAGGCCGGCGCGGAGCATCTGGCCACCGCTGAGCGTGCCGGCGATGCGGTCGGCGGCGTCGGCGCGAAAACGGAAGCGCGCGAGCGCGGCGCGACACTGGTTGTTCGTCGTCCCGGGATTGCGCGCGAGAAAATTGTCCGCGATCGAGCGCGCGGGGTCGAGCAAGGTGACCCGCTGGTCGAACAGCGCGAACGGCACGCCGACGCGCACCGTCCCCGACCAGGGCACGAGCGTCCCGGCGATGAGCGCGAGCAGCGTCGATTTTCCCGAGCCGTTGGGGCCGGTGATCGCGACGCGCTCGGGGCCGGCAAGAGTGAGCGACAGATCCTTGATGACCGGCCGGTTCGGGACGTAGCCGGCGCTCACGCGGTCGAGTTCGAGAACCGTGCGCGATGCGGGCAGGCCGGTCGAAGGCAGGCCGACCGACAGCGGATCGACGACCTCGATCTTGCCGCGCGCGGCTTCGCGCGCCTGCTCCGCGTCGGTGCGCTGGCGTTCGGCGAGGCGCCGGTTGGCGCCGACGCTTTCCTCGGCGCGGCGCTTGAGCGTCCCGAGCAGGATCGCGGGCTCGTCACCGCGCGCTGCCTTGCGGCGGCCGCCGGCGTCGCGGCGCGCCTGCCGCTCGGCAGTGACCTGCGCCTGACGCCGCACACGGCCGAGTTCCTTTTCGGCGTCCGCGAGTTCGACCTCGATCGCCGCCTGCTCGATGTCCTTGCGCGCACGATAGGCGCTCCAGCCGCCGCCATAGCGTGTGGCGCCGAGCGGGGTGAGTTCGACGATCGCGTCCATTTCCTCGAGCAGTTCGCGGTCGTGGCTGACCACGATCGCGCCGCCGCGCCAGCCGGCGAGAAGATCGCGCACCGCCCGGCGTCCTTCGCGGTCGAGATTGTTCGTCGGCTCATCGAGCAGAAGGAAGTCGGGCGCGGCGAACATCGCGCCGGCGAGCGCGGCGCGGGTGCGCTGGCCGCCCGAAAGCGCCGCGAGCGGGGTGTCGGCGGGAAGCGGCAGGCCGACGGCGGCGAGTGCCGCGTCGATTCGCGCTTCGAGCGTCCAGTCGGCATCGCCGATCTCCTCGACGCTGGCCTCGCCCGCTTCGGCCCTGCGCAGCAAGGCGAGGGCGCCGCGCGCGCCGAACAGGTCGGCAATGCTTTCGCCCGCCGCGACCTGCACCGTCTGGCGCAGCATCGCGATGCCGCCATTCGCCGATATGCTGCCCGTCGTGGGCGAAAGCTCGCCGGTCAGCAGGCGCAACAGTGTCGATTTGCCGACGCCGTTGCGCCCGACGAGGCCGGTGCGTTCGCGCTGGAAATGGAGATCGAGGCCCGAAAGGACGGCGCGGCCGTCAGGCGTGGACCAGCCGAGGTTGGCGAGAGTGATCGATGGAGAGAGGGGAGACATGGACATGGACTTTCCTGGCGGCAAGGCGGGGCGGCGTTGCGGTCAGATTGTTGTCCATGGCGAAAGTCTCCGTTGATTGAACGGCCAATGTAGGACGGCGGGCGCTCCGGTGCAAATTTTTGACGTCCGGCCATTCGCGACGGCGTTGAGGCGATGGATCCGGTGTCGAGTCCGGAATGACGAAGTTGGGATAGGCGATCGTCCGCTCACCACCCCAAAATCGACGATTACACCGGCCCCGGCGCGCGGGCGCGGATGAAGTTTTCGAGGGCCACGAACAACATCTCGCGGGCGTCGCTGCCGAGCATCTCGGCGGTCAGCCAGTCGAAATGGACGCGGTCGCGGCGCGCGGCGGCGCCGACGATCGCGGCGAGCAGCGCTTCGTCGAAGCTGATGCGCGGGCAGCAGGGCGGGGCGACCGCGAAGGGTTCGGGCCAGACATGGCCGATTGCCTCGACCACCAGGCGGTAGCGCCGCGCCGCGAGGATATTGCCCCAGCGGCGTTCGAGCTCGGGCATCGGGTCGCGCTCGCCCCGACGGCAGAGGATGCAGTAGCGCAGCGCCAGGACGGCCTGCGCGGCTTCGACCGACAAATCGCGCACGAGCGGCTGTTCGGATAATTGGCGGATCAGCTCGCTGCTTTGCATGAGGTTCGTTTCTCCCGTCCCATGCAGTTCCCCCGTCCGCTTTGCCTCGTCGGGAAAAAGATGCCGGCCGCTTATGACGCAGCTTGAAGTTGCAGCGGCCGGCAGGAGGGGACTGCTCTACCTTGCTATTGAGAATTAGTCGCAAATACAAGCGAAAAAAGAGGCGCCCGAAAGCGCCCCTGAAAACTGCGGTTTATCCTGTTATGCCATCCCGCCGAAGGCCGGAATCTCAACCCGCGATCATGTCGCGAGGTCAAAATCCCGCTGCGAAGGGATGACAGATTCGGTTCAATCGTCGCCGGCGGGCTTCGACTGAAGCTGGATGTAATTTTCGATGCCCATGCGCTCGATCATCTCGAACTGCTTTTCGAGCTCGTCGACATGATGTTCCTCGCTTTCGAGGATGTCGGCGAACAGGTCGCGGCTGACATAGTCGCGCACGCTTTCGCAATGGGCGATCGCGTCCTTGAGCAGCGGGATCGCTTCTTCCTCGACCGCGAGATCGGCCTTCAGGATTTCCTCGACCGTTTCGCCGACGCGCAGGCGGCCGAGCAGCTGGAAATTGGGGAGGCCGCCAAGAAAGAGGATGCGATCGGCGAGCTTGTCGGCGTGCTTCATCTCGTCGATCGACTCTTCGCGCTCGAACGCGGCGAGGCGCGCGACGCCCCAATTGTCGAGCATGCGATAGTGCAGCCAGTATTGGTTGATCGCGGTCAGCTCGTTCTTGAGCGCCTCGTTGAGGAAATCGATGACTTTTTCGTCGCCCTTCATGGTGTCTGTCCTGTCATTTCGTCTTGGGAATGGAGTGGGCGCATTATAGGCGTCCCGGCCCCATCAGGCCAAGGTCAAAAATGGCGGAAAACCAAGAAAAATCAGGCGGTCGCGGCGGCGTCGCTGATGATATTGCGAGCGAATGACAGGCACTGTCCGCACTTGGGTTTGCGACCCAATTGCGCATAGGCCGCCTTGGCGCACCGCAATTGGCCGCTCCGCGCGACATCGCGCAGCTGGCTTTCCCTTATTGCGTTGCAGACACAAACGACCATGTGCGAATCCTTCTCAACAAGTTTGATTTAGGGATAGTGCGAGAGATTCGCAACAGGAAAGTTGCGAGTGGTTCGCAGTCCGAACAGGCCTGTTTTTCACGGGCGCGGCGCTTGCCCGTCGCGCCCGCTCCCCCTTGCCCCCGAAGTGATTCGCGGGCATAGGCGCGCCCATCTTCCCGCCCTTCCAGCAAAAGGTCCCTCCCCATGAAAGTGAATGTCTATGTGACGCTCAAGCCGGGGGTGCTCGACCCGCAGGGCAAGGCGATCCATCATGCGCTCGAAGGGCTGGGTTTTGGCGGCGTCGCCGACGTGCGCGCGGGGCGCTTCATCGAACTCGACGTCGCCGACGGCACGAGCGACGCCGATCTCGACGCGATGTGCGCCAAGCTGCTCGCCAACACGGTGATCGAAAACTACCGCATCGAACGCCCGTAAGAAGGAACGCCATCATGAAGACCGCCGTCATCGTCTTTCCGGGTTCCAACTGCGATCGCGACATGGCGGTCGCGCTGGAGCAGGTGACCGGCGCCAAGCCCGCAATGGTGTGGCACCGCGAGAGCGACCTGCCCGAGGGTGTCGACTTCATCGCGCTGCCCGGCGGCTTCTCCTATGGCGATTATCTCCGTTCGGGGGCGATGGCGGCGCGCTCGCCGATCCTGCGCGCGGTCTCGGACGCCGCGGCGCGCGGCGTGCCAGTGCTCGGCGTGTGCAACGGTTTCCAGGTGCTGACCGAGGCGCAGCTGCTGCCCGGCGCGCTGATGCGCAACGCGGGGCTCAACTTCGTGTGCCGCACCGTGGCGCTGACCGTCGAGAACAGCCAATCGCTGTTCACCGCGGGCTATCAGGCGGGTGAGACGATCGACATTCCCGTCGCGCACCACGACGGCAATTATTTCGCCGACGACAAAACGCTCGACCGGATCGAGGGCGAGGGGCGCGTCGCATTCCGCTATGCCGACCCGGTCAACGGATCGGCGCGCAACATCGCCGGCGTGCTCAATGGAGCGGGCAATGTGCTCGGCATGATGCCGCACCCCGAACGCGCGATCGACCGCGCGCACGGCGGCACCGACGGGCTACGCCTGTTCGAGGCGGCGCTCGGCGTTATCGCCTAGTCCGGCCGTGCCGGGCTGCGGCTGCAGCCAGCGTCCGACGATCAGCAGGACCGTCGGCCAGAACATCGTGTTCCAGATATCGTGCCAGTGCGCGGCGTCGGGCTGGATGGTGGAATTGCTATGTTCGGCGGTCAGGTCGAGCCATTCGCCGCCGCAGGCCATCGCCAGCACGGCAAGCCACGCCGCGATCCAGCCGCCGCGACCGCGCCAGGCAAAGCGCACCGCGAGAAATAGCGTCATGCCGAAATATATGTGCAGCGCATCCTTATCGAGACCGGTCGCCTCGATAACCGACAGCTTTCGCGCCTCGAAGAGCGAGGCGATTTCGATCAGGGTCATGCGGGATCAGACTTTGGCGCCAAAGGGGTTGAAGTCGGTGCCTTCGTCGAACACGTCGACACCTTCGCGCCGTTTCAACGCGCCGACGACGACATAGGTTACGGGCGTCAGCGCGGCTTCCCACAAAGTCTTGATCAGCCATTGCGAGAGCACGACCTGATAAAGCTGTTCGGGCGGCCAACCGGCCAGGCCGTAAAAGGCGAGCGGATAGAAAATGAGGCTGTCGAGACCCTGGCCGACCACCGTCGAGCCGATCGTTCGCATCCAGAGGAAGCGCCCGCGCGTCCACAATTTCATCCGCGCAAGGACATAGCTGTTGGCGAACTCGCCCGCCCAGAAGGCGATCATCGAGGCGAGGACGATGCGCCAGCTGTTGCCGAAGACGAACTCGTAGCTTGCCTGCCCGGGCCAGCCGTCGGCGGGCGGCAGCGCGACGACGACCCACGCCATGAACGCCATGAAGGCCAGCGCCGCGAAGCCCGTCCAGATCACCCGGCGGGCGCGGGCGTAGCCGTAGACCTCGGTCAGCACGTCGCCGATGATGTAGCTGATCGGGAAAAAGAGGACACCCGCGCCGAACGCCCATTCGCTCCCGTCCGGCAGGACGACATAGCTCGGCTTCGATGCCCCGATGATGTTCGACAGCAGCAGGATGGCGACGAACGCCGCCATCACGAGGTCATAATAGCGGAAATGCCGCACCGTGGCGGCATTGACGGCGGCGGGCGGGACAGACTCGGTCATCGCGTCGTTGCTTAACCCGCTTTGCGGCGGGCGCAAACCGCGCTATTCGCCGCGACGCACAGCCGTGCCGCGCGCCCGTAGCTCAGCTGGATAGAGCACCCGCCTTCTAAGCGGGTGGTCGCAGGTTCGAATCCTGCCGGGCGCGCCATTCCCATGCCGGGCTTCAAGTCCGAAGGCGGTAGCCCACCGCAAGTTCGTTGATGATCAGCCTGGGTTGTGAAGGGTCGGCTTCCAGCTTTTGGCGTAAACCGCGTATCGCGATCCGAAGATATTCGACGCGATCGGTTTGGGCCGGCCCCCAAACCGATTTCAACAGCTGCGAATGGCTCAGCACGCGGTCCGGACGACGTGCAAGCTCGGCAAGGACGGCATATTCCTTGGGTGTCAGATGGATTTCCGCCCCATCGCGCAGAACCCGGCGGTACTCGAGATCGATGCGCACGGATCCGGCGTCGATGATAGCCGACGCTTCGTCTGCGGTCCCGGTGCGCTGGTGACGCAGCGCGGTTCGAATGCGCGCGAGCAGCTCTTCGGTATCGAAGGGCTTGGTGACGTAATCGTCGGCGCCGAGGTCGAGCGCTGCGACCTTTTCCGCGCTGTCTTCGCGTGCCGAAACCACGATCAGCGTCGCGGCGGAGCGAAGCCGCATCGGTTCGATCAGTTCGAGCCCGTCGCGATCGGGCAAGCCCAGGTCGAGCAGCACGACGTCGGGGTGTTCGATGTCGAGCAGCGCGAGTGCCTGCCGCGCATCGGCCGCCTCGACCGCTTCGTGGCCGGCGCGCTGCAGTGTCGCCTTCAGCAGGCGGCGGATATGCGCATCGTCCTCGACGATCAGGATTTTGGCGGCCGGTGACACGCCAGCGTCTTACGGCTGCCGAAGCCCGCCGTCGAGCGCGCGATTGAGCAGCAGGACGTTGACGCGCGGTTCGCCGAGGACGCCGAGCAGCGGTTTCTCGATCGCCTGTTCGACGCGGTCGCGGACGGCCGCTTCGGGCACCCCGCGCGCCGCGGCGACCCGGCCGACCTGCGAAAAAGCCGCCTCGGGGCTGATGTGGGGGTCCAGCCCCGAGGCGGAGGTCGTCACCAGGTCGGGCGGGACAGGGCGGCCCGGTGCCGTTTGGGAAAGGGTGGCGACGTCGGCGGCGACGCGGTCGGCGAGCGCCTGGCTGGCGGGACCGAGGTTCGAACCCGACGAGGCGCTGGCGTCATAGCCGTCGGCGCCGGCTGCCGAGGGACGGCCGTGGAAATAGGCGGCGCTCGCGAATTTCTGGCCGATCAGTTCCGAGCCGACGACGCTGCCCTCGTCCCGGATCAGGCTGCCGTTCGCCTGCGCCGGGAACAGCGCCTGACCGACGCCGGTGAGCGCGAGCGGATAGGCGATGCCGAGCAGCAGCGCGAAGAGCAGGGTCAGCACCAGCGCGGGGCGGACGGCGGATTTGAGGTCGGAAAGCATGGGCTTGTCCTTAAGCGAGGTGGAGGGAGGAGACGGCGAGGTCGATCATCTTGATGCCCACGAAGGGCGCGACGAGCCCGCCGAGGCCATAGACCGACAGGTTGCGCGCGAGCAGCGGTCCCGCGGGCATCGGCCTGTAGCGCACGCCCTTGAGCGCGAGCGGGACGAGGCAGGGGATGATCAGCGCATTGAAGATGATCGCCGACAGCACCGCGCTTTCGGGCGTCGCGAGCCCCATGACGTTGAGCACGCCGAGCCCGGGATAGAGGACGACGAAGATCGCCGGGATGATCGCGAAATATTTGGCGACGTCGTTGGCGACCGAAAAAGTGGTAAGCGCGCCGCGCGTCATCAGGAGCTGCTTGCCGAGCCCGACGACCTCGATCAGTTTCGTCGGGTCGCTGTCGAGGTCGACCATATTGCCCGCCTCGCGCGCCGCCTGCGTCCCCGTGTTCATCGCCACGCCGACGTCGGCCTGCGCGAGCGCAGGCGCGTCGTTGGTGCCGTCGCCGCACATCGCGACGAGGCGGCCTTCACCCTGTTCGCGGCGGATCAGGGCGAGCTTGTCCTCGGGAGTCGCTTCGGCGAGAAAATCATCGACCCCGGCCTCGGCGGCGATCGCGGCGGCGGTGAGCGGGTTGTCGCCGGTGATCATCACCGTGCGGATGCCCATCTTGCGAAGCTCGCCGAACCGTTCGCGCACCCCGGCCTTGACGATGTCCTTGAGGTGGATGGCGCCGAGCAGCCGGCCGCCGCGGATCACCGCGAGCGGGGTGCCCCCGGCGCGCGCGATCTCGTCGGTGATGCGGCGTAGTTCCTGCACCGCGGGCGCGCTTTCGTCCTGCGGATGCGCCTTCAGCACCGAATCGACCGCGCCCTTGTGGATCGTCACGCCGGCGACGGTGACGCCCGACAGCCGCGTCTGCGCCGTGAACGGGATGACGTCCGACCCGGCGGGGAGCGCCGCGACGCGGATCGCATAGCGTTCGCGCGCGAGAGCCACGATCGAGCGCCCCTCGGGGGTTTCGTCGGCGAGGCTCGCGAGCAGCGCCGCTTCGGCGAGCGCGTCGATCTCGATGCCCGAGAGCGCGCGGAATTCGCTCGCCTGGCGGTCGCCGATGGTGATCGTGCCGGTCTTGTCGAGCAGCAGCACATCGACGTCGCCCGCCGCCTCGACCGCGCGGCCCGACTTGGCGAGCACGTTGAAGCGCACGAGCCGGTCCATGCCCGCGATGCCGATCGCCGACAGCAGCGCCGCGATGGTGGTCGGGATCAGCGTGATGAGCAATGCGGCGAGCAAAGCGATGGGGATCGCGCCGCCCGCATAGGAAGCGAAGGCGGGGATGGTCGATACGGCGATGAGGAAGATGATCGTCAGCCCGACGAGAAGGATGGTGAGTGCGATCTCGTTCGGGGTCTTGCGGCGTTCGGCGCCCTCGACGAGCGCGATCATGCGATCGAGGAAGCCCTGGCCGGGTTCAGCGGTGACGCGCACCTTGATGCGGTCCGAAATGACGCGCGTGCCCGCGGTCACCGCCGATCGGTCGCCGCCCGCCTCGCGGATCACCGGCGCGCTTTCGCCGGTGATCGCGGCCTCGTTGACCGAGGCTACCCCCTCGATCACCTCGCCGTCGGCGGGGATCAGGTCGCCGGTTTCGACGAGGACGATCTCGTCCTTTTCGATCTGGCTGGCGGGGACGATCTCGTAAGTGTCGCCGACGCCGAGCATCAGCTTGGCCTTGAGTTCGGCCTTGGTGGCGCGCAGCGACGCTGCCTGCGCCCGCCCGCGCCCTTCGGCCAGCGCCTCGGCGAAGGTGCCGAAGAGCACCGTGAGCCAGAGCCACAGGACGAGCTGGACCTGGAACCCCGTCGACAGGCCGGGCTCGCCGAGGAGGAGGAGCAGGGTGAGCAACGCCGCGACGGTCGCGGTGACGAACATCACCGGATTGCGCGCGAGGTCGCGGGGTTTGAGCTTCTTCACCGCGTCGCGCATCGCGGGGACGAGGAGCGCGGCGCTGAACATCGAGGTTGGTGCGGTCATGATCGTGATCCGTCAGAAGAGCTGGCCGCCGGTCACCGCGAGATGATCGGCGATCGGGCCAAGCGCGAGGCTGGGAAGGAAGGTGAGGCCGCCGAGGATCAGGATGATCCCGACGAGCAGGCCGATCCACAGGCCCCCGGTGGTGGGGAACGAGCCGCTCGACGCCGGGACATGGCGCTTGGCGGCGAGGCTGCCGGCGATGGCGAGCGCGGGAACGATCACGAAGAAGCGCCCGAGCCACATCGCGATACCGAGCAGGCCGTTGTAGAAGGGGGTGCCCGCGCTCAGCCCCGCGAAGGCCGAGCCATTGTTGCCGGCGGCCGAACTGAATCCGTAGAGGATTTCCGAAAAGCCGTGCGGGCCCTTGTTGAGCGGCCCCGCCAGACCGGCGGGCATCACGCTGGCCAGGGCAGTGAAGCCGAGGATGACGAGCGGCAGCACCGCGATCGCGAGCACCGCGAGCTTGACCTCGCGCGCCTCGATCTTCTTGCCGACATATTCGGGGGTCCGCCCGACCATGAGGCCCGCGACGAACACCGCGAGGATCGCGAAGAGCAGGAAGCCATAGATGCCCGCGCCGACCCCGCCGACGACGACCTCGCCAAGCTGGATGTTGAACAGCGGGACGAGCCCGCCCAGAGCGGTGAAGCTGTCATGCATCGCGTTGACCGCGCCGCACGAGGCGGCGGTGGTGACCGTGGCGAACAGCGCCGAGGCGGCGATGCCGAAGCGCACCTCCTTGCCCTCCATATTGCCGCCGAGGGCGCCGAGCTGGTGGAGGACAGGATTGCCCGCGGCTTCCTGCCAATAGGCGACCGAGACGCCGGCGACGAACAATATGCCCATCGCGGCGAGGATCGCCCAGCCCTGGCGCGTGTCCCCGACGGCCTTGCCGAAGCACCAGGTCAGCCCGACGCCGATCGAAAAGATCGACAGCATCTGGACGAAATTGGTGAGCGCGGTGGGGTTCTCGAACGGATGCGCGCTGTTGGCGTTGAAGAAGCCGCCGCCGTTGGTGCCGAGCATCTTGATCGCTTCCTGGCTCGCGACGGGGCCGAGCGCGATCGTCTGCCGGACCCCTTCGAGCGTCGTCGCATCGACCGACCCGGCGAGCGTCTGCGGAACGCCGCTGGCGATGAGGAAGATCGCATAGACGATGCAGATGGGGAGCAGGAGATAAAGAGTGACGCGCGTCGTATCGGCCCAGAAATTGCCGATCGTCTTCGTCTCGCGCCGCGCAAAACCGCGGAACAGCGCGAAGGCGATCGCGATGCCGGTCGCCGCGGAGAGGAAATTCTGGATGGTGAGGCCCAGCATTTGCGACAGGTTCGACAGCGCCGCCTCGCCCGAATACCATTGCCAGTTGGTGTTGGTGGTAAAGCTGACCGCGGTGTTGAACGCGCCGTCGGCGGCGATTGCGCCATATTCCTGCGGATTGCCTGGGAGCACGCCCTGGAGGCGGAGCACCGCATAGGTGAAGAGCAGCAGCGCGAGGTTGAAGAGCAGCATGTGGAGCGCGTAGCGCCGCCAGCCCTGTTCCTCCTCGGGGTCGATCCCAGCGAGGCGATAGAAGCCGCGCTCGACGGGACCGAGCAGGCGGTGGAGCGGCGTCGAGCGCCCTTCATAGAGCGCGAACAGCCATTGCCCCATCGGCTTGGCGAGCGCGGCGGTGAGGGTGACGAAGAGCAGGATCAGTGCCCAGCCGGAATAGGTCATGGCGTTTCTCCCGTCAGAACCGCTCGGGGCGCAGCAGCGCGACGAGCAGATAGGCGAGCAGGGCGGCGGCGGTGAGGCCGGCGAGGAGCATCGGCGTGGTCATCGGCGTCACGCCCGCTCGCACAGGCGCGCATAGCCCAGCGTCAGCGCGAACAGCGCGCCGAGCAGGGCAAGCCACAAAAGGTCGGACATAGGAGTCTCCGGCGAAATCCCGCCAAGGTTGCGGGCTGGTTGGGATGTGGCGCCGGCTACGCCCCTTCGCCGTAAAGTTTCGCGGGCGAATTTTCCGGTTCGCATAAAGTTTCCATAAAGTCGGAGGCTATGGCGTGGCGCGGCGTCGCACGCTCGGCTAAGCAGCGGCGATGCCGCCCGCCGCCCCGCCCACCGACAAAAGACCGTCGCCCGACGCGCTGCTGCGTCAGGCGAAGCTGGAGGAACGCGGCCGGCTCAAGTTTTTCCTCGGCGCCGCGCCCGGCGTCGGCAAAACCTATGCAATGCTCACCGAAGGCGCTGCGCTCGCGCGCGAGGGCGCCGACGTCGTCGTCGCCGTCGTCGAAACGCACGGCCGCGCCGAAACCGAAGCCTTGCTGGACGGCATGGAGGTGATCCCGCGGCGCGAGATCGACTATCGCGGCCACCGCCTCGGCGAAATGGATCTCGACGCGGTGCTGCGCCGCAGGCCCGCGCTCGCGCTCGTCGACGAATATGCGCACAGCAATGTCGAGGGCGGCCGCCACCCCAAGCGCTGGCAGGATATCGACGAACTGCTCGCCGCCGGCATCGACGTCTATACGACGCTCAACATCCAGCATGTCGAAAGCCTCAACGACGTGGTCGCCAGCTTCACGCGCGTTCGCGTGCGTGAAACGGTGCCCGACAGCGTGTTCGAGGGCGCCGAGATCAAGATCGTCGACCTGCCGCCCGACGAACTCATCGAGCGGCTGAAGGACGGCAAGGTTTATGTGCCGCAGGAGGCGAGCCGTGCGCTCGGCCACTTCTTCTCGAAGCCAAACCTGTCGGCGCTGCGCGAAATGGCGCTGCGCCGCGCCGCGCTGAGCGTCGATCGACAGATGCTGCACGACCTCGACGCGACGGGGCTTGCCGGCACCTATGCCGCGGGCGAGCGCATCCTCGTCGCGATCAGCGAACAGCCGGGCGCCGACGCGCTGGTCCGCACCGCCAAGCGGCTCGCCGACGGGCTCAATGCCCCGTGGACGGTCGTCCATATCGAAACCCCGCGCAGCGAGACATTCGGCGACGAGGCGCGGCGTCGTATCGCCGCCTCGCTCGCGCTCGCCGCGACCCTCGGTGCGACGATCGCAACCGTGCCGTCCGAAAACGTCATCGCCGGGCTCCGCGGGCAGATCGAGGCGCTGCGCGCGACGCAGCTCGTCATCGGTCGCTCGCAGCGCAGCTGGTGGTTCGAACTGCGCCACGGGTCGGTGGTCGAGGCGCTGATCCGCGAGGCGAGCGGGCTGGCGGTGCATGTCATCCCGTCGCCCGAAGCCGCAACCGCCCGCCACGGCCGCGAAGGATGGGCGCGCGGGTGGGGGCGGCCGGGGCATTATGCCGCCGCGCTGCTGCTGATCGCCGCAACGACTGGGGCTGCAAAGCTCAGCGAGCGCTGGATCGGGACCGGAGCGGTCGACCTGCTCTATCTGGTTCCGGTCATCATCGCGGCAACGCTCTATGGGCTCCGCCCCGCGCTGTTCGCCAGCATCGTCGCGGCGCTGGCGTTCAACTTCTTCTTCCTCGAGCCGCGCCATACCTTCACCATCGCCGACCCGCAGAGCGTGCTCACGATGCTGCTCCTCACCGGGGTCGCGGCGGTGACCAGCAATCTTGCCGGGCGCCTTAGGACGCGGGCGCGGATCGGCGTGCGCAGCGCGCAGGAAAACGCGTCGCTCGCGGCCTTCGCGCAGATTCTCGCGCGCGCCTCCGACCGCGAAACCACCGCCGCGGTCACTTGCGACGAAGTCTCACGCCTGCTTGGCGTGCGCAGCGTCCTCCTCGCCGATCGGGATGGCCTGCTCCGCCCGCTCGTGGCGCGGCCGGCCGATGCGGCCATGTCGCCCGTCGATCAGGCGGCGGCCGAATGGGCGTGGACAAGCGGCGAGCCCGCGGGGCGCGGTACTAGCACGCTCGTCGCGTCCGACTGGCAGTTCCATCCCCTGAAAACCGGGCTCGGGGTGCTCGCCGTGCTCGGCGTCGCGAGCGAGGACGGCGGCGATCCCGTTTCGCCGGGCCAGGCGGCGCTGCTGTCGACGCTGGTCGGCCAAGCCGCGCTAGCGCACGAAAGGCTGCATCTCGAGGACGAAATGCGCAGCCTCTCGGTCCTCGAAGAACGCGACCGATTGCGTGCCGCGCTGCTCTCGTCGATCGGCCACGACCTCCGAACGCCGCTAACGGGCGTCACCGCGGCGATCGAGGCGCTGGCGGGCGAGCATCCCGATGCCGCCGCGCTCCCCGTCGCGCGGGCCGAAGTGTCGCGCCTGCGCCGCTTTCTCGACAATCTTGTCGAACTGGTGCGGCTTGACGCGGGGGGCGTCCGTCTCGACCTGACCCCGGTCGACCTGACCGACGTCGTCGCGGCGGTGGTCCACGACCTCAAAGACCCGCTGCGCGGGCATCATATCGACTTCCAGGTTCCCGCCGGCCTGCCGCTGGTCCGTGTCGACGAACGGCTGCTCCATCATATCCTTCTCAACCTCCTCGCCAACGCGATCCAGCATGGCGGAAATGACGGGCCCATCGGCATCATCGGACGCCGAACCCCCGATGCCGTCACCTTGACGATCCGTGATCGGGGGCCGGGGCTGGAGCCGGGAACGGAACGGTCGATTTTCGACACCTTCGCGCAGGGCAAGGGCGGCGACCGACACGGCGGCAGCGGTCTGGGGCTCGCGATCGCAAAGGGATTTGCAGACGCGTTGAACGTCGGCATCGCCGCGGCCAATCATCCCGAAGGCGGCGGTGCCTTCACCCTCACTTTTCCCAATGAATTGATCGCTGCCGCGACCGACTCATCCTGAGCGTTCCTCCTTCGGTCTGCTCCTGGCCAGGGGCTGCGACCCGCAACCGGCCAGACGTCGCGGGCGGGTCGCCGGGAACGGCTTTGCAACCGATGTCGGAAAATGCCACCTCGTTCGTCTGAAGGAAGAGAAGGTAATTCGGGAGCGCCATGTCGAGCCTCGCTGATATGTTGGCAAAAGCCCGGCGGGCGGTGATGCGGCGTGGCGTTCCCGCAGAGGACGCGGATGAACTGGTGCACGACGCTTTCGTCAAGGTCGAGCAATATGAACAAGCCCATAGGGCGGAATCGAAGGAGGCCCTGCTGGTGACGGCGGCGGTGAATCTTTCGATCGATCGCGCGCGCAAAAAGCGCCGGTCGCCCTTTGCCGAGCACGACAATATCGAGTCGATCGCCGACGGCACACCCGACCCGCAGCAGATTGTCGAGGAGCGCGCGCGTCTGGCGCATGCCGCCCGCGGCCTCGATCAACTGCCCGAACGAACGCGGCGTATCTTGCTGAAACGCCGGCTTGAGAACCTGCCCTTCGCCGAAATCGCCCGGTCGGAAGATATGTCCGTCGCGGCGGTCGAAAAGCAGGTCGCGCGTGCAACACTGCAGCTCATGAAGTGGATGGAGCAATGGTGAGCCGGCCGGGCCCATCCGAGCGGACGGCGGCCGAAGCGGCGGCCTGGCTCGCGCGTCTCGAATCGACCGGTCGGACGGAGGCCACCGAGGCGGGGCTGCGCGCCTGGCTCGATGCCGATGCCAGCCATCGCGGAGCGTTCGAGAAGGCGATGGACCTTTGGGCGATCCTGCCCGGCGCCGCTGCGCTGCGCGACGGCCGCGACATTGGCGCCGAGCCGCTGCCCGATAATCGCGGCATGACGCGCGGGCGCGCCCGATCGCTGGCGCTCGCCCTGTCTTTCCTCATCGTGGCACTGGTGTCGGGATGGTGGTTCACGGGGCAGCCGACCGGATATGCGACGGCTGTCGGTGAGCAAAAGGTGGCGACGCTGGAGGACGGCACGCGGATTGCGCTCAACACCGATACGCACCTGAGCGTCCGCTATGAGGAGCGGGCGCGCAATGTGGTCATGGAAGACGGCGAGGCGATGTTCGAGGTCGCGCGCAATCCGGCGCGGCCCTTCGTCGTCAAGGCGGGGAACAAGAGCGTCACCGCCATCGGCACGAGCTTCATCGTAAGGAAGACGGGAAATGCCGTCACCGTGACGCTGATTTCCGGAAAGGTCAGGGTCGACACCTATTCCTCTCCGGTCGGCGCCCGCCCCGTTCAATCGACGCTGCTGGCGCCCGGCGAACGCTTCGCAGCCGCGGTCGACGCCGCCGCGATGGTGACGCCGGTATCGTCCGAGGCGGCGACGGCGTGGCGGCGCGGGCAGGTGATGTTCAACGACACGCCGCTGTCGGCGGCGGTCGCCGAGCTTAACCGCTATGGCGGACCGCAGGTCGACATCGCCGATCCCCGGCTTGGCGCGCTGACGGTGTCGGGGGTCTTCGCAACCAACGATACGGCGGAGTTTGCCGATGCGGTGGCCGCGCTCCATGGCCTCAACGTCGATCGCGATGCGGGCCGCATCAGCCTTGAACGCCAAGGGGCTGCCCCTCGCGAATGAACGTTTCGCTTAAATCGATGAAATCCGTAACAATATTTCGCTCGGCGGATCGCGCAAAAATTTTATTTCATCGCGATGTCGGTTTTGCGGCAATCGCGCGTCTGCTTGGATGAGGCGGGTCGCAAGCAACACCCCGCCCATCAGGGGGCCATTGATGATTTCGAAAGCCACGCTCGCGGCTTGCGCCGCTACGATTGCCATCGTCTCCAATACCGCCGCGGCCCAGACGCAGGCCGAATATGATCTCGACCTGTCGGAACAGCCGCTCGCGCGTTCGCTTCGCGATGTCGCGTCGAAAACCGGAACCAATATCGTTTTCGTGAGCTCGGTGGTGCGCGGCAAGACGGCGCCGTCGCTCCGCGGCCGCTTCACCGCCGGCGGCGCCTATCGCGCGCTGCTTCAGGGGTCGGGGCTGGTCCTCCGGGAAACCGCGGGCGGCTCCTATGTCGTGACCCGCCCGTCGGGCGGCGCGCCTTCCACTCCCTCCGATCGCCCGGCGGCCGAAGGCGCGGGTTCGATATCGGGCCGCGTTGCCCAATCCGACGGCAATCGCAATATTTCCGGCGCGCTCGTGCGGGTCGAGGAAACGGGTCAGGTCGCGACCGCCGACGACCTCGGCAACTTTCGTTTCGCGCGCGTACCCACGGGCACCTACACGCTCACCGTGTCCTTCCTCGGCTTCATCGAGCAATCGACGCGGGTCGAGGTCGTCCGGGGCGAGCAGACCAACGCCGAATTCTGGATGGACGAGGGGAGCAACGCGGCGGGCGAGATCGTCGTCTATGGCTCGCGCAGCGCGCGCGCCAACGCGCTAAACCTCCAGCGCACGGCCGAGAATAGTTCCGACGTCGTATCGGTCGACGATCTCGGCAATTTCACCGGTACGACGATTTCGGAAGCGCTACGCCGCGTGCCGGGCGTCTCTTTCCAGCGCGACGGGCTGACCGGTGACGGCACCAATATCATGATCCGCGGGCTC
Organism: Sphingopyxis chilensis; assembly: GCF_035930445.1. Lineage (NCBI taxonomy): Bacteria > Pseudomonadati > Pseudomonadota > Alphaproteobacteria > Sphingomonadales > Sphingopyxidaceae > Sphingopyxis > Sphingopyxis chilensis. The sequence continues at coordinate 2,999,421 of NZ_CP142394.1, read as the reverse complement.
GACCCCGACATGAATGCGGTCAAGCTCAACGGCCTGAATCTGCCGGTCGGCAACGGTGTCGGCCGGTCGCCCGACCTGTCGAACCTGCTCGCCGATTCGGTCAGCAAGATCACGATCAGCAAGAGCCTGCTGCCGAGCCAGGACAGTGCGGGCACCGGGGGGCTGGTCGAGATCGAGACGCTGTCGCCACTCAACCGGCCGCGGCGTTATGCCAACCTGCTGATCGAAGGCGGCAAGAGCGGCAAGGGTTTCAGCGACGATGTGCTGGTGTCGGGAACGATCGCCGGCAAGTTCGGCGCCGAGGAGAATTTCGGGCTCAGCGCGTCGGTGCAGTATCGCAAGTCGAGCAATCGTTCGATCAGCTATGGCCATAATCTGCGTTATGGCGAGTTCCTGCCGCCCAACGTCGACGGCAATCCGACGCTCGAACAATATGACGCGGTCGATCCGCTTGCCACCTTTCCGTTCCTGCCCGATGCGACGCGCGCCTTTCCGCTCAGCCTCGGCACCAGCTTCAACCATGTCGAGACCGAAAATGTCGCCGCGACGCTGTCGGCGGAATGGAAGGTCGGCGACCACAGCAACCTGAAATTCGACTATCAGCACAGCGAGGCGCGCCGCACGACGGTCCAGCTCAACGAAAGCTTTGGCGTCGACCTCGATTATGTCGCGACGCCGACCAGCGGCAATCGCACCGCGCTGATGGTCGATCTGACGCCCGGCAACGAGGCGCTCGAGCATACGCAAAATTATGTTTACGACCGTAATGCCCGCAACATCACCGACACCTACAGCCTTGGCGGCAGCACCAAGACGGGGCGGTTCGAATTCGAATATCTGCTGGGTTATGCGCGTGGCAGCGAGCGCCATCCGTCGAATTTCGGGCTACAGCTTCGTATGCCCGCGGCCGATGCGCGCGCCGAATATTTTCTGGCCCAGGCGACCGACCCGACACTCGGCTATATCGTGACGCCTTTCGGCCCACGCGGCGGCAAGGGGCTGCAACTTCCGCTGTTGACCGAGGCGGGATGGGATTTCGTCAACGATACCTCCAATTTCACGATCGATGCGGCGAGCGGCCAGATCGACGTCACGCGCGGCAAGAATGATCGCTACACCGCCGAATATAGCGCGAAATTCAACGCCGGTTGGGGGCCGCTGACCTATGTCGAGGCGGGCGTCCAGTTCGAGCGCGTCGAATTTCAGAGCCGCCTCGCGCGCTCGCAATTCGGCGGCAATGTTCCGATCAGCGCGCTGCCGCTGACGCTCGTTCCCAACGATCTGTCGCGCATCGGCGTCACCGGCTCGCGCTTCGTCGTGATCAGCGAGGAATCGCTCACAGATTTCGTCGACAATGTGAACGACTATGTCGGCGGTGCCGGCGGGCTGCAGCTCACACCGATCGTGTTGCCCGACGATATCAACCGCGAACGCACGCTCGAACAGAATCTCGCCGGCTATGTCCAGTCGCGCCTCGACATCGGCAAGCTGGAAATCATTGGCGGGGTGCGCTTCAACCGCACGCGGCTCGAAGCCGATAATCTGATTTTCCCGACCTATATCGGGCCGATCGATCCGTCGAACGGCGGCGGGTTCGGCGTCGATCTCAAATTCCAGAACGACTTCACCCGCCTCGCGAGCCAGAAGGCGACGGCCACCGACTGGCTGCCGCGCATCCTGTTCAATTATCGCCAAAGCGACAATCTGATCTTTCGCGGCGGTTATTTCCTGTCGGTCGCGCGGCCGCAGATCGGCCAGCTTTCGGCGCAGACGCGGATCAGCTTCATCAACATCCCGATTCCGGGGCCGGAGGGGTTGAAGCCGATCCTGACGATCAACACCGGCAACCCCGACCTCAAGCCCGCGACAACGCACAATTTCGACCTCAGCGTCGAATATTATGACCAGGACATCGGGGTGCTGAAGCTGTCGGGATTCTACAAGCGGATCAGGAATCTGCTGCAAGCCAATGCGACGAACGGGCCTGCGCAGCTCGCCGCAGTGCCGCTGCCCGACCATATCTATTTCCAGGGTGCGCCCTATTTCGATCCGGCGAACCCGGATGATTATTTCATCACCGGATCGACGCCGTCGAACAGCGACAAGATGGCGACGATCTGGGGGATCGAGGCGCAGGCCGAGCGGCGCTTCAACTTCCTGCCCGGCGCGCTGGCGGGGCTCGGCATCTATGCCAATTATACCTTCACCAAGAGCAAGCGCTGGCAGATCTACAATTGGCCTTATGCCGACGCGGGCGAGGAGGTCTATGAATTCTCGGGCATTCCGTTCAACAACCAGCCCAAGCATTCGGGAACGGTCGCGCTGACCTATAACAAATATGGGATCGACGCGACGCTGGCTTATGGTTTCCAGTCGCGCACGCTCGACAATTTCTATCCGCGCGGCCTGTCGGTCTATCGCGAAGGCGTCCGCACGCTCGACTTCCGCTTCGAATATTGGATGCAGCCGAGCTTCGGCAAGCTGCGCCTCTATGTCGAGGGCGAGGATCTGCTGAAGGGCACGAGCAGCCCCGATCTGCTCGGCTCGGTCGGCGGCGTCGGCGACACGCCGCGTTTCTACAGCGGCGCGACCTATCTGGGCGGCCGCCGCGTCAAGGCAGGCGTCGCCGTCACTTTCTGACGCGCATTTCCCCTTCCGGTCGGCGGCTCTCCTCTCGGATCAGCCGGCCGGATTTCTATCAAAGATGTGACAGGAGCTTCTCCTCATGATCCGTACCAGCCTTCTGCTGTCGGCCGCGGCCACCGCGTTTTCGCTCGTTCAGCCGGCGCATGCCGACGAAGTGCTGCCCTTTGAGCAGTTCACGCTGTCCAACGGGCTGCGCGTCGTCGTCCATGAGGATCGCAGCACGCCGAAGGTCGCGGTTGCCGTCTGGTATCATGTCGGTTCGGCGAACGAACCGGCGGGCAAGTCGGGCTTTGCGCACCTGTACGAGCATCTGATGTTCAACGGGTCCGAACATCGCGACGACGAATGGTTCCCGCCGCTGCAGGAAATCGGCGCTTCGGCCGTCAACGGCGCGACCTCGTTCGACCAGACCTATTATTATGAGGTGGTGCCGACCGGCGGGCTCGAGCGCGCGCTGTGGATGGAATCGGACCGCATGGGCCATCTGCTCGGTGCGATCACGCAGGCCAAGCTCGACGAGCAGCGCGGTGTCGTCCAGAACGAGAAAAGGCAGCGCGAAAGCCAGCCCTATTCGGGGATGGACGATATCACCGCACGGGCGCTGTTCCCGGTGGGGCATCCCTATCATCATCCGATCATCGGTTCGATGGAAGACCTGGGTGCCGCGTCGCTGACCGACGTGAAGGACTGGTTCGGCCAATATTATGGCGCCGCCAATGCGGTGCTGTCGCTGTCGGGCGATGTGAATGCGCAGCAGGCGAAGGCGCTCGCCGAGAAATATTTCGGAAGCGTGGCCGCCGGTCCGCCGGTCAGCCGCACGGCCGCCTGGGTGCCGAGCCTGTCCGAAGACAAGCGCGACACGATGCTCGACAATGTACCGCAGGCGGCGGTGTCATGGAGCTGGGCGGTTCCCGGACGCGGCACGCCGCAATCCTCGACGCTGCGCGCCGCCGCCAGCGCGCTCGGCAGCGGCAAGACGTCGCGGCTTTACAAGGCGCTGGTCCTCGACCGGCCGCTCGCGACATCGGTGTCGGTCAATTACCAGCCGATGGCGGTCGCCGGCATCTTCTCGGTCGATGCGCGACTGAAGCCCGGCGTCGAACCGAAGGATGCCGAGGCCGCGATCCAGCGAACGATCGACAGCTTTCTTGCGACCGGCCCGACCGCGGATGAGTTGAAGCGCGCGAAGGTGACCAATTACGGCAACAATATCCGCGCGCTCGAATCGGTTTATGTCCGTGCGATGGCGCTCGCCGACGGGCTGATCTTTGCGAACAATCCGGCCGAATATGCCGAGGATAATAAACGTTTCGACGCCGTCACCACCGCCGCCGTGCTCGCCGATGCCAAGGATTGGCTGACCCGCGGCGCGCACAAGCTGACGGTGCTTCCCTATGCGGCACACGGGGTGATCGCCGACGGCGCCGACCGCAGCAAGCTGCCGGACCTCGCCGCCTCGCCCGGACTGACCTTGCCCGTTGCGCAGGAGGCGCGGCTTTCGAATGGCATTCGCGTCGTCTTTTCGCCGCGCCGGAACGTGCCGACGGTCGACATGGCGATCGTGTTCGATGCGGGGACGGCGGCCGACGCGCCCGAAAAAAAAGGTCTCGGAGGCTTCGCACTGCAGATGATGGGCGATGGCCCGGTCGGGCTGACCGCGCAGGCGTTCGAAGAGAAGCAGGCGTCGCTGGGCGCGCGCCTCTTTGCGAGCGCGGGCAGCGACACGACGAGCTTCATGCTCTCATCGCTCAGCCGCGAACTACCCGCGACGATCGCGCTGTGGGCGAGCTATATTCGCACGCCGGGCTTCCGCGCCGACGATCTGGAGCGCGACCGCGCGCTCAGCCTGTCGGGCATTTCGCAGTCGCTCGCCGAACCGACCGCGATCGCGCAGCGCACCTTTACCAATCTGCTCTATGGCGCGGCGCATCCCTATGGCGCGCAGCTTGCGGGGCGGGCGGACACGCTGAAGTCCTTCACCCGCGCCGATGTTGCAGGCTGGCACGCGAGCTGGGTGCGCCCCGACAATGCCGTGATCTACGCTAGCGGCGACACGACGCTCGAGGCGCTGACCGCGCTGCTCGAGAAGGGCTTCGGCAGCTGGTCGTCTCCGGCGGAGGCCAAGGGCAGCAAGACCGTGCCGACGATTCCCTTTGCCACGGCGAGCCGGGTGGTGCTGATCGACAAGCCCGGCGCGATCCAGTCGGTGATCCGCGTCGGCCAGTTGTTGCCCGACGGCCTCGATCCGCGAAACTTCGGCTATGATGCCGCGAACGGCGTGCTCGGCGGCAGCTTCACCGCGCGACTCAACATGAACCTGCGCGAGGCGAAGGGCTGGACCTATGGCGCGAGCAGTTTTATCAACGAGCAGCGCGGGCCGCAGAATTTCGGCGTGGCGACGAGCGTGCAGACCGACAGGACGTCGGAGGCGCTGGCCGAGATCGACAAGGAAATCCGCGCGATCCGCCAGGAGCGGCCCGCAACGCAGGCCGAGCTCGACATGATGGTGAAGGGCAATGTGCTGGCGCTGCCCGGCCAGTTCGAAACGAACCAGGCGTTCGTGAACTACCTCCAATATGTGTCGCTCTTTGACAAACCCTATGACTATCTTGCGACGCTTCCCGCCAGATACGGCGCACTGACGCCTGCGGCGATCACCAGGGCCGCGGACGAGATGCTGCGCCCCGACGCGATGAGCTGGGTGATCGTCGGCGATTTGTCGAAGATCGAGGCGAAGATACGCGCCCTGGCTCTCGGCACGGTCGAGGTGTGGGACGCGGAAGGGCGAAAATTGCGTTAGCCTTCGACCTGCGGTTCAGCGTTCCGCTGCCGTTTCCTCCGTTCGGGGAGCGCCGGCTGACCGCGACGCCGTGGGGGCGACCTCCGGGGGAACGAAGGTCCAGATGACGTCCTCGGCGTCGACATGGGGACGGCGTTCGGTCGAGAAAATGAGAAGCTCCCCCGAAGCTTTCGCAACGGCGAGGCTGTCGCCACCGTTGGCCTTCATCCGCGCGACAAATTCATCGTAGGTGAATTTCTCCGTGATGCGGGTGCGTCCGAAGGTCCAGCCGGCCTGGAGGCGATCAAGCAGCTCCTCGATCGGCGTGCCGGCGAGGGTGAAGGCGCGGCCACGGCGCAGACCCTTGAGCCGCGACTGGCCGCCGGTCCGGCTGACGCGCTCGGGTCCGATCTCCGGCGCAAGCTCGCTGCATACGAGCGCGTTGTAGCTGTCGCTGCCGGTCGCGGCGATCAGCTGCCTGAACTGGGCAAGCTCGATTTCGTCGTCGTGCGCCTCGTCGAGAATGTTGCCGTGATAGACCGGGATTTCGGCGCGGCGGGCACGACGGAGCGCGAGCTTGTCCTCGTCCGCGATCAGTACCTGACGACCCTGGGACTTCACGAATTGGGCGAAGGCGATCGTCCAGCTGTTCGCGCCGACAAGCAGGACCCCGTCGCCCTTGCCGCGATCGAGGCCGAGCTGACGCGCGAGTGCCCCCGCGGTGAAGCCGTGCGCGAAAATGGTGACGATGACGACACCGAAGCCTAATGGGACGAGCGCCTCGGCACCCGGCACGCCATAGTCGGTCAGCCGCAACGCAAAGAGGCCCGTCACGGCCACCGCCACGATACCGCGCGGCGCGACCCACGCCACGAAGAGCCGCTCGCGGAACGGTATCCGCGTGAAAAGCAGCGCGGTCATGATGGTGAGCGGCCGCACGACGAAGAGGAGCAGGAGCAGGAAGAGCAGGAAACGCAGCTGGAAATTCTGCACGACCTGCCAGTCGAGCGTCGCCGACAGGATGATGAACACGCCCGAAACCAGGAGGATCGTGAGGTCTTCCTTGAAGCGCCGCAGCATGTGACTGGAATAGGTTTCGCGGTTCGCCATCACGACGCCCATGACAGTCACCGTGATAAGTCCCGTCTCGTGCATGATGATGTCGGACAGGACGAAGACCGCGATCACCGAGGTCAGGAGGATCGGGGCTTTCAGATATTCGGGAATCCAGCCGCGAAGATAGGCGGTGGTGAGGGCAAAGCCCGCCGCGACACCGATCAGGATGGCGAGCAGGCTCGCGGCGACGACGTCGATGACGATGTTGCTCGCGGTGGCCCCGCCGCCGTGGGTCATATAGCTGAAGACGCCGACGGCGATCAGCGCCCCGATCGGATCGTTCACGATCGCTTCCCATTTGAGCATATGCTTGACGCGCGGCGGCACGTTCAGTGATCGCAGCAGCGGCGCGATGACCGTCGGCCCCGTCACGACCATCACGCCGCCGAACAGGGCGGCGAGTTCGAGCGGGAGGCCCGCGCCATAATAAGCGGCGGCGGTGCCGAGCGCCCACCCCAGCGGCACGCCGATGAACACGAGCATGAGGACCGCGGTGCCCGCCTGGCGAAGTTCGCGGAATTTGAGACTGAGCCCGCCCTCGAAAAGGATCACGGCGACCGCGAGCTTGATGATCGGTTCGCGCAGGGCGCCGAAGTCCCGCTCGGGATCGATGAGACCGAGCATCGGGCCGGCGACGATGCCGGCGATCAGCATCAGTGCGATCGCGGGCCGGCCGGTGCGCCAGGCGATCCACTGCGCGCTTAAGCCAATCACGCCGATGAGGGCGATTTTTACGAGCAGCGAGTCGATTGCGAACATATCGGGGACATTATGCGGAGCGCCTTTCAAAGTTCCCGCGATAGGCAAATCCGTCTCGTCGGTCGCCCCGCGATCGCGCAGCCAGGAAAGCCCGGTGCGCCATGAACTCGCTCAACGCCTCCGACCTGCCCGCGGGCTCCTGACGCTAGCGCCGGACGGTGTCGCAGTCGATCCCATCCTGTCTCGGCGCCGTCGATCATCTTTCGGCTCGCGACAATATTTTGCCTCTATTGCGTCGCAATTGCAATTAGTTTAGGGGCTGCTCGTTGTTGCAGGGATAGTGGGGGCACCATGTTTCGTTCGTATCGTCTGGTCTTCAAATTCGCGCTGCTCGCCGCCAGCGCCCTTTCGGTTCCGGCCTTTGCCCAGGAAGCGGCTTTGGAGCAGGAGAAGGGTGAGGCGAGCGGCCGCAAAGACGACATGATCGTCGTCTATGGCAGCGGCATCGACCGCAATAGGGCGGCCACCGGCCTCGACCTGACCCCGCGCGAGACGCCGCAGTCGATCACGATCATCACGCGCGAACAGATCGATGACCAGGCGGCATCGACGGTGGCCGACGTGCTGGAATATACCACCGGCGTTTCGGTGAAGCGGGTCGATCGCGGGCGCAACCTGCTTTCGGCGCGCGGTTTCGACATCACCGCCTTCCAGCTCGACGGCCTGCCGTTCGCGACGGGCAATGTCGGGCTCGAGGAAACCAGCACCGCCATCTATGACCGGGTCGAGGTCATCCGCGGCGCGACCGGCCTGCTGCAGGGCGCGGGCGAGCCTTCGGCGTCGATCAATATGGTCCGCAAGCGCGCCGACGCGCGCGAACTGACCGGCGAGGTGAATCTCGAAGCGGGTTCGTGGAACCATTTTTCGGGGATGATCGACATCGGCGCGCCGCTGACCGTCGACGGCTCGGTGCGCGCCCGCCTTGTCGCCGAAGTCTATTCGCAGGATGCTTTCGTCGACCTCGAAAGCAGCAAAGGCTTCACCCTCTATGGCACGATCGCCGCCGACCTCGGCCCCGGCACCCGGCTGAGCGCCGGGGCGAGCTATCAAAGGGACGAGCGCGACGGGGTGATGTGGGCGCAGCTGCCCTATTGGTATGCCGACGGCTCGCGGCCCGACTGGGCGCGCTCGCGGACGACCGGCGCCGACTGGAACGCATGGGACACCACCGAAAAGGCGGCGTTCGTTTCGATCGAGCAGGATCTGGGCGGTAGCTGGCAATTGCGCGGCGATGTCTCCTATTTCGAGCAGACCGAGGATTCGAAGCTGATCTGGCTGTGGGGCAATCCCGACCGCGCGACCGGGCTGGGCATGGAGGTGTGGCCCTATTGGTATCTCTCCAAGCCGAAGCAGTGGAGCGCCAACCTGCAGGCCAAGGGCGATTACCAGCTCTTCGGGCGGCGGCATGAGCTGGTGTTCGGCGCAATGTACAGCCACCAGAAGGGCGGCTGGACCAACCGCGATCCCGATCCCGCGAGCGTCGCGCCAGTCGGCGACTTCAACGCGTGGGATGGCAGTTATCCGGAACCCACATGGGGCGAACGCTATCGCATGAGCGGTTTCGGTACGACCGAGCAGACCGCGGTCTATGGCGCGACGCGCTTCCAGATTCTCGACCGGCTCAAGCTGATCGCCGGCGGGCGGCTGAGTTCGTGGACGCGCGACGAGGAGGAAGCGCTTTACACGCCCGCACCCTATCGGATCGAGCACAAGAATATATTCACCCCCTATGCGGGGCTGATCCTGGACTTCAACGACTTCCTCTCCGCCTATGCGAGCTATACGAGCATCTTCAATCCGCAGACCGCGCGCGATCGCACCGGACGCTATCTCGCCCCGCTCGAAGGCGACAATTACGAAGCGGGGCTGAAGGCCGACCTGATGGACGGGCGGCTGCGCGCATCGGCCGCGGTCTTCCGCATCGAGCAGAGTAATTTCGCGGTTCCCGACATCGACCCCGAAACGGGCGATCCCTATTTCGTACCCGGCACCACCGACATCGCCTCGCGTCCGGCGCAGGGCGTCGTGTCAAAGGGCTATGAGCTCGAAATGCAGGGCGAGCCGTTTCGGGGCTGGGACATCAGCGCCGGGTGGAGCCATTTCAAGGCGAAGGATCCCGACGGCATCAATGTGCAGGCGCACCAGCCGCGACGCGTGTTCCGCATGGCGACGAAATATGAATTCGGCGGCGCGCTGGGCGGCTTCAGCCTCGGCGGCTCGCTCCGTTGGGAAAGCCGGCCGCCGCAGACGGCCGAAAATCCCGCAACGGGCGTGATCGAACCGGTCGGGCAAAAAGCCTATGCACTGGTGAACCTGATGGGCGCCTATGACGTGACCGAGGCGCTGTCGCTCCAGGTCAATGTCAACAATGTCTTCGACAAGGCCTATTACAACACCAATAGCTGGTTCGGGGGCTTCATCTATGGCGAACCGCGCAACGTGCGCGTGACGCTACGCTACGGGTTCTGATCGCGGAACGCGCGATACTCTGGGCCGATGCCGCCGCCGGCGCGGGGCGCGGAGTCGATCCCGCGCCGGTGCGCCTAGCCTCTCCCGTGCTTACGGATGGTTGCGATATCGTCCGCGCAAAATGTCGCGCTGTCGCGCTCGTTCGCGCCTGAACCGGGCGATGAGATAGACTGCGGTGCCGACCATCAGGAAGATGATGGCGTAAGCGGCAAGGGTTCGGGGTTCGATGATGGTTACTCCAGCCTGAAAATGGCGAGACCCCACCCTGATACGCCGGCGGTCGAATAAGGTTCCGCCGCGAATTGCAAAATTGGCATTCTGTCGCCTGATCCAGATAAAAACCATATAGGTTAAAATACCTTGACATCGTAACGCTGATATGGCACAAGTGTCGCGATTATGTAGTTTACAAACCCAACCGAATGCGCTAGATAATGCTCATCAACGGAGCATATCACCATGTCGGTTCTTTCTTCCCCCTATTTCCACGACGAAGCCAAGGCTTTCGAGCATCTGGAAAGCATCGTTTGGGCTGACGGCGTTGTCTGCCCGCATTGCGGTGTGATCGGTGGTCGGGTCTATGACCTGTCGGGCGTTCGCGGCAAGCCGACCCTGAAAACGCCGGAAGGTGCGCTGCGTCACGGCCTGAAAAAGTGTGGCGAGTGCCGCAAGCAGTTCACCGTCAAGGTTGGCACTGTGTTCGAGCACGCCCGTATGCCGCTGCACAAGATGTTGCAGGCCGTCCACCTGATCGCGTCGAGCAAAAAGGGCATTTCGGCCCACCAGCTCGGCCGCATCCTTGAGGTCCAGTATAAGACGGCTTGGTTCCTTGCCCACCGCATCCGTGAAGCCATGCGTTCGGGCGACCTTGCCGCCCCGTTCGGTTCGGGCGGTGGCGCTGTCGAGGTCGATGAAACCTATTTCGGCACCAAGGAAGGCCGTCGTGGCGCGAAGGCTGGCACGGCCCACAAGTTCGGTGTTCTGGCGCTGGTGGACCGCGAGAGCGGCACCATGCGTTCGTTCACGTTCGACAAGTTCCGCGCCGACGAGGTTCACCCTATCGTCCTGAACAACATCGCTCGCGAAGCCCGTTTGATGACCGACGAAGCCAAGATGTATAAGAAAATCGGCCGCGAGTTTGCCGAGCATGGCACGACGCTCCACGGCGCTCGCCAGTATGTCGATTACAAGGATCGCACGATCCACACCAACACCGTTGAAGGCGCGTTCTCGATTTTCAAGCGTGGTATGAAGGGCGTCTATCAGCATTGCGGCGAGCAGCACTTGCATCGCTATCTGGCTGAATTTGAGTTTCGCTATAACACCCGTCAGGCGAACGGCATTGATGATCGCGGTCGGGCTGTCGCCGCCGTCCGTGGCATCGTCGGCAAGCGCCTCACCTATGGGCGCCCTCACTCGAACGAAGTCTGAGCGGCGCAAAGTAAACGCAAGAGTTGCCCGCAAAGTAGAGAGAAAAAAGAGCAGGGCGCAAAGTTAGAGCAAAACACCCTTGCAATCTGTCTCGAATCGGCTCACAACGACGATCGGCCCGACGCCCCTTGGGGAATCGAGCCGATTTTGGCCATTGATGTAGTTTTGCTGACAGCATCCTTGGCCGGTCACTGAGGATATTCTTATGCCGGATCCCATAGATTCCGTCAAGGCTTACGCGCGGCTGATTGAAAAATGGAAAGCCACTGCGCAAGACAAGGGCGAAGAAAAACAGGTTTCGATATATACGACCCGTCTTGAGGGTCTCTACGGCGTAATCGAGGAGCTTGAGCACCTCCGCCGCATTACGAAGCCAATTCCTGCATCCTATGGCGACCTGAGCGACCTTCCAGCGGAGTTGGTCAAGGAGCTCGCCGGCATCAAGGTTGATGACCTTGAGCAACAGATTTTCACAGTAATCAAATCGGGCGGCGACGAGGTCGATCTGGACTCGGTTTTGATCGAACTGTTTCGGCGCTTTCAGGTCGTCCAGACCCGCAAGTTTCTCCAGAACAAGCTTTGGCGCATGGCGCAAAAAGAGATCATCTATTCGGTGCCGGGTCGGAAGGGCATTTATACCGCGACCAAACCGCCGGAGGGTGATGAATTTTCGAAACTGATTGGAACGCCGACGAAAGCGCCCGGACCGCCGTTTGACGACGATCTGGACGACGACGTTCCTTTCTGATGTGCGAACGCCCCACCTGTGAGGGCGGGGCGTCCAGAGCGTTGGGCCTAGCATAGTGCGGGGTGTCGGCTACCCACCTGTCGCCCCGAGGGTGCAAGTCCCTCTAGGTCCACCGTCTCCTTCGCTGCTATATAGCGACGACGTAACTCTGTCGCAACGCCGTTAAGGAACCGTATCGTGTCAGATGATAAATCGCAGGTAGAGAAGTTCAAGGAAGCCGCGCGCGATCTCGAAACCGACGACGATCCCAAACGCTTTGACGAGCGCCTAGGGAAGCTGGTGAAGCATAAGCCGGTCACCGGAAAAACCCGCGGAAAATAGCGGAAAAGGGGATAATATGGGCGATTTGGTCACCAGCACCGGGCAGTTTCTGCTCGACCTACATGTCGAGAAAGAAGTCGAAGTTGATGGCGTGGGTATGGGCGTCCTCAATGACGGCACAGCCTATCTCAACGCCAGAGGCCTTGCGCGCATGTGCGGCGTTGACCACACGCTCATTCTCCGTCTGGGCGACCAATGGGGTTCCGGTAAGGAGCAACCACGGGTCCGGAAAATACGGGAGTCCCTGCAACAGCAGGGCGTGGAGTTCGAAAAACCCTATATAGAAACCACGATGGACGGCACCGTTCACCATGCTTACCCCGACATTGTCTGTATGGCAGTGCTGGAATATTATGCCTTTGAGGCCAAGCAGAGCGACAACGATGTGGCTCTCAAGAATTTCCGCCTGTTAGCACGCTCCAGCTTTCGCCAGTTTATTTACACGAAAGTCGGATATGACCCCAATGGCGGCATCCCGATTGCATGGCAGCAATTTCACGATCGCGTCACAGCTGCATATGGCGGTATACCGTCTGGATATTTCAGCGTATTCAAGGAAACTGCTGACATTATCGTAGAATTGATTCGCGGTGGTGCAGACGTTGGCATTCATTTTGTGCCGGACATTAGCGTAGGGAAGGGTTGGTCTAAGCACTGGACAGATAAAAGCTTCGACGCAAAGCACGGCGCGAGGCAACGCTACAATCATAACTATCCGGACTATTTCCCGCAGGCTGCGTCCAATCCGCAACCTGCATATTGTTACCCCGAAGAAGCCATCCCGGCATTTCGCAAATGGATGCGCAACGTATATCTGCCAGAGAAACTGCCCCCCTATCTCCTGAGCAAAGTGAAGCAGGGGATGCTCCCCAGCTCATTCGCAGAGGTTGCGCGATTGACGTTTACGAACCGTCCATAGGCCTTTCCTACAAAATCCCGGCCTGTCACACCGACCGGATGAACCACGAACCAAACTGGCGAGATCGCGGTAGGGCGCTCGAATATTGGCTGGCGACCGCCTTTGTCGCCGGATCGTTCGTTGCGGGGCTGGTTTCTGCCGTTCGTTATCTCATCGGCTGAACAGTGGGTTTGCAAACTACATAAACGCCACAAGTGTCACATCATGAAGAATTGCGATTCGGGCCGGCGCCCTTCCGTTTTCGGGAGAGCGTTCCGGCCCGAATCTTTTCGGGAGGCGAGTGATGGGACAGGCCGGAAAGACGGCGGGCGGCACCGGCGATGCACGGCCTGGCCGGCGGCAGCAGGATCTATTCCTGGAAGCCCTCGCCGAATCGTCGAACGTTGCCGCCTCGGCCCGCACAGCGGGGGTTTCCGCGAACGCGATGTACCGCGAGCGCCGGCGCAACAGCGCCTTCGCGGCGCGCTGGCATGAAGCGTTGTGCGAAGGCTTTGCTCGGCTTGAGGCCGAATTATTGTCCGAGGCGCTGATCGCGCCCACGGGCAATGTGAAGGATGCGACGCTGAAGTCGCGCGCGCAGAAATACCGGCTCGGGCTTTCGTTGCTCGCGGCACACCGGGCGGCGGTGCGCGGGGCGAAACTTCCGGGCACGAACGGCGCACCGAGGGGCAGCGCCAAAGCCAGATTGATCGCCAAGCTGGAAGCGATGCGCGCCCGGATGGCGGCGGAAGGCGATGGCGAGGATGGTCGGGTTTGAAGGGGCTTTCCGAACTGCTGAGGTTGGCGCCTGAAGAGTTCGCGGCGTGGGCGCGCAGGGTAAACGACACATCGGCCGAAAGGCTGCTCGGCGACTGGAGCTGGTGGCGGCGCGCCGACCAATGCCCGCCGCAAGGCGACTGGCACGTCTGGATGCTGCTCGCGGGACGCGGCTTCGGCAAGACGCGCACGGGAGCCGAATGGGTGCGCGGTTATGCCGAAGCCCATCCCGGCGCGCGGATCGCGCTCGTCGCGGCGTCGTTGCACGAGGCGCGGCAGGTGATGGTCGAGGGGGAGAGCGGCTTGCTGTCCATTGCGCCCGATGATGTGCGACCCGAGTATGAAAGCAGCCTCCGCCGGCTGAGTTGGGCAAACGGCGCGGTGGCGACGCTTTATTCAGCAGCGGAGCCCGAGAGTCTGCGCGGCCCCGAACATTCGGCGGCCTGGTGCGACGAAATCGCCAAATGGCCGCAGGGCGAAGCGGCGTGGGACAATCTGATGCTGACGATGCGGATCGGCGACAACCCGCGTGTGGTTGCGACAACGACGCCGCGCGGGGTGCCGCTGGTAAGGCGGTTGATGAAGGAAAAGGGTGTCGAAACGACCGGCGGGAGCACAGGGGACAATTGCCTCAACCTGTCGCCGCAATGGCTGGCGACGATGGACGAGATCTATGGCGGGACGCGGCTGGGGCGGCAGGAACTGCGTGGCGAGTTGCTCAAGGATGTCGAGGGCGCGCTGTGGACGCGGGCGCTGGTCGAGCGGTGCCGCGTCGAGGCGGCGAGCGTCGGCAAGCCGATGCGCGTCGTGATCGGTGTCGACCCGCCGGCGACGGCAAACGGCGATGCGTGCGGGATCGTGGTCGCGGCGCAGTTGCGCGACGAGCGGCTGGCGGTGGTCGAGGACGCGAGCGTCGAAAATCCGCCGCCGCATGTCTGGGCGCAGGCGGTCGCGGCGGCGGCGGCGCGCTGGGGCGCCGACCGCGTCGTGGCCGAGAGCAATATGGGGGGCGAGATGGTCGAGGGCACGCTGCGCCAGGCCGATGTCGCGCTGCCCGTCGTGCCGGTGCATGCGAGCATCGGCAAGGCGCGGCGCGCGGAGCCGGTGGCGCTGGCCTATGAGCGTGGCGATGTGGTGCATGCGGGGGTATTCGAGAGCCTTGAGGACCAGCTTTGCGGATTGCAGGTTGGCGGCGGCTATGCGGGGCCGGGGCGGTCGCCGGATCGGGCGGATGCTTGCGTCTGGGCGCTGGCGGCGTTGCAGGAGGGGCTGCGGAAGGGGCGAGGGCCGGGGGTGCGGCGGGTTTGAACCAAGACGAGCCGGATAGGACCGCCTGATCCTCCCTATGGCGAAGCCATGGGGAGGTGGCAGGGAGGATCGAAAGACAGCCACGACAGCCCTCATTTTGCGATTGCAGGAGATGATCATGAACTGGTTTGGCCGCAAGGCCGCGCAGCATGCTGCGCGGCCCGCTTTGTCGCGTGTGTATGAGACGTGGTCGGCGCCCGCGCCGCTCAGCTGGGAGGCGCAGGTCCGCGAGGGCTATTTGTCCAATGCGATCGTGCAGCGGGCGGTGCGGCTCGTTGCCGAGGCGGCGGGCAGTGCGCCGATCGTCGCGAGCGATCCGGCGCTGGCGTCGCTGGTGGCGGCGTCGTCGGGCGGGCAGGGACTGGTCGAGACTTTGGCAGCGCAGCTGCTGCTGCACGGCAATGGATATGTGCAGATATTGGCAGATGGCGCGGGGGCGCCGGCGGAGCTGTTTGCGCTGCGGCCCGAGCGGGTGACGGTCGAGGCGGACGCGCGCGGATGGCCGGTCGCCTATCGGTATAAAGCGGGCGGGAGCGCGGTGGTGCTGCCCGCCGAAGATGGCGCGGGACGCATCGCGGTCGTGCATGTGAAGGCGCTGCATCCGCTCGACGATCATTATGGCGCAGGGTGTCTGGGCGCCGCGTCTGGCGCGATCGCATCGCACAACGCCGCCGCGAAGTGGAATTCGGCTTTGCTCGACAATGCGGCGCGGCCTTCGGGGGCGCTGGTGCACGATCCGGGCGACAAGGGCATGCCGCTGTCGGCGGAACAGGTCGACCGGCTGCGCGAGGAGCTGGCCGAGAGCTTTGCGGGCGGTGCGAATGCGGGGCGGCCGTTGCTACTCGAAGGCGGGCTCAAGTGGCAGGCGCTATCATTGTCGCCGGCGGAGATGGATTTCCTCGCGCTCAAGGATTCGAGTGCGCGCGAGATCGCGATGGCGTTCGGGGTGCCGCCGATGCTGCTCGGGCTGCCGGGCGATGCGACCTACGCCAATTATCGCGAGGCAAATCGCGCGCTGTGGCGGCTGACGGTGCTGCCTTTGTGCGCGAAGATTTTGGGGGCGGTGGCACAGGGGCTGGCCGGGTGGTTCGATGGCGCCGAGCTGCGCGTCGATCTGGATAAGGTGCCGGCGCTGGCCGAGGACCGGATGGCGCTGTGGCGCGAGGTGTCGGCGGCGGACTGGCTGACGGCGGAGGAGAAGAAGGCGCTGTTGGGATTGGGGTAGGTTTCGCCGGCAGCGGGCCACCCCCACCCAGCTTCGCCTGGGCAGCGAGCTGCCAAGGCTGCGCAACCCTCCCCCATCCAAGGGGGAGGGATTTTCATGAGGATTTCGACATGGACGAGGACGAGGCGCTGGCGCGGTTGATCGCGCTGGCGGGAACGAGTGCGGCCGGAGCGCCCGATGCCGCGCTGCTGCGCGCGGTCGTGGAGGAAGCGAGCGAGTTGGGCGCGCGGCGGGCGCTGGCGCGGCTCGGGCTCGCGGATGAGGCGGCGCGCGACGATGTGAGCGATCTGCGCCAGCTGCTCGGCGCGTGGCGCGATGCGAAGAAGAGCGTGTGGGCGGCGGTCGTCGATTGGGCGGTGCGTTGCGTGCTGGCGCTGGTGGTCGTCGGGCTGGCGGTGAAGCTGGGGCTGCCGGGGCTGTTGAAGTGAGCGCTGGCGCGAGGGCACGGGCCGCCACCCCTGGCCGCTCCCCTGAACGGGAGGGCGGAGTCCGGTTCGCGGGCTATGCTTCGGTGTTCGACCGGGTCGATCGAGGGGGCGATGTCGTGCGGGCGGGGGCGTTTGCGGCGAGCCTGAGGGCAGGACGCGCCGTGCCCTTGCTTTGGCAGCATCGGCCGGGGGCGAGCATCGGCACGATCGAGACATTGGGCGAGGACAAGCGCGGGCTGCGCGTCGTGGCGCGGGTAACGCATCCAACTGCGGCGGCGCTGGTCGCGCGCGGGGCGTTGACGGGATTGTCTTTCGGATACCGGGTGACGGCGTCGCGCGGGAAGGAACCGCGCGAATTGCTGGGGCTCGACCTGGCCGAGGTGAGCCTGGTGGCGATGCCGATGCAGCCTTTGGCGCGGGTGATTGCGGTGGATTTGGTGAAGGAGTGACAAGCATGGACAATATGGAAGTGAAGGCGGATGCGCTCGACGGAGCGTTCGATGCGGTGCTGGCGGCGGAGGCGGTCGATGAACTAAAGGCGTCGGTGGCGGCGCTGAAGGCACAGGTCGATGCGCAGACGGTGGCGGCGGCGCGGCTGCCGCTCGACGGGGCGAAGGCGGCCGATCCGGCGCTGGGTGCCTTTGTCGAGCGGTATCTGCGGCGCGGGATCGATGCCGGGGTCGAGATGAAGAGCCTGTCGGGGGCCAGCGGCGGTGAGGGCGGCTATGCGGTGCCGCGCGAGATTGACGGGACGATCGCCGCGACGCTGAAGTCGCTGTCGCCGATCCGCAGCATCGCGACCGTCGTGCAGACGGGGACGAGCGGATACCGCAAGCTGGTCGCGACGGGATCGATGGGCACGGGCTGGGTCGGCGAGACGGCGGCGCGTCCCGAAACCGCGACGCGCAGCTTTGCCGAGATCGCGCCGCCGTCGGGCGAGCTTTACGCCAATCCGGCGGCGAGCCAGGCGATGCTCGACGATGCGATGTTCAACGTCGAGGACTGGCTCGCCGAACAGCTGGGGCGCGAGTTCGCGGTGGCGGAGGGCAGCGCCTTCGTGAACGGCAATGGCACGAACCGGCCGAAAGGGTTCCTGACCTATTCGACGACGAACGAGTTCGACAGCGTGCGCGCCTTCGGGACGCTGCAACACCTCGCGACGGGGGCTGCGGGCGCTTTCCCGGCGTCGAACCCGCAGGACAAGCTGGTCGAGCTGGTCCACTCGCTGAAGGCACCGTACCGGCAGGGCGCGTGCTGGGTGATGAATTCGGACACGCTGAGCCGCATCCGCAAGTTCAAGACGAGCGACGGCGCCTTCATCTGGCAGCCGGGAATGGTCGAGGGGCAGGCGGCGACCTTGCTCGGCTATCCGGTGGTCGAGGCCGAGGACATGCCCGATGTGGGTGCGAACAGCCTGTCGATCGCCTTCGGCAATTTCCGCGCGGGCTACCTGATCGCCGACCGCGGCGAGACGCGTATCCTGCGCGATCCGTTCAGCAACAAGCCCTTCGTGCATTTCTATGCAACCAAAAGGGTAGGCGGTGCGATCATCGATTCGCAGGCCATCAAGCTGATGAAATTCGCTGCCAGCTAACGCGCTGGTGCGCGAGGGCGCCCGGCCCGTCCAACCCTTTCGGGGCGGAGCCGGGCGCCAAATGCCGACCACCCTTCCGCCCGGTCCGGCCTTCGCCTCGGACTGAATGAAATGGCGGCCCGCATTTTCTCCCATTGAAAAATTCGTTCCTGAAAGGATGGCCCTGCCATGCCGACCCCATTTTTCGCCGACCTGGTGCGCGAACTTGCGCAAGAGGGCGGGACCGGGCCGCTGACGCCGACCGGCGCGGTGCCCGGTCATCGCCGCTTTGCCGACGCCGTGCCGCCCGGCGTTTCGTTTGACTATGCCGTCGCGGGGATCGCCCGCCCCGAACAATGGGAGGTCGGGACCGGCCGAATCGGCGCTGACGGCCGCCTGCTTCGCGACGTGGTGGCCGCATCGTCGAACGATGGCGCGGCGGTGGATTTCACGGCCGGGCTGAAAACGATCGCGCTGACCGTCGGCGCGGGCTGGTTCGCGGCCGCCGACACGCGCGCGGCGACGCTGGCAGCAGACATGGCGGCGTTCGATGGCGAGCTGGCCGGGCTGGCGGATGCGCTCGACGCGAAGCAGCCGCTGTCGACGACGCATGGAAGCGTGGTCGCGGGCGAAGCGACGGACGCGGTGACGGTTCGCCGCGGCGCCGGATGGATCAACATCCCGCTGTCGGCACTCGCGTTTCGCGGCCCCGACGGCCGCTATATGCTGAACGGTCCGCTGGGTGCCGCGGCCGGCGGCGCGATCGAGATACAGCGCCCGACCGATGGCGACGTGCTCGACATCGGCAAGGATGGCGGCCAGCGGCTGCGCGTCTTTGCCGATGGCGGCGCGATCGGTCTGTTCAACGTCGCGGGAGCCGGGGCGGGCCGCGACGGGCTTCGCATGCTCGACGGCGCGGTGGCCTTCGACATTGCGGCGAGCGAGGTCGCACGGCTCGACGCGAGCGGGCTGAAGCTGAATAGCGGACAGATAGCAGCGCCCGATGGCACTTCGGCCGCGCCGACCTATAGTTTCGCGGGCGCGCCGAATATGGGGATGCGAGCGTCGGGGGCCAATCTGGGGCTTGTAACGAGCGGAGCGATCCGGTTGCTCGTCAACGCATCGGGCGGTACCGCGCCCGGCACTGACAATGCTCAAACACTCGGCACGTCCGGCTTGCGCTGGTCGGTCGTCTATGCCGCGACCGGCACGATCAACACCTCCGACACGCGCGAAAAAACTTGGCGCGGCACGGCGACCGAGGCTGAATTGCGCGCGGCGCGGCGCATCATCGGCGAACTCGGATTTTTCCAGTGGAATGCCGCCATCGCCGTGAAGGGCGAAGCGGGCGCGCGGCTGCATTTTGGCGCGCGCGCGCAGGCGGTGTGGGCGATCATGGCCGACGAAGGGCTGATCGAGCCGATCGCCGACGGCGCGGCGCCGAGCAGCCGCTATGCCTTTCTGTGTCATGACCAATGGGACGAGGCAGCGGCGGGCGAGGGCGGATCCGCCGGCGACCGCTTCGGCTTACGCACCGACCAGCTGGCGATGTTCCTCATCGCGGCGCAGGACGCGCGCCTTGCGGCGCTGGAGACCATGGCATGACGGACGGATCGGCATTGGCCGCGCGCGCGATCGGCGATGTCGCGCGGCGCGATCTGCCAAGCGAATGGGCCGGACCCGAACCGGCGGCGCCGCAGACGGTCCTGCCGCGGGTGCGCGAAGCGGCGCGGCGCGTGACCTTGCGCAAGCCCTGACGGGAAGGGGGAGATGATGACGATGATGGTGAAGGATCCGGGCACGCGGATCGACTTCGAGTTCGATTGGTCGGCGGCGTATCCGGCGGGCCAGGCGGTCGTTGCCAGCGACTGGTCGGTGATGCCGGTGGAGGAGGGCGGCGTGACCGTAGCCGGCGGCGCACACGATCTGACGGAGGTCACCGTCACGCTGGCGGGCGGGATCGCGGGGCGCGTCTATCGCGTCACCAATCGCGTGACGATGAGCGACGGACAGATCGATGAGCGGTCGATGACCGTGCGGGTGGAGGAGCGATGATGGTGGAAAGCCTGTCGCCGGGCGAGACCCCGGTTAGCCTGAACGAGGCGCGCGGCTGGTTGCGGCTGGGCACGACGATCGACGACGCCGTGATCGCAGGACTGGTGCGCGCGGCGACCAATATCTGCGAGGCGTTCATAGGCCAGTGGCTGATGGTGCGCATGGGGGAGGAGGTGGGGCCGCTGCCGGCGGACCGCATCCTGCTCGGCGCGCGGCCCGTCGTCGCGGTCGACAGCGTGATATTGCTCTCGCCGGACGGCAGCGAACAGCCGCTGGGCGAGCAGGCGTATCGCGTGACGATCGCTCGCGACGGCAGCGCGTGCGTCGCCGTGGCCGATTCGGCCGACGCGGTGGGTGCGCGCATTATCTATCGCGCCGGCATGGCCGAGGGCGCCAACGGCGTTCCCGAGGCGATCCGCCAGGGCATCATCCGGATGACGCAGCATTTGCACGACGCGCGCGACGGCGCGGGCGCGGCCCCGCCGGCAGCGATCGCCGCACTATGGCAGCCGTGGCGGCGGGTGACGCTGGGAAGCGTGCGATGAGCGGCGCCGAGCAGGCGGTGCGCGCGAAGGCGATCGCTCTGCTGGCGGGCGATGCTGAACTCGCGGGGCTGGTGCACGGCGTGTTCGATGGCGTCCCGCCGCGGGCGAGCGCGCCTTATGTCTCGGTAGGCGGGGCCGAAGGCCGCGACTGGGGTACCAAGGACCGGGCGGGGCGGGAAGTGCAATTGGCATTGGTGCTGAACGGCGTCGGCGAGAGCGCCGACCGCGGCGCCGTCGCGCGGATCGAGGCGACTGCCGCAGCGTTGCGCGGTGCGGCGGGCGACTGGACGGTCGTTGGCGCGCGGGTCGTGCGGACGCGCTTCACCTTTGCGCGCGACGGCGGCTGGCGCCATGAAACGACGGTGCGATGCCGTTGTCTGGCGGAATAGGGGGTGGCCAATCGGGCTTTGCCAAGGCGGTGATCGCCGCTTTCGCGAGCGGCGTTTTCGCTACTCGCCGGGCATCGTGTTGGTCGACTTATAGTCCTTGAACTTTTCGGTGAAATTGGCGTGATAATCCTCGATCTGCAGGTCGGCGTCCTCGGCCGCGACCGCTTCGGAATCGCCGCCCGATCGGCCGAGCGCGATTACCGCCTTGCGGAACGCCTCGCGTTCGGTCCCGCAGTTCGATTTTACCTGCATTTCATATTGGACGTCTTCGACCTTGGCCTCGAGCGCCTTCTTCATGTCGTCGCGCAAGCATTTGGTGAAGGCAACGCGCGTCGTGTCCACCATCGCCGAGGGCGACTGCGCCATGACGGCCAAAAGCAATGTCGTGATCAGCATCCTGCGACTCCCCATTCCGCATGATTATATTTTGAGGAGGTTAGACGATGGCTATCGAAAATGGGAGCGATTTTCTGCTCAAGGTCGGCGACGGCGAAGCGCCGCCGACGTACCGCACCGTGGCGGGGCTTCGTACGACCCAATTGTCGGTGAACGGCGAGGCGGTGAACGTGACGACGAAGGATTCGGGCGGGTGGCGCGAGCTGCTGTCGGGCGCGGGAGTGCGATCGGTCTCGGTGAGTGCGGCGGGAATTTTTACGGGTTCGGACGCCGAGGTGCGGCTGCGTGGTCATGCTTTGTCCGGGACCATCGACGATTATGAGCTGAGCTTCGAAAGCGGCGAGCGGATGCGCGGGCGTTTCCTCGTCACGCGGCTCGACTATGCCGGCGATTATAATGGCGAGCGCAACTACACGCTGAACCTTGAGTCGAGCGGCGCGGTGGTGAGCCTGTGAGCAGGGCCAACATGCTCCGCGGCGAGGCGGAGCTGACGGTCGGCGGGCGGCGGCTGATTTTGCGGCCGAGCTTTGCGGCGCTGGTCGCCGCCGAGGCCGAGTTGGGGCCGATCTTCGGCCTGGTCGAACGCGCTGCCGACGGGCGGCTGGGGCTGGGCGAGCTTGCCGGCCTGTTCTGGCACTGTGTCAGGGAACGACCCGAGACGTTGACGCGCGAAGAGATCGGCGAGGCGGTGGTCGCGCAGGGACTGGCGGCCGTGACCCCGGCGCTGCGCGCGCTGCTGGGGCAGATATTGCAAGGGCGATGATGTGGCGGAGGATCGGCTTGGGCCCGCGGCGATCGCGCTCGCGGGGGTGATGGCGCGCGTCGCGGGGTGGCGGCCCGACGAATTCTGGGCGGCGACGCCGGCCGATGTTCGCGCGGTGCTGGCCGGGTGGCTCGATAGTGCGGCGGAGCCCTGTTTCGACGGGTCGGCGCTGGCGGCGATGATGGAGAGATTTCCCGATGGATGAGATCGACGAAATGGTCGTCGCGGTGCGCGCCGATACCGGGGCGTTCCGGCGCGACATAGCAGCGCTGCGCGCCGAGCTTGGCGGGCCGCTGGTTGTCGAAGCCGATCGGACGGGGCGCGCGATCGAGCGGGCACTGTCGCGCGCGATCGTCAGCGGCAAGATGGGGTTCGAGGATCTGAAGCGGCTCGCGCTTTCGGTCATGGCCGATATTGCGCGGGCGGCGATTTCGAATGGCGTCGGTGCGGCGGGCGGTGGATCGGGCGGCGAGGGATTGCTGTCGCTCGGCACCTCGATCGCGATGGCGCTGTTCGGCGCACCGGGTCGCGCGACCGGCGGGCCGGTGAGTGCGGGGCGCGCCTATCGCGTCGGCGAGCGTGGCCCCGAACTGTTCGTTCCGACGACGAGCGGGCGGATCGAGGCGGCGGGCGGCAGCGTACGAAATATCGCGATCACGGTGAATGTACGGGGTGAGCCGGGCAGCGAACCACAGCGGCTGGCACAGACGGGGCGGCAGCTGGCGCGCGCGGTACGGCGCGCGGTGGCGGCGGGCGAAGACTGATGGGTTGGGCGTTGGTGGCGACCGCCGAGCCGCATCACAGGAAAGGCTGGCTCAAGCGGTTCGATCCGCGCTTCTGGACGATCGATTTCGCGCGGCCGATGATGGCGAGCGTGACGAGCGACGTCCCGGGCGCGCTGCGCGTCGAGGCGGTCTTTTATCAAAAGCAGGATCTGGCGGGGCTCATATGGGAGAGTGAAGATCGCTGGGATCACCCGCTGCTCGCTTATGAGACGAAGCGCGATTTCCGGAATACGCAGCTGAGCTTCCGTTGGCGGTCGGGCGGCGTGAAGGCGCTCGACGCACTGCACGGGCCGACGCTGACGATCGAGGGGCGCGATGCCGCAGGGGAAGCGCGTGCCTGGTATGTGCGGCTGTGGAATTATGCGGTGGGAACGGCGGAGGATGCCGTCGTCACGCTCGATTTCAACGCGCTCGACGGCGGGTTCCTGCTTCCGGACGAGGCCGATCCGGTGTGGGCGGGCGACATCGACCGGATGTTCATTTCGCTGGTTCCGCCGGGCTATGACGGCGACGACGCTGTGCTTCCGGCGCCCGTGCAGGGCTGGGCGGAGATGAGCGACATCGCCTGCTGGGGTTCGGGATCGGTGCTTGCGATCGGCGATGTCGTGATGCCCGAACTGGACCCGGCTAAAGGGGGGCTGGGCATCGCGAACGGCTATGACGACAGCTACCATCTGTCCCCGGCGCGGCTGGTGCGGCAGGTCGTGCAACTCGGCTATCGCGGCGACGTCGTCCACTATGTCGGGATGAGCCATTATATGCGGCTTGCGCCGGATGGTGCCGTATTTCGTGCCACTTTGGCGGGTGGCGCACTCAATGCGCCGTGCGCGGCCTGGCACGCGGGGTTCGCTGCGGCGTGCGAGGCGGCGGGGCTCGGCGTGATCTGGTCGCTCTCCTATGAGCTGTTCGACGCCTATTGCCCGGAGGAGTGGAAGCAGCGCGCGAGCGACGGGTCCCCCGCGCTGACCGGTTGGGAGCCGCCATCGACGCTGTTGTCGCCCGTGCATGTCGAGGCGATGGGATATTTGCAGGCGGTCGCGCGTGCGTTCGTCGCTGTCGGTGCGGCGGCGGGGCTCGCGCTGAAATTCCAGGTCGGCGAGCCGTGGTGGTGGATTGCCGGCGAGGGGCGGATCTGTGCCTATGATGCGGCGACGACGGCTGCGCTCGGGAGCGCGAGCGTGCCGATCGCCGACTTGCGGGAGGCGCTGGACGCGCCGCAGTTGGCGATGCTCGACGCGCTGGGGGCGCTGCTCGCCGCATCGACCGCGGCGTTGGTCGCGGCGGCGCGCGACGAGGCGGGGGCGGCAGGGCTGGTGAGCCATTTGCTCGTCTATCTGCCAACGGTGCTCGACCCGGCGGCGCCCGAAGTGCGGCGCGCCAATGTGCCGCCGGGATGGGCGGCGCCGGCGTTCGATGTGCTGCAGCTCGAAGATTATGACTGGGTAACCGGGGGACGCGGGGCGGAGACGGCGCGCGCCCGGGCGGCGACGGCGGTGCGGCTGGGCTATCCCATAGGGGAACAGCATTATTTTTCCGGGTTCGTGTTGCTGCCCGAGGATCGTGCACAGTGGGCGCTGATTGCCGAGGCTGCCGCTGCGGCGCGGCGCGCGGGCGTGGCTCGAGCCTTTGTCTGGGCGCTGCCGCAGGTCGCGCGCGACGGTTTCGTGACCTTTGACGGGGAGGATGAGGTGCAGGCTTTCGATGCGGTGGATTTTCCGATCGCGATCGGGCGCGAGGCGGTGGTCGCGACCGAATTTTCGACCCAGATCGTGAGCTCGCCGTCGGGGCATGAGCAGCGCGCGAGTGAATGGGCCGAACCGCGGATGCGCTATGATGCGGGGCCGGGAATCCGGTCAGAGGCCAATGTGCGCTTGCTGGGCGATTTCTTTCGCGCACGGCGCGGGGCGGCGCGCGCGTTTCGTTTTCGCGACCCCTTCGATGGCAGTTCGGCGGCCGATAACGGCCTGCCGGGACCGGACGACCAGTTCCTCGGGGTTGGCGACGGGGACCGTCGGCAGTTCGCGTTGGTGAAGCGTTATGGCGCGGGCGACGCCGAGCAGGTCCGCCCGATCCGGCTGCCGGTCGAGGGAAGCGTGCGCGTCTCGGTCGACGGAATCGAGACGGCGGCGTTCCTGACGACGGACGATGGCGAGATATTGCTCGACGCTGCGCCGGGGGCGGGGATTGCGGTGCGCGCAGGTTTTTTGTTCGACGTGCCGGTGCGTTTTGCCGAGGACCGGCTGGAGGCAAGTCGCGCGACCTTCCTCGCCGGCGAGCTGGCGAGCGTGCCGCTGGTCGAGGTGCGGGCACCCCAAGGGAGCTCGACATGACGCTGATGGCGGCGCCCGACTGGCTGCGCGAAGAAGTGGTGACGCTCGCATGGTGCTGGCGGCTGGCGCGACGCGACGGGGTCGCGATCGGATTCACGTCGCACGACCGCGACCTGATGGTCGGCGGGTTGGCATATCGCGCGGCGCCGGGGATGAAGCCCTCGGCGATCGAGACGAGCGACAGCCTCGATGCCGCGACGATGGACCTGGAGGGCGCGATCGCGAGCGATGCGATTGCCGCGCGCGACCTGGAGGCCGGGCGCTGGGACGGGGCGGAGCTGGAGTTGTTCGTGACCGACTGGACCGCGCCGGATGCGGCGCCCGTGACGGTCGCGCGCGGATCGCTGGGCTCGGTCGAACAGCGTGGGTCGGCCTTTGCCGCCGAGCTGCAGGGCGTGACGCGGCTGCTCGACCGGCCCGTATGCCCGGCGACCTCGCCCTCGTGCCGCGCGATGCTGGGGGATCGCGCGTGCCGGATCGATCTGGCGCCGCGCACGCATGTCCGCCGCGTCGTGGCCGTCGAAGGGCGCGCCGTGACGCTCGACGCAGCGGTCGGCGGCATGGCGTTCGGCAACCTGTCGTGGATCGAGGGCGCCAATTGCGGATTGGAAAGTCCGGTGATCGATGTCGACGGAGCGAGCCTCCATCTCGCCGAGGCGCCGGCGTTCGAGCCGCCGGGTCCGGTGCGCGTACGGCTGGTCGAGGGATGCGACAAGCAGCTTGCGACCTGCCGCGACCGTTTTGCCAATGCGATCAATTTCCGCGGCGAGGCGCACCTGCCGGGCAATGACCTTCTGACCCGCTATCCAGGTGGTTGATTGCGCGGAGGCCGCCGTTCGCGCGGCGTGCGCGATGGTGGGCGTCCGTTTCCGTCCGCAGGGAACAGATCCGGCAACGGGGCTGGATTGTGTCGGGCTGGTGTGGGCGGCCTATGCGGCGGCTGGTCGGCGGTTGGCGCGGCCGGCGGATTATCCGCTGCGCGGCTGGACACTGGAGAAGGTCGAGGCCGCGTTTGCGGCCGCGGGCTTTATCCGCGTCAGCGATCCGATGCGCATCGGCGATGTTCTGCTGATCGTCTATCCGGCGCGGCAATATCATCTCGGTCTGATCGGACCCGAGGCATTCATCCATGCTCATGCAGGGCTGCGCCGGGTGGTCGCGACGCCGCTCGACACGAGCCTGCAAGGTGCCGCGCGATGGCGGCTTTCATAAGAGGGGACGGCAATGGCGACCTTGGTGTTGACGGTGGTAGGCGGGATCGCCGGAGGCCCGGTCGGCGCTGCGATCGGCGCGGCGGTCGGGCAGCAAGTCGATGCGGAGATTTTCAAACCCAAGGGACGCGAGGGGCCGCGGCTCGCCGATCTGAAGGTTCAGGCATCGACCTATGGCCAGCAGATCCCGCAATTGTTCGGGACGATGCGCGTCGCGGGCAGCGTCATCTGGGCGACCGACCTGATCGAGCGGCGGGCCAAGCGGGGGGGCGGTAAGGGCCGGCCGTCAACGACCGAATATAGCTATGCCGTGTCGCTGGCGATCGCGCTTTCGTCGCGCCCCGTCCGTGCGATCGGGCGCATCTGGGCCGACGGCAACCTGCTGCGCGGGACGAGCGGCACCTTCCAGGAGCGCTGCACTTTCCGCTGGTATGACGGGAGCGAGGATCAGGCGGCCGATCCGCTGATCGCATCCGCGCTGGGCATCGGGTCGGCGAGTGCCTTTCGGGGCCTGTCCTATGTGGTTTTTGAAGAACTCGAACTGGGCGCGTTCGGCAATCGGATTCCCTCACTTACCTTCGAGGTCGAAGCCGATGCGGGGAGCATCGATGCCGGACTGATCGGCGACAAGCTGCTCGCCGACGCGGGGCGCTGTCAGGGCGCATGGCCCTATTCGGGCTATGCGGCATCGGGCGACCGTGCGCGCGATGCGCTGGCGCCGCTGTTCGATGCCGACGGCGTGCTGTTGGCGAGCGGACCTGGCGGTTGGCGCTTGGCGCCGGCGTCGAGCGCGGGCGATCCGCTGGCGCTGAGCGATTTTTGCGAGCTGCGGCGGGGCGATGCTCCGAGCGATCGGGCCGAACGGCGGCGAGCGCCTTTGTCGTCGCTGCCGGGAACGATCCGCCTGCGCCACTATGAGCCGGGGCGCGATTTTCAGCTCGGCCAGCAGGCAAGCCAGGTTGCAGGCGGTGGTGTGCGCGAGGAGCGGATCGACCTGCCGGCGGTCTTGCCGGCAACGTCGGCGCGGGCGCTGGCGCAGCGTCTTGCCTCTCGCGCCGCGGACGAGCGCGAGACGTCGATCTGGCACGCCGACCTGGCCGCGCTGGCGCTGACCGTCGGGCAGATCGTGACCGATGCCGATGGGAGACGCTGGCGCCTGGCGGGACGGACCGTTCGCGGCAGCGAAATCTTGCTCGAACTGCGACGCTACCAGCCGCTGCCCGCGACCGAACTGCCCGCGGCGCCCGGGGTTCCGGTCGGCACTCCCGACTGGCCCGACGCGGTCGGCATGGTCTACCTGTTCGATTTGCCCAATCTGGGGAGCCCGGCAGCCTCCGCACCGCGAATATTGATCGCCGGAGCGGGCAGCAACGACGGTTGGCGCGGCGCCGATTGCTGGTTCGTCTCGGCAGCCGGTGCCGAGCCGATCCCGGTGGGAACCGTGCGTCCGGCGGCGGCGCTCGGCCTGCTCGCCGAGCCGCTGGCAGCGGGAAGCGACTGTCTGTTCGACCTTTCTGACACGATCGTAATCGAACTGGCCAATCCTTCGATGACGCTCGAATCGATCGACGATGCCGCGCTGCTCGGCGGCGCGAACCGCGCGATGGTGGGCAGGGAATTGCTGCAATTCGGCGAAGCCGAGATTGTGGGGCCGCGGAAATGGCGTCTGTCGCGCCTGCTTCGCGGGCGGGCCGGGACCGCGAGCGAGATGATTCATCCGGCGGGCGAGCCGTTCGTGCTGCTCGACGATCCAGCATTGCTGACGCTGCCCGACGACCTGGCCGTGATGGCGGACGCAGGCGGATCGACGCTGCAATGGGCGCCACGAAACGGCACCGCGCTGACCGAGATCGGCATCGCGGCTGCCGAACAATCGTTGCGACCACTTTCGCCCGTGCACGGACAGATCCGCCCGGACGGTGCGGGCGGCGTGACGATCGGATGGACAAGACGAAGCCGCCTCGACGCCGGCTGGCGCGACCATGTCGACCAGCCGCTTGGCGAAACCCGCGAAATGTGGCGCGTTTCGCTGGTACCGCCGGTTCCGGGCGTCGGACCATGGGAGCCGGAGTTACCGACCCTGAATATCGGCGCCAGCGAGATCGCCGGGCTGGAGCCGGGGCATAAGATAGAAATCCGCCAAACGGGTGATTTTTCGCAGTCGCCGCCGCTTTCCCTGGCTTTGACATAAGGATGGATCATGACCGACACGCCAACCACGTCGCGCTTTGCATTACCGCTACTTGCCGTCGCGCAGGCCCAGAAGGAGGTGACGCACAATGAAGCGCTGACCCTGCTCGACGCGCTCGTCCACGCTGCGATCGAGGCGGGACCGCTGGCGGAGCCGCCTTCCAGCTCCGCGCCGGGCCAATGCTGGATCGTCGGCTCCGCGCCGACCGGCGCCTGGGCCGGACATGGCGATGCAATTGCAGTACAAACGTCGGGCGGCTGGCGATTTGCGGTACCCCGCGAAGGGACCCATGTCATGCGCCTGGCCGATGGAGCGCGGCTTCGCTTCGAGGGTGGGACGTGGGTCGAGCCGTCGACGATCGCCCCGCCTGCAGGAGGGGCTGTGATCGATTCCGAAGCGCGCGGCGCGATTGCGGCGCTGATCGCGCAACTCGCCGCGCAGGGTATTCTGATTTCAGGCTGAATTTCTGTGCGTTGACAAAAAAAGTGCGACTTTTTGGCAACAGATTGACGATTTGTTCACTTGCACGGAACCAAAGCGGCGAGTAGGACGTCTGCCGAGACGTATATCTCAAATTGAAAGGGGAATTACTATGAGGAAGCTTGCCGTCGCTGTGGCGTTGGCCTCCACCACCCTGGCGTCGCCGGTTCTGGCGCGCGACAACTCTTGGTACGTTGGTGTTGGTGCCGGCGCAATGCTCGTCGAGGACCTGGACCTCGATATCGGCACCTTCAACAACGCCGGTACGCTCGATCATCGTGCTGGCTACGATGTCGAAGGCACCGTCGGTTACGATTTCGGCGGTTTCCGCGCGGAAGTCGAAGTCGGTTTCCGTGAAGCCGACATCAAGTCCGGCCGCTTCACGACCCCGGGCATTCCCAGCCTGCCGGGTGGTGCGGGTAGCTTCACCGGTTCGACCGCCCTGAATGGCGATTCGAACGCGCTGAGCTTCATGGTCAACGGCCTGCTCGACTTCGGCGACGACGACGGCCTTCAGGGCTTTGTCGGCGGTGGTGCCGGTGTCGCACGCGTTTCGGTCGAACCCGTTTTCGCGGGTCCGTTCCTCGACGATTCGGACACGGGCTTTGCGTGGCAGGCGATTGCGGGCGTTCGCGCTCCGCTCAGCGACAACATCGACGTTGGCCTGAAGTATCGTTTCTTCAACGCCGACAATCTCGATCTGGTCGACCAGGCCGGTCGCGACGTTTCGACGCGCTTCCGTTCGCACTCGATCCTCGGGACGCTGACGTTCAACTTCGGTGGCGCTCCGGAACCGGTCGAACCGGCTCCCCCGCCGCCGCCCCCGCCGCCTCCGCCGCCTCCGCCGCCTCCGCCGCCGCCGCCGGTCGTGGAATGCGCACCTGGGCCGTACATCGTGTATTTCGACTGGGATCAGTCGAACATCACGCCGGAAGCGGCTTCGACGCTCGACAACGCGATCAGCGCCTACAACCGTGGTTGCACGGGCACGCAGGTCATGCTCGCAGGTCACGCAGACCGTTCGGGCTCGGCGACGTACAACGTTGGCCTGTCGAATCGCCGCAACGACGCGGTTCGCAGCTACCTGACCGCTCGTGGCATCTCGGATGGCTCGATCAGTGCGCAGGGCTTCGGCGAAACCCGCCCGGCCGTTGCGACCGCCGACGGCGTCCGCAACGACCAGAACCGTCGCGTGGAAATCACTTACGGTCCGAACTCGGGCATGTAAGACCGGTTTCCATCCCCGACGGGGACTGGAAGACAAAGAGGGGCGGTACCGAAAGGTGCCGCCCTTTCTTTGTGCGCGATTTGTACGGACGCAGTCGTCCGGTGCCTTTTCCCCGAATCTTCTTGTCTGATCATCATTATGATATACCATTACGCTATGGGCGCGAGATGATCTCGCGTTCCTGATACGGGGGCGGGACGTCCGTTGATTGCGGCGCTCATTCCCCAAGCGGGAGAGAAACAATGCGCAAACGTCGTGGCATGTTTCATCGCAGCATTTTTCGCGCCGATCCCAATGGCGATCCCGACATCAACACCACGCCGCTGATCGACGTGATGTTGGTGATGCTGGTGATGTTCATCATCACCATTCCGCCGCCGACGCACAGCGTCGATGTGACGCTTCCGATCGGCGAGGTCCGCGGAAAGATACTCGACCAAAATCGCGTGACGATCGATACGAGCGACGTGATCCGCTGGAACGACGAAGCAATCGACCTCGCCGAGTTGGGTATCCTCGTTAAGCAGGCGTCAGAGCGCGTCGAGCCGGCGGCGATCCTGCTCGAGCCCGATGCGCGGGCGCGTTATCTTCGTGTCGACGAGGCGATCGGCGCGATCCGGCGCAATGGCGGCTCCAAGCTCGCCTTTCCGGGCATCCAGAATTACGCCGGACTGATATGAGGTCCGGCGGCCCCGTCGCCGCTCAGGCGGGTGCCGTTCCTGGGCGGAGATGGCGCATCATATAGGCGACATAATCGGCCTTGCCGAGCGGGACGCCCATATGGCGCAACACGGCATAGGCGGCGACGCGGTGGAAGTAGAATTGCGGCTGTGCCCAGTCGCGGACATAGTCTGCGGCGCTGAGGTCGAACATCATGCCGTTCGGTAAGTCAAAGCTGACCGCCCGCTCCATGTCGTCGCCGAGCGCGGCGCAATCGAGGTCTTCAAGGACGGCCAGCGTGGCGGCGATCTGCTCCTGCATACCGGCGAAGTCGGTCGCATCCTCGGGAAGCTCCGGGATCGCGATGCCCCCGAGCCGGCTTAGGGGCTGCAATGCCTGGAGGCAGGTGAAGCGGACCTGCGAGGCGAGCGGGAACATGTCGGGGGCTAGCCGCGCGACCGCGAACTGGAGCTCGCCGATGCCATTATCCGCGCCCCATGCGCTTGCTTTCGCCAACTCGCCCGACAGAGCCTTCAGGGCATTTTGGTAGGCCGGTACGGTCAAGTCGTAGAGCATCGTCATTTTCCTTCAGCTTTGTCAGGCCGCGGCGAGATTGTCCTGGAACTGGAGTCGCGCGAGGCGGGCATAGAGGCCGTCGGCGACGACGAGCTCGTCGTGGCGACCCTCTTCGACGATGCGTCCGTCGTCCATCACGATGATGCGATCGGCGGCGCGCACGGTCGCAAGGCGGTGTGCGATCACGATCGTCGTTCGGTCTGTCATCAACGTTTCGAGGGCATCCTGCACGAGCTTTTCGGATTCAGCGTCGAGCGCGGAGGTTGCTTCGTCGAGCAGTAGCAGCGGTGCGCAGCGCAGGAGTGCGCGCGCGATCGCGACGCGCTGGCGCTGGCCGCCCGAGAGGCGCGCGCCGCCTTCGCCCATGAAGGTGTCGAGGCCCTGCGGCAATTTACGGAGAAATTCTTCGGCATTGGCGGCGCGCGCAGCGTCCCAAAGCTGCTCGTCGCTCGCCTCCCAATTGCCGTAGCGCAGATTGTCGCGCGCCGAGGCCGCAAAAATCACCGTTTCCTGTGGCACCATCGCGATACGCGCGCGGATGTCGGCGGGATCGGCTTCGGTGAGCGGCACGCCGTCGAGCAGGATCTGCCCCGCCTGCGGATCGTAGAAGCGCTCGGCGAGCTGGAAGAGCGTCGACTTGCCGGCGCCCGAGGGGCCGACGATGGCGACCGTCTCGCGCGGGCGGATCGCGAGGCTGAAATCATGGAGGGCCGGGGCGTCGGGACGCGTCGGGTAGTGAAATTCGACCTTTGCGAATTCGAGCGTGCCGCTCGGCGGCGAGGGGAAAGGCTGCGGGTGCGTGGGCGGAGCGATCGTCGCTTCGGCGTTCAGCAACTCGCTGAGCCGCTCGGCGGCGCCCGCGGCGCGGAGCAGATCGCCATAGACTTCGGTGAGCGCTCCGAACGCTCCCGCGACAAGCCCGCCGGTAAGGACGAAGGCGGCGATCGTGCCGCCGGTGATCGTGCCCTGCGCGACGCCTTCGGCGCCGTACCAGAGCAGGGTGGTGATCGCGCCGAACAGGAGGCCGATCACCGTGGCGGTGATGATCGCGCGCAGACGAATGCGTCGCTTTGCGGTCGCGAAATTGGCCTCGACAGCCGCGGCGAAGCGGTCGGCTTCGCGCGCTTCCTGGCCGAACGCCTGGACTATTTTCATCGCGCTCATCTGCTCGGCCGTGGTCGCGCCGATATCGGCGACGCGGTCCTGGCTGGTCCTCGAGACATTCTGAAGCCGCCGGCCGAGCAGCACGATCGGGAGGATGATGACCGGGATGCCGAAGAGGATGCCGGCAGTGAGCTTTGGCGACAGGCTGAAGAGATAGATGATGCCGCCGATTCCCATCACCATGTTGCGCAGCGCGACGGAAACGGTGGTGCCGACCACCTGTTCGATAATCGCTGTATCCGATGTCATGCGCGAAGCGATTTCTGAAGGGCGGTTTTCCTCGAAGAAGCCGGGTGCGAGGCGGAGCAGGTTGCGTTGCACCGCCTGACGGATGTCAGCGACGGTGCGCTCACCGAGCCAGCTGACGAAATAGAATCGCAGTGCGGTGGCCAAAGCGAGCGCGACGACGATCGCGTAAAAGAGCCTGAAATGCGGCGCGACATCGCCGCCGCCGGCGATGAAGCCGCTGTCGATCATTGCCTTGAATTGATACGGAATCGCCAGCGTGGCGAGTGCAGCGATCCCGAGCGCGATCGCGGCGACGATCAATTGCAGCGGATAGCGGCTGGCGTGATGCCACACCATCCGGAGACTGCCGAGCTTGCGGCGAGGTTCGGCGGAAGCTTTCGCGGCGGAAAGATCGGGTTGGCTGGCCATTGCACTGCCCCTAGCAGCGGCGCGGACGGTGCTCAACGACGCAGAATGGCGCTTTTGCTTCAAAGGGTATGAAGAATCGCGAAAATGATGCGTTGCACAACGGCAGTGATTGCCTAGACTGCGAAGCGTCAGGGCGCCGCAAGAGCGCCCATATGGACGCAAGGAATGTTGATTGATGCTGTACCACGCCTTTGACCTACATAAAAACTGGCTCGCGGGCGCAAGCGCGCTTGCGACCGCTGGCGCGCAGGTGATGCAGCATCCGGCGAATCCGCTCGGCTATTTCGGCGGCAGCCCGATGTTCGCCTCGGCGCTCGAAGTCTTCGCGCATGCGGCGGCGCCGCGTGGCAAGCCGGGGTTCGAGCTTTACGACACGATGGTCGATGGCGAGACCGTGCGCGTGACCGAGGCCATCGAGGCGCGCAAGCCCTTCGGGCAGCTCAAGCATTTCAAGCATAAGGGCGCGCAAGACGCACCCAAGCTGTTGATCGTTGCGCCGATGTCGGGCCACTATGCGACATTGCTCCGCGGGACCGTCGAGCGGATGCTGCCCGGGCACGACGTGTGGATCACCGACTGGCGCGATGCGCGGAATGTGCCGCTAGAGGCCGGGAAGTTCGATCTCGACGATTATATCGACTATCTGATTGCCTGGCTCGAGCATATCGGGCCGGGCGCGCATATGCTGGCCGTGTGCCAGCCCTCGGTGCCGAGTCTCGCCGCCGCGGCGATCATGGCGGCAAACAAGCATAAATGCCGACCGAAGACGCTGACGATGATGGGTGGGCCGATCGATACGCGCAAGGCACCGACCGCGGTCAACGAACATGCGACCACCCGGCCCTATGCGTGGTTCCAGGAAAATGTGATCGCGACGGTGCCGGCCTATTATCCGGGCGCCGGCCGCCGCGTCTATCCGGGCTTCCTGCAACTGGCCGGATTCATGTCGATGAACCTCGGCAATCACATGATGAGCCATTGGGAGATGTTCAGGCACCTGGTCGACGGCGACGGGGAGAGCGCGGACAAGACCAAGGAATTTTACGACGAATATCGCGCAGTGTGCGACATGAGCGCCGAATTTTACCTGCAGACCGTCGACGTCGTGTTCCAGCGCCACCTGCTGCCCAAGGGCGAAATGACGCATCGCGGCCAGCCGGTCGACGTCGGCGCGATCGAGGATATCGCGATTCTCGCGATCGAGGGCGAGCGCGACGATATTTCAGGAATCGGCCAGACGAAGGCGGCGCTGACGATCGCCAGAGCCTTGCCTGCGGACAAGAAAAAATATCTGATGGCGAAAGGCGTCGGCCACTACGGCATCTTCAACGGCCGCAAATGGCGCGAGGAGATCGCGCCAGTGGTCGAGAAGTGGATACGCAGCAACGGCGCCTAGTGCCACGGCGAGGTCCGAACGCTCCAGTAAACGATATAGAGAAGCCCCGCCCACAGCAGCAGTATGAAGGCCATCCCGACCCGGCTCGACGGGCGTTCGCTTGCGGTTTCGGCGGCGGCGTGGAGTTCGATCCATAGCGGCGCCGGGATCGACCGCCGGACTACGAGCAGGCCGAGCGGGACGATGACAAGGTCGTCGATCCAGCCAAGCACCGGAATGAAGTCGGGGATCAGGTCGATCGGCGACAGCGCATAGGCGGCGACCGCGACCGCGAGGATGCGCGCGAACCATGGCACGCGCGGATCGCGCGCGGCGAGCCACGCGGCGTGGGCCTCGACCGCGAGGCGGTGGCCGAAGTCGCCGATGCGTTCGGAAAGGGATTTGCCGGTCATAGTGATCTACACTAGCCTTCCTGCATGGCTATCCAACTGAAAAGCGCGCGTGTCGAACGCTGGCCGGTCGCAGGCGAGTTCGTCATCAGTCGCGGCGCCAAGACGCATATCGATGTCGTCGTCGCCGAAATCGAGGGACAAGGCGCGATCGGGCGCGGCGAGGGTACGCCTGTCTATTATCTCGGCGAGGATGCGGCGCGGTGCCGCGACCAGATACTGCTCGCCGCGCCGCATATCGGGGAGATGGACACCGCCGAGGCGCGCGCCGCTGTGCAGGAGTTGATGGCGCCGGGCGCGGCGCGCAACGCCCTCGATTGCGCGCTATGGGATCTCGAAGCACGCCAACGTGGCCTCCGACTCTGGCAGGTTGTCGGCTGCGACGGCGCCCCGACATCGCGGGTCACAGCCTATACCGTCTCGCTCGGTACGCCCGGCGCGATGGCGGAGCAGGCGGCTACCGCGGCGGCTGACGGATACCGCCTGCTGAAGATCAAGCTAACCGGCGAGGATGATCGCTTGCGCGTCGCCGGGGTCCGCAAGGGCGCGCCCGATGCGCGGCTGATCGTCGATGCCAATGAAAGTTGGGGTGAGATCGACATATTGAGCGAGGCCGAGGCGCTCGCCGACATGGGGGTCGAGATGATCGAGCAGCCGGTGCCGGTGGGCGCCGACGCGCTGCTCGATCCCATCTATGCGCCGATCCCGTTTATCGCCGACGAAAGCTGCCAGACGGCGGCCGATGTCGCGCGCATCGGCCCCTTTTACGACGGGGTGAATATCAAGCTCGACAAGGCGGGCGGGCTGACCGAGGCGCTCAAGATCGCCGACGCCGCCGACGCGGCGGGGCTGTCGATCATGATAGGCTGCATGCTCTCGACC
Source organism: Sphingopyxis chilensis (assembly GCF_035930445.1). NCBI lineage: Bacteria > Pseudomonadati > Pseudomonadota > Alphaproteobacteria > Sphingomonadales > Sphingopyxidaceae > Sphingopyxis > Sphingopyxis chilensis. Next base: position 2,962,846 of record NZ_CP142394.1, on the reverse strand, counting down.
AGCCTTGCCATCGCGCCCGCCTTCATATTGGCTCAGCGCGCGCGCTGGGTCGATCTCGACGGTCCCGCATTATTGGCGCGCGACCGCGAGGACGGTTTCGAATTTCGCGAGGGGCGGATCGGGATCTAGAGCGCCACTTCGGCATGTTTGCCGAGGTCGCCATCCTTCATCGTCAGGCCCGTCGCCAGCTTGAACATGCCCTTGATGCCAGGATCGGCGGTCCAGATCTCGGCATCATCCAGGTCGAAACGCAACAAGACAAGCTTCGGATCGTCCTTGCCGCCCGGATACCAGGCGGCGATGCCGTTATTCCATAGCTTGTCGAGCACGGCGCGGTCGCTTTCATGCACCAGCGTGCCGGAAATGCAGGCAAAGAGGTCGTGGCCCTTCGACGCGAATTGCGCCATTGCCGGTCCGCCAGCCGCCAACCGGTTATCCGTCGCGGTGAAGAACCAGAAGGCGCCGTTCGCATCCTTGTCGAGCTGCGCGTTCATCGGGATATGATGTTCGCGCTCGCCGGTCGCGCCCAGCATGACATAGGGGCTGTCGGCAAGCGCCTTCCAGAACTGCTTTTTGATGTCGTCGCTCATCGGAGACTCCTTTGATTGCGGTGATGATCCACCAACGCACCAGCCCCTCGCATGTTGCCCGGTTCAGCCCAGCCTTGGCTCCGCATAGCTGACGACTTCATATTCGATGCCGTCAGGATCGAAAAAATAGAAGCGGCGGCCGGGTTCGTAAGCGCCGTGGTTGAATGGTGTGAGTCCGACCGCCTTCACGCGCATCTCGATCGTGTCGAGATCGTCGACCTGCACACCGACATGGTTGAGCGGCTCGCCCTTCGGATAGCGTGTATCGGCGTGCTCGCCGTCGGGACCGGTGTAAAGAGCGATATAGGCGGCATCGCTGCCGAGGTGGATCGTCCGGCCACCATCGCGTGCAGGGCCGCGCCAGCGTTCGTGCCAGCCGAAGATCGCCGAGAGGATTCCGGCAGTGCGGTCAGGATCGCTGACGGTGAGATTCACATGTTCGATGAAAGGGTGCGTCACGTGCAGGCTCCTGATTCGGGTTGACGCGACACTTTATAGAAGCTCAAGTGAGGTTTAGATCAAGCTCAAAGACGAAGGAGTCCCGATGCACCGGACCGACCTGATCGCGATCGGCGAACTGGCCGCCCGCACCGGTGTCGCGGTGTCGGCGATCCGGTTTTACGAAGCGAAGGGGCTGATCGAGGCGTTGCGTACCGCCGGCGGGCAGCGTCGCTTCCTGCGTGCCGATATCCGTCGCGTTTCCTTTATCCTGATCGCACAGCAGATGGGGCTGAGCCTTGAGGAGATCGGCGATGAACTGGCGCAGCTGCCTGCGGGGCGGACTCCCAATGGCGCCGACTGGACGCGGATCAGCACCGGTCTGCGCGCGCGGATCGACGCGCAGCTCGCGGCGCTCACGCGCACCCGCGAACTGCTCGACCAGTGCATCGGCTGCGGTTGCCTGTCGCTCAAGAAATGCGGGCTCTACAACCGCGAGGACAAGGCGGCGCAACGCGGAGCAGGGCCGCGGTACCTGATCGGCGACAGGGCAGGCGAGATTGCCGAGATCGGTTGACGGGCATCGGCTTTGGGGTGGTGAGCTGACCCTTATGCACCTCGGCGAAAGCCGGGGCCCAGTGCGGAAATATGCCGGGTTAGCGTCATCTTTCTGGACCCCGGCTTTCGCCGGGGCACAGATCTCTATCGGCAACCTCCGGTCGAAACCAGCCGCTCAGGCCGCGCTTAGCGTCTCGATCTCGGGGGCTCCCGCGAGGCAAGGGCCGAGGCGCGCGCCGATCGAGCGGAAATGGTCCGACGCGCGATGCGCGTCGAGCGCCGCCTGATTGTCATAGCATTCGAGGACCTTGTAGATGCCGGTTTCGCCCGTCCGGAACAGGCGGTAATAGCTGTTGCCCGTTTCGTTCGCGTTCACCGCAGCGGCGAGTTCGGCAAACACACCCTCGAACTCGTCTTCCTTGCCCGACTGCACGCGCAGCGTGGCGATCACACCGATGGCACTCATGTCATTCTCCCTGTTCAGGCCTTCAGATCGGGGTCGACGTCCCAGCCGTCCTCGACCTGGATGCCGAAGCTGTTCAATATCATCGAGACTTGCGTGTACTGGCCGACGGTCATCACGAGGTCCATGCGACCCTTGTCGCCGAGCGGCGCGAGCGCGGCCCATGTGGCGTCGGTCACGAAATGGTCGGTGGCCAGCTCGTCGGTCGCGCGGAGCATGGCGCGGTCGAGGTCGCTCCAGCCCTCCGCATCGGGACCGGCCTTGATGCGCGCGATATCGTCTTCGGAGAGGCCACAGTCGAGCCCGATGCGCTTGTGCTGCGTCCACTCATAACCCGAGCGGCAGTTGTAACCCGTGCGCAGGATGACGAGTTCGCGGTCGCGCGGGCTCAGCGCGTTGCGTCGCGACAGGATATAATTGCCCCAGCCGAGGAAGGCGGTCAGCGCCTTGGGCGCATGAGCAAGGGTGCGGAAGATGTTGAGGATCTTGCCGCCCCCGACCTTGCCCCCATCGGAAGCAAGGAAGGGTTCGAGCGCGGCGCGCTGGTCGGCATCGAGCCGGCCCAAATCGACCGGCTCGATACGCGGAGCACTCAGGCGCAAATCAGAAGACCTCGAACAGGCCCGCTGCGCCCTGGCCGCCGCCGATGCACATGGTGACGACGGCATATTTGACGCCGCGGCGCTTGCCTTCGATCAGCGCGTGGCCGACGCAGCGCGCGCCGGTCATGCCGAAGGGGTGGCCGATCGAGATCGAGCCGCCGTTGACGTTGAGCAATTCGTTCGGGATGCCGAGCTTGTCGCGGCAGTAGAGAACCTGCACCGCAAAGGCCTCGTTGAGTTCCCACAGGCCGATGTCGTCCATCTTGAGCTCGAAGCGTTCGAGCAGCTTGGGGATCGCAAAGACGGGACCGATGCCCATTTCGTCGGGTTCGGTGCCCGCGACTGCCATGCCGACATAACGGCCAAGCGGTTGGAGGCCCTTCTTCTCGGCGACCTTGGCTTCCATCACGACGCATGCCGACGCGCCGTCGGCGAGCTGGCTGGCGTTGCCCGCGGTGATCGTGTGGCCTTCGCCCATTACCGGCTTCAGGCTGGCGAGCCCTTCGAGCGTCGTGTCGGGACGGTTGCATTCGTCCTTGTCGGCGACGACCTCCTTGAAGCTGACTTCCTTGGTTTCCTTGTCCATCACCGCCATCGTCGCCTTGCAGGCCACGATCTCGTCGTCATATTTGCCCGCTGCCTGCGCGGCGGCGGTGCGCTGCTGCGACTGGAGCGAATATTCGTCCTGAACTTCGCGGCTGATGTTATAGCGCTTCGCGACGACCTCGGCAGTGCCGATCATCGGCATATAGGTGTCCTTGTGCATCGCGATCAGCTCGGCGTCGGTCTCGATGAACACCTTGCCGCTGCCGCTGACCTTCGAGATCGACTCGATGCCGCCGGCGACCGCGATGTCCTGGCGGTCGACGATGATCTGCTTCGCGGCGGTCGCGATCGTCATCAGGCCCGACGAGCATTGGCGGTCGATCGACATGCCGGGGACGGTGACGGGCAGGCCGGAGCGCAGCGCGATCAGGCGCGCGACGTTCATCGTCTGCGAGCCCTGCTGCATCGCGGCGCCGAAGACGACGTCGTCAATTTCGCCGCCTTCGATGCCGGCGCGCTCGACCGCGGCGCGGACCGCATGGGCGCCCAGCGTCGGGGCCAGCGTGTTGTTGAACGAGCCGCGTGCCGCCTTGGTCAGCGGGGTGCGGGCGGTGGAAACGATGACGGCGTCACGCATGATAGGGGTCCTTCTTTCTGATTCCGGTTATCTTAACGGGGGAGGGCGGCCAGAAATACCTGTGCTTTAAACGAAAAACTGGCTGATCCATTCGGCGATCAACGCGGGCTTTTCCTCGCCTTCGATCTCGATCGTCACTTCGTTGGTCTGTTGCCACTGGCCGGGGCGCTTTTCTTCGAGTTCGAGCAGCTTCACATGGCTGCGCACGCGCTTGCCCGAGCGGACAGGGGCGAGGAACCGGACCTTGTTGCCGCCATAGTTCACGCCCATCTTGACGCCTTCGATCTTTGGCCCGTCGGTGCGAGCCCCCAGCATCGGGATCAGCGACAGCGTCAGGAAGCCGTGCGCGATCGTGCCGCCGAAGGGCGTGAGCTTCGCCTTTTCCTCGTCGATATGGATGAACTGGTGGTCGCCCGTCGCGTCGGCGAACTTGTCGATCATATCCTGGTCGACGAGCACCCATTCGGACGTGCCGAGATGCTCACCAACCCTGGCTTGCAGATCCTGCGGTGTGATGGAGGCCATTTGATCATCCCCTCAATTGCTGGTTCGGGGCGCGTTCTAGGCCTCTCTTGCGGCGTTGCACAAGGGCCAAGCCCCGCAGCCGCGTCGCCGTAGCGTCAGCTCTTGGCAGGCTTGGGCGTCTTCATCGTGACGCTTTCGGCATAGGGAAGAATCATCGTCCCGTCGGGCGCCGCGGTAAAGGTCGTCTGCGTGGGATAGGCAAATTCGTAACCGGCGCCCGCCATCGCCTCGAACAGACGGATCGCGACATCGGTGCGCGCCGCGGTCACGACGTCATAATCGTCGCTGAAAACGTCAAAGAGCAGCTCGAAATCGAGGCTCGATGGGCCGAACGAGACAAAGCTCGAACGGATGAACTCCTGCCCTGCCGCCTTGACCTGTTCCTCGAGCAGCGCGGGCAGCTCGCGCAGCATCGCTGGGGTTGTCTGATAGATGACCCCGATCATGAAGGTAACGCGGCGGCGGTGGAGATGCGCGAAATTGGTGATCTCCTTGGCCAGAAGATTGGTGTTCGAAATGACGAGCAACTCGCCGTTGACCGAGCGGAGGCGGGTGCTCTTGAGCCCGATGCGTTCGACCGTCGCCGTGCTCATATCGTATTTGATGGTTTCGCCGACGCGGAAGGGCCGATCGAATATGATCGAGAGCGAGGCGAAGAGATCGGAAAATATGCCCTGCGCCGCGAGGCCGATCGCGATGCCGCCGATTCCGAGACCGGCGATCAGGCCGGTGACGTTGACTCCCATATTGTCGAGGATCACGATCGCCGCGATCGCGAACAGCGCGACGCTGATCAGCAGGCGGATGATGCCCATCGCATTGCTGAGCGTTTCGTTATGCCCTTCGGCTGCACGGCGCTGGATCAGCCCGAGCACGATCTCGCGCGCCCAGATCGCGACCTGCAGCACCACGGCCACGGTGAAGGCGAAATGGATCATTTGCATGATCACCGCCGGCGGCTGCGCATAACCCGCGACAAGGCGAATTGCGATGATTGCGAGCACAAGTGATTTGGTCTTGTGGATCACACGCCCGGCGATGTGGGTCAGCGTCATCTCGCCTTCGGCCGACTGTGCATGCTTCAGCGCGAAGCGGCGCAGCATCGACAGGACGAAGAAAATGAGGAGGCCGGCGCCGATTGCGATGCCGATCTGCAGCCAGTGGCTGTTCACCCACGCGATGCTCATGTCCCAAGAGCGCTGCAGGTCTTCGATCGGGTTGGTTGCCGGGGTTCTTGCGGGCGCGGCTTTCGGGGCGGCGGATGTCGCGGTGGCAAGCAAGGGAAAATTCACGTCAGGCCCTCTTGAATCGGATCAGGCGGATTGGAGCAGCACCGCGGCCGCGGGCGCCTGCTCCAGATAGGCTAAAAAGCCGCGTTCGTAACGCGAAAGATAGCGTGTTGCGCGCGGCAGGTTGCCGATGGTTGCGGCAAAATCGTCGCGATCCTGCGCCGCCGCGATCATCGCCGGGTGGACATAGGCTTTGCGTGCGATGGCTGGCGTGTTGCCGAGCCGGTCGGCGACATGTTCGAGCATCGCCTTCAGCGTCGGCGGTTCGGGCGCGTCGTAAAGGAAGGCGAAAGCCTCGACGCTGGCCGACCAGGTGCGGAAATGCTTGGCGCTGAATTCGTCGCCCATCGCCTCGCGGATATAGGCGTTCACATCGTCCGACCCGACCGCACAGAGGCCGTCCGGATCCTCATACTGGAAAAGCTTCTGTCCGGGCAGGTCCTGTAGCCGGCGAACGAGGGTCGAAAGGCTGCGGTCGCTGATCGTCACGTCACGTTTCGCGCCACCCTTGGCGACATATTGCAGGCGCAGCGTCCGGCCGGACGCCTTTGCATGGCGCTGGCGCAGCGTCGTTGCGCCAAAGCTCTTGTTCGCGGCGACATATTGCTCGTTTCCGATGCGCAGCGCGGCGAGATCGAGCAGCCGCACCACCGCCGCTACCACGCGTTCCGAACAGAGCGTCCGGCGGGCAAGATCGTCGGCGAGGCGTGCGCGGAGGAGCGGCAGCGCGTGCCCAAAAGCGGCGCAGCGATCATATTTGTCGGCATCGCGCGCCATTCGGAATTCGGGATGGTAACGATATTGCTTGCGTCCGCGTGCGTCGTAGCCGGTCGCGAGGATATGGCCGTTCGGCGCGGGACAGAACCACGCATCCTCATAGGCGGGGGGTAGCGCGATCGCGTTAAGGCGCTCGATTTCCTCGCGGTCGCGGATGATCTTTCCCTTGGCGTCGCGGTATCGCCAGCCGACGCCCGAACGCTCGCGGCTGATGCCGGGCAGGCTGTCGTCGACATGGACAAGGCGCGAGGCGGACATGGCGCAATAGCGCCCCGGTCCGCCAATTGGTTCCGGGATCAGCCGGGGTTGATCACCGGATGCCGGGCCGGAACCTGCGCCGGGCGCGCGGTCAGCGGGCGCCACCCGGCTTCCTGTTCGCGCCGGCGGACATAGGTCGTGAGCCCCATTTCGAGCGCGAGCATCATGTAGATAAAGGGCTGGAAAGCGATTCCGACGAACAGCGACCCGACCATATAAGTGATATGGCCGTGCTGGAGCGCGGTCGCGAGCGGCGCGATCCATTGTTCCTCGGCGCGCCGCGTCTTGAGATAGCGGCGACGGAGCTGCTCCATCCTGAGCAGCCCGACCGCATGGAGCAACAGCCACAGCGCGAGCCCCGGATAGCCCTGCTCGCCGAGCATCTCGAAATAGCTCGAATGATAGGCGCGTGAATGTTCCTCATAGACCGTGGGTTCGGCATTTTGCGGCGCGTCGGGATCATAGGCGCTCGCCGCCTTTTCGACGCGGACGCGGTTCTGGATATAGGCTTCGAAACCACCGCCGAACGGATTTTCCTTCGCATATTCCCATGTCCACGCCCACACCGCGACGCGCGTCGAGGCCGACTGGTCGGATTTATGGTCGCGGATCGTTTCCATCCGCTCGGTAAAGCTTTGCGGCAGGAAGGGGATGGTCGCGAGGGCCAGCAGCCCCGCGCCCGCCATGTAGAGGAAACGGTGCTTCACCGCGCGCAGCGACATGATCGCGAGGATGACGAGGCAAACGAGACCGGTGCGCGCCTGCGTGCCGATGGGGAGCAGCGCGCAGGCGAAGACGAGCGCGAAGCAGAAGAGCGAGACGCGCCAATCGGGAGGAAAGATCGTGCCATGCTTGCGATACCAGAGGATCAGCGGGATGATCGAAATGCCCACCGCCGACATGATCGAGCCTTCGTAAAGGCCGTAATTTTCGTTGAGCAGTAGTTGCAGCGAGCCATAACCGCCGCCGCCCGCCGCGGTCTTGATCCCGCCGGCGATCGCGATCGCCGCTGCCGACAGCAGCATGATCAGGACCAGCGATTCGATCCGCAGCTTGGTCCTGAGCGTGAGTGGCAGGAAAATCGCCCAGACGAGCGCTTTCCACACCCAGCTCCATTTGTCGGCGGCCTCGACCGGGAAGTCGGCCTGGATCGTTGTCATCCAGCAATAGAGGAGCAAAGCGACCAGCAGGAATTGGCGCCCCGACCATCGCGTGTCCTTCTTGTCGTCGACCGCGAGCCAGCCGACGATCGCCAGCCCGAAGACGATCAGCGAGATCGGGATCGAGTTGATGAGGAAATAGCTGAGGCGTTGCGGCGCGACGATGTCGATGTAGCAAAAGCACAGCACAAACAGGAACGGCTTGCGAAAGCCGACCCCGATGAAAGCGAAAAGAAAGGCGACAAAGGCGATGTCACGCATCGGTGCGCGCTTCCTCGGCGGCACGTTCGGCGTCGCGGCGCTGTTGCCACAGCATGCGCGGGCTCACCTCGCGGTCGAGATCGTCACGATAGAGCAGGCGCCATAACGCGATCGCCATCAGGACGTGCGTCAGGCCAATGGAAAAATTGTCGACCATATAAGATGTTGCCTAGGCTATTGGGGTTGACGCCGCGTTAAGCCTTGTCTGCCAAAGGCCCTGCACGATGACCCGAATATTGCACGTCCTCGATCATAGCTTGCCCGCGCACAGCGGCTACACCTTTCGCACCCGCGCGCTGATGAAGGCGCAAGCCTTGAAGGGTTGGCAGGTGGCGGGGGTCACCGGCGTGCGCCATCCCGAGCCCGGCCCCGACGTCGAGACGGTCGACGGACTGACCTTTTACCGCACATCGCCGATCGCGCCGGCGCGGTCGCCGCTTCGCGAATGGCGCGAAATCCGGGCGCTGGCGAAGCGCGTCGAGGCGCTGGCGAAGGAATGGAAGCCCGACGTTCTCCACGCCCATTCACCTGTGCTCGATGGCTTGGCGGCGCTGCGCGTAGGCAAGGCGCTCGGCATCCCGGTCATCTATGAAATCCGCGCCTTCTGGGAGGATGCGGCGGTCGGAAATGGCACGGGACGCGAGGGCAGCTTGCGTTACCGGATGACCAAGAAGCTTGAAACACACGCGGTCAAATCGGCGGACGCCGTAGCGGTGATCTGTGAAGGTCTGCGCGGCGACCTGATCGCGCGCGGGATCGATCCCGCCAAAATCACCGTATCGCCCAACGGTGTCGATCTCGACCTGTTCGGAGATCCGCCGCCGCGCGACGATAGGCTGGCGGACAATCTTGGCCTAGCCGCCGGCGATGTCGTGATCGGCTATATCGGCAGCTTCTATGATTATGAGGGAATCGACGACCTGATCACCGCGATGCCCGCGGTGGTCGCCAGGCAGCCCAGGGCGCGGCTCCTGCTCGTCGGGGGCGGGCCGAAGGAATCGGCGCTGAGGGCCCAGGCCGCGGCATCGCCCGCTGCGGCGCAGATACATTTCGTCGGCCGCGTTCCGCACACGCAGGTCGAGCTTTATTATTCCTTGATCGATATTCTCGCCTATCCGCGCAAGAAGATGCGGCTGACCGATCTTGTCACGCCCCTGAAGCCACTTGAGGCGATGGCGCAGGGCAAGCTCGTCGCCGCATCGGACGTCGGGGGTCACCGCGAGCTGATCGAGCACGGTGCGACGGGGACGCTTTTCACGCCCGACGACCCGGTCGCGATTGCCGACGCGCTCGCCGGATTGCTGGAAAGTCGGGCGATGTGGCCCGAACGCCGGCGAACCGCACGTATTTTTGTCGAAAGTCATCGTAACTGGTCGTCAAACATTTTACGTTACGAGCCGGTTTACCAGCGATTGCTGCGTGGCGCCTGAGGCGGCCGTTCGGTGCAACGACAGGATGGCCCCGCGGGCCGATGGATTTGGAACGATATGGAAGAAACCAGCGAGAACCGGACGAGGGCCATTGCGACCGCGTTGCTGCGCGCGCTGCAGCCTGCGATCCCCGCGGTGATCGGCGCGGCGGCGCTGACTTTCCTGTTCGCGGCGCTGATGCCTTTTTCGTGGGTCGCGGCGATCAGCTGGAATCTCTACCTCGACCGCCTCTCGGATCTGTTCGTCCCGCCGATCGGCAATGGCGGACGGCTCGCGCTCGCGCTCGGCATGTCGGCGGTCGCCGCCGCGATCGCCGGGCTCGTCGCACTGCTGATCGCTCGGCCCGAGGCCGCCGGCCTGACGTCGCTGCGCAACCCTTTCCGGCGCGCTGTCGAACAGGCGGACGATGACGAGCCCGTCCTGACCCGCCGCCGCGTAGACCTGCATCCCGACGATCCGCCGCGGCCGCCGATCCGCGCGGGTCGCGATCTGCCGGCGGGCGGGCTGGGCGCGGTCGGGACGGCGAGCGTTTACGAACCCGCCGAATTCGATTCCTGGCTTGGCGGAGCAGCGGTCGAGGTCGACGACGAAACCGAGCTTATGCTCGCCGATCTTGCGCCCGAAGACGATCTCGGTGCCGATGCGCCCTGGCTGCAGCCCGCCGAGATGACGTCACCGCCGCCGCTCGACCCTGACGGCAAATCGCTCGGCGCCATGGTTGCCCGCCTCGAAGCCGGACTGGCGCGCCGCCGCCAAGACGCGGTCGCAAAGGCAGCGATCCCGGCGACGACAGGCGTTGCGACCGAGGACGATCCGGAGGTAGACTTCGCGCTCGAAGCTGCACTCTCCACCCTGCAGCGCATGACGCGCCAGTCGGTCGGCTAGTCTTCGACCGTCAATATCTCGACCCGCAACGTCTGCGGATCGGTTCCGCATTCCACCGCCACATCGGCAACGATATGCCCGGGCAGCGTCCATTCGGCCGCACCGAGCTGTTCCTGTAGCGCGCGCCGCGTCGCCTCGACGTCTCCAGCCGCCAGCGCGCATGGAAAAATGTGGCGCGCCCCGACAAAGCTCGCGCTCGCCCAGGGGCGGAAGGTCGACGCTCGGGGCGTGAGGCCGCGCGGCAATGCGTGCGTCAGCAGGTGACGGAGCCGTCGATGCGGACAGCCGGGCCGCGGCGGGAGGGCGGGGGACCAGCGCATCATTCCTCAACTCCTGCTTCGACACGCCAGAACTCGCGGGTTCTGCGGTCGCCCAATGGTACGCTATCCCCGATGCGGCGAGCGGCGCGCCATTTGTTCATGAAATGTTCCGCACGGCATATTATCTCGCGTCCGGGCTCGCGACCGCCGCGCAGGTCACTGACGAAGCGCGGATCGCGCACTGCGGCGCGGCCGAACACGCTTGGCGGCATCGCTGATTCCTTCAGAAAGGCCTCGATCCGTTGCAACAGGCTGCGCTCCATCTGTTCCTCCCGATTGCGCTTCAAAAACCGGGCGACTCACCCGATAGGATATTTCCTATTTGATGCTCGATTTCCTACTTGTCTAGGAAAAATCCTCTTGCTAGATACGAAATAGGAAGGACCAGCCCCCAGCGACCCATGGCCGACTATATTCAGGATCCGCGCGCCGCGCTCGACCGCCTCTTGATCGAAAAGGGCATCGATTATGCGCGCCTGTCGCAGGTGATCGGACGCAATCCCGCCTATATCCAGCAATATATCAAGCGCGGCTCGCCGCGGCGATTGGCGGAACAGGACCGTGCGCGCATTGCCGCCTATCTGGGCGTGTCCGAAGCGGTGCTCGGCGGACCGGCGCTGCGCGTCGCGACGCCAGCGCGCGTGCGCGGACCGGGGATGATCCTTGTGCCCAAGCTTGCGATCGGTGCTTCCGCCGGGGCAGGCGCGAGCGTCGACGGCGAGCCGGTCGAGGGCGAAGTCGCGTTCGACCCTAAATGGTTGCGCGACCTGGGGGCCGACCCGCGCACGCTCAGCATCATTCGCGTCGAGGGCGATTCGATGGCGCCGACGCTGGGTGACGGCGATGATATACTGGTCGATGGGGGCGACGCCGCGGCGCGGCTGCGCGACGGCATCTATGTGTTGCGCATGGATGATGTGCTGATGGTGAAGCGCGTCGCGCGCGCGCCGGGGCAGGGGAGGATTTCGGTGATCAGCGACAATCCCCACTATCGCAGTTGGGACGACCTGCCGATGTCCGCGATCCGGTTGGTCGGCCGGGTCGTGTGGACAGGACGGCGGGTGCGGTAAAGCGGCTAGCGCGGCGCCGCCATCTCGGCTTCGATCTCATGCTCAAGCACCTCGGCGCGCTGGCATTGCTCCGCATTGCCGTCGCGGCATTTCTCGGCCGCCTTGTCGCGCTGGCGCGACAGCTTGCCGACGCGCTCCTCGCTCTTGCGCATCTCGCGGCCCCGGTTGCGGTCGGCCTCGTCCTGGCTGGTCGTCGACCAGTCGGCAACCTGGCCGACGGCCTTGACCGGCGCGGTCACCACCGTTTTCACAGCGCTGACGCAGCCGGCGAGCAGGGGGGCGGCCATTGCCGCAACGATCACAGCGCGCATGTCATTCTCCTCGCCGGCCAAGGGCCCGACCCTGGCGTCCCATCGCATAATCGCCGCGATCTGAACAGAATATTGCGACAGGGCGACGACGCGGCCAGATCATGTGTCACATCACTGAAATAAATAGTTAAATTGGTGTTTACCCTCTGGCTCTAGTTGAGGCGCGGCACCGCGTCGCAACTTGAAGAGGATCGAATGAACGCCATCGGACATGCCTTTACGCCAGCGTCGGGTCATGCGTCCGCAATCGGCGCGGATGCACATATGTCCGAGGTTATCGACCTGTTCCGCGGCAATCCGCAATTGCGCGCGCTCGCGGTGGTCGACGGGGAGAGGCGCCCCATCGGCATCATTCGCGAACAGCGTGTGCGCGAGCTGCTTTTCTGTCCTTTCTGGTTTTCGCTTATGCAGAACCCGACGATCGGCGGGTCGATCGCTTCGATGATCGAACCCTGCGCGATCGCGGATGTGGCGCGGTCGACAACCGACCTTTTGCGGATCGTCGCGCAGTCCGCGGGGCAGCAGGAGCTGATCCTCGTCGAGGCGGGCCGGTTCGTCGAGACCCTCGACAGCGCGCAGCTCGCCAAACTCGCGATGCTGCGCGAGGTCGAACTGGCGCAGGAGCGCGCCGCGCGTGCGACGCATATCGACGACGTCGGGCGGCAATTCCGGCAGGATATCGCTGCGCTCACCGTCACCCTCTCCGAAACCGCGACAAGGGTCGAGGCGGTCGCGGGCACCCTGTCCGATCGTGCCCAGCAGACGGGCCGCGATGCCGTGACCGTGGCCGGTGCGACGGCGCAGACGCTCGCCGGCCTGCAGGACCTCGGCGATCGCGGCCATGCACTCGCCGCGACGATGACGCGGATCGTCGAGGACGGATCACGCGCGCGCGCCGTTCGCGGCGACGCGCATATCAAGATCAAGCAGGCGAGCGAACGGGCGGCTGCGTTGAAGGCGGCCAGCCAGTCGATCGAACAGATGCTCGCGCTGATCATCGACATGGCGAGCCGCACCAACATGCTCGCGCTCAACGCCGGGATCGAGGCTGCGCGGGCGGGCGAGGCCGGTCGCGGTTTCGCCGTCGTCGCATCGGAAGTGAAGACGCTGGCCAGCCAGACGCGCACAGCCGCGGGCGACATCGCCCAATATGTCGATCGGATCCGAGACATCGTGGGACAGGTCGCCGCGGGCTTCGACGAGGTCGAAAGGGCGATCGACGCGAACAATGGCTTTTCCGACGCGATCGACCGCGCGGTCGACGGCCAGAGCGCGACGACGCTGACGATCGCAAGCTATGTCGAGCAAGCCGTGTTTGCGGGGCGAGAGATCGATTCGCGGGTGCGCGAGATCGGCCACGGCGCCACCGCGGTCGGGGACGGCGCGCAAACGCTAGGCCGATTGTCGGCCGGGCTGACCGAGGCCGCGCAGTCGCTGCACCAGCGTGCGCAGCGCTTCGTCGAAGCCGTCGCCGCGGCCTGATTCCTTCCGCTCGGACAAGGGCTTGCCCGATCCTGCAACACTGATAGGATGACGCCGCGCCGGAGGCGTCTGAGGCCGCCGGCGGGGAGGAGGGTCATCATGACGAATATCCAAAAGGGTTTGGCCGAATTTATCGGCACGTTCTGGCTTGTGCTCGGCGGTTGCGGCAGCGCGGTCCTGGCCGCCGCCTTTCCCGATGTCGGCATCGGGTTGCTCGGCGTCTCGCTTGCTTTCGGGTTGACGGTCGTGACGATGGCCTATGCGATCGGCCATATTTCGGGCTGCCACCTCAACCCCGCTGTCACCGTCGGCTTGTGGGCTGGCGGGCGGTTCGAGGCGCGCGACATTCCGCTCTATGTCATTGCGCAGGTGCTTGGCGCGATCGTCGCGGCGTTCCTGCTCTTTTACATCGCGAGCGGCAATCCCGCCTATGACCTCGCGACGAACGGCCTTGCCGCCAACGGGTTCGGCGAAGGGTCGCCCGGCGGCTATGATATCTGGTCGGCGCTGATCATCGAGATACTGCTGACCGCTTTCTTCGTCTGGATCATCATGGGATCGACCGACGGCCGCGCACCGGCCGGTTTTGCGCCGCTGGCGATCGGCCTCGCGCTGGCCCTGATCCACCTCATCTCGATCCCCGTGACCAATACCTCGGTCAACCCGGCGCGCAGCACGGGGCCGGCGCTTGTCGTCGGCGGCCTCGCGTTCCAGCAATTGTGGCTGTTCTGGCTCGCGCCGCTGATCGGCGGCGCTGTTGGCGGGCTGCTTTACAAGACGCTCGGCGCCGACACCTTCCCGAAGCCGAATATCGAGGGCGAATAAACGGTTTTCCGGCGGGGGTGTGCTGCCTTCGCCGGCTTATTTCAGCAGGTCGATAGCAAAGGCGCGGACCTCGTCCGCCAGATCGGCACGCCCGAGGGCAACCGCGAGATTCGCCTGGATATAGCCGGCCTTCGATCCGCAGTCGTAGCGCGCGCCGTCGAAGGTGACGGCGTGAAAGGGCTGGCTGCCGATCATCGTCGCCATCGCGTCGGTAAGCTGGATTTCGCCCCCCGCGCCCTTTTCCTGGCGTTCGAGCACGCGCATCACCTCGGGTTGCAGGATGTAGCGGCCCGAAATGATCAGGTTCGACGGTGCCGCGTCGACCGCAGGTTTTTCGACGAGGCCGGTCACCTCGGTCAGCGCCCCGTCGCGCGCGCCGGGCGCGATCACGCCATAGGACGATACCTGTTCGCGCGGCACTTCGAGCACGGAGATCATGTTGCCGCCGACGCGGGCATAGGCATCGACCATCTGCTTCATGCAGCCGGGCGACCCGTGCATGAATTCGTCGGGCAGGAAGATCGCGAAAGGCTCGTCGCCGACGATGTCGCGCGCGCACCATATGGCGTGGCCCAAACCCAACGGTTCCTGCTGCCGGACGTAGGCGCAGGCGCCGGGGCCGAGGCGTGTCGGTTCGAGCACCGACAAATCCTTGCCACGCTCCGACATCGTCTTTTCCAGTTCGAAGGCGACGTCGAAATGATCCTCGATCGCGCTCTTGCCGCGGCCGGTGACGAAGATCATCTGCTCGATCCCCGCCTCGCGCGCCTCGTCGACCGCATATTGGATCAGCGGCCGATCGACGACGGGCAGCATCTCCTTCGGGATCGCCTTGGTCGCGGGCAGGAAGCGCGTGCCGAGGCCGGCGACGGGAAAGACGGCTTTGCGGATCGGTTTCATGAAGGAAGGCGTAGCGGCGAACGCCGGTCAAGAAAAGGGCGGGTGAAGGCGTGCGTGCCGCTTTATTGCGGCGTAACGATCACGACGACGCGCCGGTTGTCCTGCCGTCCTTCGGGCGTCGCGTTGCTCGACAGGGGCAGGGTTTCGCCGCGACCGACGACCTGATCGGCGGTAAGCCGCATTCCGCCCGCCTGCATCGGCGTCGCGACCGCCTCTGCGCGCGCCTGCGACAGCCAGAGATTATAAGCCGAGGTTCCGGTTGAATCGGTGTGGCCTTCGACCCGCGCGGTCGTTATCCCGACCGAGACGAGCTTGGCCGCGATATCGGCGATCCGCGTTTGCTGGTCGGCCGGCACGCTGCTCTCGTTCGACGGGAAAAGGAGCCTTTCTGGCATGCTCAGTTGCCAGCCGAGGCCGGTGTCGACGAATCCCTCCGACTGGAGCGTCGCGATCTGCGCCGCGCTGAAGTCGCTCGGCGAGGGTGCGCTCTGGCATGCCGCGAGCAACGCCGCCAGAACGGCGATCGCGAAGAGGCGGATTTTGTGGGGGAAGGCGTGAGTCACGGCGTCTCTCCGTTGGTCATCGTGAACGGTTGGCCAATTTGTCAGCATACATGGCGGCGTCGGCGGCGGTGAGCAACGCCGTCGCGTTGCTGCCGCTGTCAGGGAAAACCGCGACGCCGACACTGACCGATGCCCGATAGGTTTGTCCGTCGGGCAACGCGATCGGTTGGGATACACAGGCCCGGACCCGGTTGGCGAGCTCGCCAGCGACCGTGTCTGCGTCGAAGGGATCGATGATGACGACGAATTCGTCCCCGCCGATGCGGGCGGCGAAATCGTCCTTGCGCAGCGTTTCCTTGATACAGGCCGAGAGCGCGACGAGCACGGCGTCTCCCGCAGCATGGCCGAAATTGTCATTGGCCGCCTTGAAATTGTCGGCGTCGATGAACAGCAGCGCAAAGCGGCTGCCGCGCGCCGTCGCGGCCTCGATGCGCTGCGCGAGCTGTTCGTCGAAGGCGGCGCGGTTGGGCATTGCGGTCAGCGGGTCGTGCGACGCCCGGTGGGCGAGCATCGCGCGTTCGCTTTCCATATGGCCTTGCCAGCCCTGCAATTCGTCGAGCAGCGCGTTGATGTCGCCGCCCAGCCGGTCGAGTTCGGCGATGCCGAGCGGCTGGACGCGCTTGTCGAAGCGGCGGTGCAGCCGCACGTCGTGCGCGACGGTCGCGATTTCATTGAGCGGCTTGACGAGCTCATATTCGAACCGCCGCGCCAGGAATATCGTGCCGAAAGCGGTGATGAGCAGGCAGGTCAGCCCGGCGAGCAGGCCAAGCCGGACATAGTCGATCAGCGTCGAACTGTCGCCCCATACCTCGATCGTCCCGATCGCCGATCCGTTGCGCTCGACCGTCACCGCGAAGGGACGGGGGAAAAATATGCGGGTAAGCGTCGGTGCCGGGTCGGCGGTGGGCGATGTCCATTCGGTCACCGGCCGGCCGACATCGTTGAGCACCCGCAGCCGCGCGATGCCGGGAATGCGTGTGAGCGGTTCGAGGCCTTCGCGCGCGGCGACCGGATCGTTGAATACCAGCGCCGGTTCGACGCCATAGGCGCCAAGCTGCGCGGCCAGCTCCATGTTGCGGTCGGCATAGCCGCGCAGCGCCGTCACGCCCGCGAGCAGGATCGTCAGCCCAGACAGCGCGACGGCGAACAAAGTGATGCCGAAATGAAAACGCGACAGCAGCTTTTGCAGCGTCGTGCGCGCACCGATCCGTTCGACGGGGCGAGGCGGCGATCCCCCCATCACGCGCCTCCCTGGCCGGAGCCGATGCGCAGCACCCGCGGATCGACGCGTAGCGGGCCGCGGCCGATCGCGTCGAGATTGACGGAGAAGCTGAGGCTCGTGGCGTGGCTGTTGAGGCAGAACATCGCGCCATAAATACACGCCGCGTCATCGTCGGTGATCGTCAGGACCGGACGGCCGCGCACCCATGCGATCAATTGCCGCCGGTCGGCGACCGGCATTCGGCCGAGGAACAATATGTCGCAATCGGCAGTGACGCGGGCGGCGGACGTCAGGCGAACCGATATCGAACCCTGGCCCGGCGTCTCCGGCGCCATACGGGGCGCGAGGCGCGGAGTGCCGACGACGCACATCAGGCGATTGGCGGCAGGCGATCCGTCGGGCCAGCGAGCATAGCTCGCGATGCCGCCGATCATCCGGTTGACCGCCTGCGTCATTCCGCCGGCGCTTTCCTCGACAATCGACTGGCTTGCCGCCTGCACCGACATCTGTGGTGTCGTTACAAACGCGCCGATCAGAAACAGTGATGCCAGCACCTGGCCGTGCCCCCCAACTGTGTTTCAGGGCCACCCTGCCCCAGCGAAGGGGCGTCCGCTAGTCAAAACAATTGGAAAGTCAACGAAAAGTGACGTCATGCGGCCATATTGCAACAGCGGCCGCAGACCTCGCCGCTCTTCTATGCGCTACGCAAACGGTCACTGAATCCCTTGCGCAACTTGGCCAGTTTCGGCGGGATGACCGCCATGCAATAGGGATTGCGCTGGCCTTCGCCTTCCCAATAGGCCTGATGATAATCCTCCGCCGGATACCATTCGGACGCGCTTTCGACCGTCGTGACGATCGGCGCGGGCCAGTCGGCGCCGGCGCGCGCGATCCCGTCGCGCGCCGCGTCGGCCTGCGCGGCATTGAGCGGAAAGATCGCGCTGCGATACTGGGTGCCGATGTCGTTGCCCTGGCGATTGAGTGTCGTCGGATCGTGCGTTGCGAAATGAACGTCGAGCAGATCGTCATAGGAAATGACCGACGGGTCGAAGGTAATGCGGATCGCCTCGGCATGGCCGGTGTCGCCGCCGCACACCTGCTTGTAGGTGGGGCTCGCGACATGGCCTCCGATATAGCCGCTCTCGACCCCTTCGACGCCTTCGAGCGACTGGAACACCGCTTCGGTGCACCAGAAGCAGCCTCCGGCGAAAATGGCGGTTTCACGGGTCATGGCATCGATCCTTGTCGGGGAGAAGGGAATGCCCCCAAATAGGATGCGCCGCATCTTATTCCAAGGGCGGCGGTGCGTCGACCAACGGCGGGTGCAGCGGCCGGCCGAGCATTCTCGTCGCGGCGATGGTGGCGGCTTCGGCTTCGAGCGCGGCGACGCGGTCGCGCCAGGAGGGGTGGGTGCTCGCCTGGAACATGGGCCGCCCTTTGCGCTGGCCGAACCGCGACCAGAAGCGCGCCGCCGCCGCGGGATCATAGCCGGCCCCGGCGAGCAGCCAGACCGACAACCGGTCGGCCTCGATCTCGGTCTGCTTGAACATGCGCGCGTTACGGCCGAATTGCTTCGCAAGCCCACGGTTGACACCTGCCGCGTCGAGCCGCGCGCGGTGGCGCAGGATATTGTGGGCCAGCTCGTGCGCGATAGCCGCCGCGAGTTCCTCATCGTCGGGCGAAAAGTCGACAAGGCCCTGATTGACGAGCACCATGCGTCCGTCGGCGACAGCCCCCGGCTTCTCGTTCGCCTCGACACGAAAGTCGCTCACGCAACCGGGCTTGGGCATGACGTCCATAGTGCGTCCAGCGCCGATATGGAGCGCAAGCGCAGCGTCAGTGGGCAGCGCCGCGAGAGTGGTTTCGATCGCGGTGATCCGCGCGAAGGGATGATCGCTCTCGCCATCGGGGACGGGCGCTTCGCCGATCCCGGTGACCGACGTGCCGACCGCGACCCCCGCCGATGCGGCCGGCGAGGCGGGCGTCACCGCGGCGATGAAGGCATGGGTTTGGTCGTCGGCGCCATAGGCGTCCAGTGCCTCGGTGCGCCGGTCCGCGTTGTAAAGGCGCGGGTCGCCCCAGATCCAGCCGAACTGCGGCTGGCGTACCGGGCACCAAGCGGCGTTTTCGGTCGTCAGGCGAAATCCGATCGCCGCCACGCGCGTCTCCGCCGCCGCCAGGGCGGAATAGGGCGAGGGTTCGGCCGACGCCGCCGTCGATGGCGCGGCTGTCGACAGCATCAGGACGGCAAGGATTGGCGGGGCATGACGCGGCATCGGCATCCCCTATCAAGCCATGCCTGTCGCGACCATGAATTTCCCCGAAGGGCCGGGTTCCCGCCCTCTTGCCTATCGTCCTGCAAGCGCCGATAGGGCGGGCGATGACCCACGTTTCGACCTTGCCCGCGCCGAATGTGCGCGCATCCCGCCCCGCCGCCCTCGCGCGCTGGCTTTGGGCGGTGGCCCTGCTCGTGATCATCGTGGTTGGGGTCGGCGGCATCACCCGCCTGACCGAATCCGGCCTGTCGATCACCGAATGGCGGCCGGTTTCAGGCGTCATTCCGCCGCTGACCGAAGCCGGGTGGATCGAGGAGTTCGAGAAATACAAGCGGATTCCCGAATATCAGGCGATCAACCTCGGCATGACGATCGACGGTTTCAAGGCGATCTTTTTCTGGGAGTGGCTGCACCGCATTCTCGGGCGGCTCGTCGGGATGGCGCTCGTCGTCCCGCTGATCTGGTATGCATGGCGCCGCGCCATTCCGGCGGGCTATAGCTGGCGCCTGTTCGCGCTCGCGGCGCTCGTCGGGCTGCAGGGCGCGATCGGATGGTGGATGGTGGCCTCGGGCCTCGAATATCGCACCGAGGTCAGCCATTTCCGCCTCGCGACGCACTTGCTGACGGCATTGTTCCTGCTTGCCGGACTCGTCTGGACGGCGCGCGATCTCGGCGTGCTGGCACGCGATCCCGCCGGCGGGCCGGCGCGGCTGACCGGTCCGGCGGTGGCCGTGATCGCAATTCTCTTGGTCCAGTTGCTGCTCGGCGCGTGGGTCGCGGGGCTCAATGCCGGCTATGTCGCCAGCACCTGGCCGCTGATGAACGATCATTTCGTGCCCGAAGGCATCGACTGGACCGGGGGGGCGTGGCTCGCGCTGACCAACGATCCCTTCCTCATTCATTTCCTCCATCGCTGGTGGTCGTGGGCCGCGGCGCTGGCGTTGCTGCTCCTCGCACGGACCTTGTCGCGGCGCGGCGCGGCGCGTGAAGCCCGGTTGCTCGTCGCGGTCGTCGCGGCGCAGATGCTGCTCGGCATCTGGACCGTCGTGTCCGGGGTTTCGATGTGGGTTGCCGTGCTGCACCAGATCGTCGGCGCGATCCTCGTCGCGGCCGCGGCAGCGTCGCTCCACCGGCTGGGCCGCGGCGGCGCGTGATGCCCGCGGGCGTTCTCGGTGCCTTGTTGCTGCTGACGGCGATGCCGCAAGCGGAGACCGTTTCGAGCGACGCCACGGCCGCCACGGCCGCGCAGGTCCGCTTCGCGCCCCCGGTTGGCGTGCCGATGCGCTATCGCGTGACGACGCGCCGTGTCGGCCGGGACGGAACGCTGATCGATTTCGCGCTCGTATATGCGCTGCAATGGCAGCGGACCGGGCGGGGCTATCGGCTCGACGCGGTGCTGGAACGGATCGATTCGGGCGCGCAAGCCGACGTGACCCGTATGCTGACGATGATGCTCGATCCGCTGGTCGGTGAAGACATCTCCTATCTGGTCCCGTCCGACGGCAGCCGGATCGACCTTGTCGATCCCGATCAATTGTGGGCGCGGGTGACGACGCGGGTGGAGAAGGCGGGTGCCGAAGCGGGGCAGCCCGAAGCCAGGCAGCTGGCGCGACTGATTGCCGCGCTCCCCGCCGCCGAGCGTGACCGGTTGGCCACCGCCGACCTCCGTGCGCTGATCGCGCCCGCGAACGATGCCATTCCCGCGGCATCGGCCCCTCCCGATGTCGACATATCGGTACGCGACGATGGCGCGCGGCGCACGATCGCCAAGGTCGAGCGGGATTCGGCTCCGGTCGGAGGAAAGTCCCAGCCGCTCGAAATCGACAATCTGTGGACGGTCGACACCGACACGGGCCTGGTCGTGCGCGAACGCCGCCAGAGCTGGATCGTCGATGCCGACGGCAATGACCGCAGGCTGGTCGAGGAGCGCGTGCGCGCGCTCGAACCGGCTCCATAAAATAATAAGGTATCATATTACCCGTCAGCAAAGCCGCGCGATACTTGACTTTCCGCGCGTCTGGCGCCATTGGCCCGCTCCGAAGCGCCGCTAAGTTCCCATGGGACAGGCGGCGCGGTTTGTTTCGGGGCGCTCATGCTCCGGTCCATATCTGTCAAGGAGCGTGCCATGAAGGCGCTGACCAAGACGACCGTTTCGGCGAACGCCGCCACGGTCGAAAAGAAATGGGTGCTGATCGACGCCGAGGGTCTCGTTGTGGGCCGCGTTGCTTCGATCATCGCCAATATCCTGCGCGGCAAGCACAAGCCGTCGTTCACCCCGCACGTCGATTGCGGTGACAATGTCATCGTGATCAATGCGGAGAAGGTGGCGTTCACCGGCAAGAAGCTGCAGGACAAGCGTTACTACAAGCACACCGGCTATGCCGGCGGCATCAAGGAAACCAGCCCCGCGAAGATCCTCGAAGGCCGTTTTCCCGAGCGCGTGCTCGAAAAGGCTGTCGAACGCATGATCCCGCGCGGTCCGCTCGGACGTCAGCAGATGCGCAACCTGCGCATCTTCGCCGGCGCCGAACATCCGCATGAAGGGCAGAACCCCGAGGTGATCGACGTCGCTTCGATGAACCGCAAGAACAAGGTGGGTGCATAATGGCTGACGAACAGACCATGACCGATCTCAAGGATCTCGGCGGCGCCGTCGAAGGCACCGTCGCTCCCGCAGCTCCGGCTGCGCCGCTCCGCGAAAAGATCGTCGACAAGCAAGGCCGCGCCTATGCGACCGGCCGCCGCAAGGATGCCGTCGCCCGCGTGTGGGTCAAGCCCGGCACCGGCAAGATCACGATCAACGGCCGCGACCAGGAAGTCTATTTTGCGCGTCCGACGCTGCGCCTCGTCATCAACCAGCCGTTCGGCCTGACCGAGCGCGTCGGCCAGTATGACGTGATCGCGACCGTCAAGGGCGGCGGCCTGTCGGGCCAGGCCGGCGCCGTGCTGCACGGCATCGCGCAGGCACTGACCCGCTTCGAACCGGCGCTGCGCAGCCCGGTCAAGGCGGCCGGCTTCCTGACCCGCGACAGCCGCGCGGTCGAGCGTAAGAAGTACGGCAAGGCGAAGGCCCGCCGCAGCTTCCAGTTCTCGAAGCGCTAAGAGCTTTTTCCACCGACGGGTGGAGAAGAGAAGGGCGGTCCGGCAACGGGCCGCCCTTTTTCGTCAGAGCAGGTCGAGACTTCCCAAGGCCAGCGCCTGCCGCGCGGGGCGCTCGGCCATCAACGCAAACATCTCGTCGCCGCGTACCGTGCGTTCGACGCTCATCGAAGCGAAGACCGCCATGAAATAACCGCTGAGCGCGCCCACGCGATAGTCGTCCCACAGCGCGGCGACGTCGGGTTCGAGGTTGCGGGCGCGGAGCTCGGCGACCCAATGATCGAAAGCCGGCCGGTCGGCGGCGGCGCGTTCGAACGGATCGGCGATGCTGGTTCCGACCAGATAGGCGAGATCTGTCGCACCGCTACCGCGTCCCAGCGTCTGCCAGTCGACAAGCCAGCAGCGATCGCCGCCGGGCGCAAAGAGGATGTTGTCGATCCTGAGGTCGCCGTGGACGATCGTTCGCGCCGCGACTTGCCGGGAAAGATAGGCGTCGAGCCGTTCGACGATACGGGCGCCGAGGTCGAGTATCGCGGGTTCGAGGCGGTCCGCGTATCGCTCCCGGAACCCCGTGTAAAGCTGCGGAAACAGCGCGCGAACCAGATCGCCATTGTCGCGCGTCAGCCAAATCAGGGTATCGAGCCGCGGATCGTTCCACAGCAAGGCATGCAAGCCGGCGGCGGCTTCGATGCAGGGAAGGAGACCCGCAAGGCCCAGCCCCGCCAGCTGGTCGCCTTGCCGCGCGGGCGAAAGATCGGCGAGGATGAGGATGAAGTCGACTTCGTCGCCGGCGATTTCGGCATGGTAACAATGCGGGGCGGCCACGCCGCTTCCCGCCGCGAGTTCGCGGTACCAGCTGACTTCCTTGACGTAGGTGCCGGTCAGCTTGGCGATGTTGCGGCTGGCTTCGTCATGGCTCGGGCATTTGGCGATGACGCTTGCGGGCGCCGCTACTCCACCCTCCCATTCGAGCGCAAGGCGGTAGCTGTCGCACATCTGGCCGGTGCCGACCTTTGCGGCGGAGAAGGCCTTGAGCCTGCCCGGCTGCCCGAGAACGCCGCCGAGCCATGCCACCGTCATCGCGTCGGGCGAGGTCGGAAAGCTCAAGGGGCGGGATCCATGATGCCGGCGAGCCCCGTCGGTTCGTGGGGGCCGACGAACAATTGTTCGAGCACGCCAATGCCGCGACGGACGCTGCCGCCGTCGGCCAGCTCGGCGCTGACCAGCGCCTGGATATGCATTGCGAGCGGATTGCCCCAGGCGCGATCGGCATCGGCCAGGCTGTCGTGCGCGACCGCCGGCTCGGCGCCATGGTCGAGGCCATGCCCCCAGGTCGGATGCGTGTAACCGAGACCGCTCATTGCAAAGACCGGACCCGCGGGGGTCAAGGAAAGCGATCGATCGCCGGCGAGTTTCACGGCCATTTTGGCGATCCGCCGCGAAGCGGGCTGCCATTCGACGTCAAAGGTCGCGTCGTCGAAATGCTGCTCGGTTCCGCCATCCCCCATGATCACGGCGCGACGGTTCCACGGATCGCCGGCGCCGTCGTCGTTGCTGTGGAAAAAAAGCGAATCGCTTTCGAAATTGCAGGGCGTCCAGAGCCAGAAGAATTGGCTGAAATTGCCCTCGGGCGGTGGCTGCGGTTCGCTCGCGCCGACGGGGCGGATACCCCAGCTGCGATCGCGCGTTCCGGCCCAGTCGCGCCCTGCATCGATACGCTGTCCGTCCACCGACAGCCAGCCGGACCAACGCCCGTTCTGCGTCATGCGCGTATAGTCCATGAACAGGCGTGTGCCGTTGCGGCGGATAAAACGCGGCTCTTCGATGGGAAAATGACGACCATCGAAGCGCAGTTCGCCCGCAAGCGGCCCGTCGTTGGGCGCGATACGCAGCGTGACGGCTTCGAGCGGCATGTCGATGGAGAGCGTGATCGGCCCCACCGAGAGATCGAGCCGCTCGCCGCCCGACCGGCGGCTGGCGCGCAGATTATACTGCACTCCGCCTGCAAGGACGCAAAAGCTTGCGTCGACGATTCCGAGCTGCGGGTAAAAGCCCATCGCGGCCGCGAAAAAGATCGATCCGTCGGGACTGTAGCCATTGAAGAAATAGCGGTCGTAAAAGTTGCGATCCGTTCCGGCGAACGCAACCGGTTCGCTTGTCTGGTGCAACGGATAATCGTCGCCTTTTGTCAGCATCATCCTCATCCCGTTTTTTGTTGCAACCTAACGGGATGGGGCGCGTCGTCAATGGACTGGCGGATCGACGGGTGGCACAGCCCCGACCGGCGCGACCGGCTCGCCCGGTTCGCGAGGCGGCAAGGCATCGGGCGGCACGTCCGCGATCTGCATGTCCGGTGTCGGGACATGCTCGAGATTGCGTACGCTTACGTCGATCGCCGCGCCATCGACGGTCAGATCGTTGAAACTCGGCGGGGTCGAACGGATGCGCTGCGACAGTGTCCCCGCACCGATCATGCGGATCGAGCCGGCCGCTGTCTCCTTAACAAGATCGAAGGCGTCGTGGACGTGTCCCGAAAGCACTGCCGCCACGCCGCGCTTCGCCAAGGCCGCCAGTGCGCGCTCGCCGCCACGGGTCAGGGCGCGTCCTTTCGTTCCGGCCTCGACCAGCGGATGGTGCGCGGTCACCAAAATGGCCGTTCCGTGCGGCAGGGCATCGATCGCCGCCAGCGTTTTTTCCAGTGCCGCGGCGGTAACCCACCCTTTCGACCAGTCGAGCCGCCATTGCGCGCGCGCGGTCGTTTTCAGTGGCACCACGGCGACTCCGGGCAGGTCGATTTCGCGTTCGACAAGCCGCTCGATCCCCCGAATGCGGCGATAGGGAAAGAAAAAGCGTTCGACGGGGTTGAAGTAGGGAAGGTCGTGATTGCCGACCTCGACCGTCACGGGCGCGTCGAGCGCGCCGATCCAGTCGCATGCCGCCGCGAATTCGCGGCTGCGCGCGCGCATCGTGAGGTCGCCGGTGATCAGCACCGCATCGGGCCCCTCGCGCCGCACGCAATCGGTGAACCAGGCGAGCGCCGCCCGATCCTCGAGCCCGAAATGCAGGTCGCTGATATGGAAGAGCCGCGTCATGCCGGGGGACGCGTTACGATGAAGGCGACCGGCGCGGGGTCGATGGTGAAAGTGACCCGTGCGCCTCCCTCTGCCGATTCGCCGTCCATCAACAGGCCGAGCGATTCGGCTGACACCACCGTCGCGCTGGGCCGGGTGGCAAGCTCTTCGCTCGGACCGTCGCGAAAATCGCCGCCGATCCACGCGATCGCATGGCGGAGCAGGAGCGTCGGGCTGTCGGCGAGCAAGCCGTCGATCACAATGCCCTCGGCCGAAGGCGTCATGCTGATCGCCTGAAAGGCGCGGTCGTCGCCTGCGAGATGCACGGCTTCTCCCCCCATGCTCTGTTCGAAGGCTTCGGGAACGAGCGCGGCGGCGCCCGCGATGTCGCGCTGGCGCATCTGCTCGCGCACTTCGGCCCAGATCGTCGTTGGCCCCGCGATCATGTTCACCATCGCGCGGCCCGCAGGACAGTGGACCGTTGGCGGACATTCGCGCCTGCCACGCCCCGCAAGCGCGTCCGCCAGAATGTCCTCGAGCGGCCGGTCGTCGTGGAGCCGCTTCGACAGCAGGTTGAGCGTGCCGCCCGGGAGCACGAGCAGCGCGCCGTCCCAGCCGGCGAGCGCGGCAACGGCAGCATTGATCGTGCCGTCACCGGTCCAGATGATCACGGTATCGATGCCTTTGGATTCGAGCCGGGCGCGCGTCGGAAGCGCGTCGTCGGGCAGGCAGAAGTTGGCGGCGAGCGGCGATCCGGCGTCGCGACAAAGCGCCGCGATCTGCTCGACACGCGCTTCGTCGTAGCTTCCGCTCTGGTTGTTGCAGATCAGCGCGGGGCGGGTGGGGCGATAGGTCATGGGCTCGATACGCATGACATAGGGAAAGGTAACCGATGTTGCACGCTTGTTACGGACGCAGGCGCGCTGTAGGGCGCGGAACTCATGACGGGGCGCGAAGCCAAGGGACGACGGTTGATCAAAATCCTATTCGTGTTGCTGCTCCTCGTGCTGCTGTTCGGCGGCGGCGCCAAACTGGTCGTTTCCGGTGGCGCGAAATCGCTCAACATGGCCGACCGATTGCTCGGGCAGGGAGACGGTGCGCGGCTGCTGCTCGCCGACCAACCCTATGGCCGCGGGCCGCGCCAGTCGTTCGACATCTGGGCACCCGATAACCTCGAAGAGGGTGACCGGCTGCCGGTCATCGTATTCTTCTATGGCGGTGGCTGGGACGGCGGCGAGCGGGGCAGTTACGGCTTTGCCGGGCGCGCGCTGGCGCGGCAGGGCTTCGTCGTCGTGATTCCCGATTATCGGCTGGCGCCCAAGGCGCATTGGCCCGACTTCATCGAGGACAGTGCGGCCGCGGTCGCATGGACACACGAGCATATCGCCAAGCTCGGCGGTGATCCCGACCGGATTGCGTTGATGGGGCATTCGGCAGGCGCCTATAATGCGGCGATGCTCGCGCTCGATCCGCAATGGCTGCGGGCGGCGAAGAGCGATCCGTCGGTCATCCGCGGGGTCGCAGGTCTTGCCGGTCCCTATGACTTCCTGCCGCTTGAGAAGGGTGGCCGCGCCGAAAAGGCGATGGGCAAGGTACGACCGATCGAGCGGACCCAGCCGATCCAGTTCGCGCGCGGCGACGCGCCGCCCTTGTGGCTCGCGACCGGCGACGAGGATGAGGTGGTGCGGCCGCGCAACAGTCAGAATCTTGCCGCGGCGATCGAGAAGGCGGGTGGCTCGGCGACTTTACGCATCTATCCCGGCATGGGGCATACCGGCATCGTGATGGCGCTCGCCGCGCCGTTTCGCGGCAAGGGGCCGGTGCTAGACGAGGCTACCGACTTTCTGCGCGGGGTGACCGGCCGCCGTGTTGCGCCCGCGGAGGTCATGCCATGACCGCCGGCATCGCCGCGATTGTGCTTTCGGGAAGCCGACCCGGCCCCGATCCGTTACTGACGGGCAGCGGCGTATCGACCAAGGCATTGCTGCCGATCGCGGGACAGCCGATGCTCGTCCATGTCGTGAAGGCGCTGCGCGCCTCGCCGCTCGTCGGCTCGATCACGATCCTTGCTCAGAACAGCGCCGAGCTCGCCGCCGAGCCGGGGCTCACGGGCCTCTCCGACCTGCATTTCGCAGATTCGGAGCAGGGGATCAGCAGCTCGCTCGCCGCTGCGCTGCCGCCGGGCGACGACCCGTTGCTCGTGACGACGGCGGATAATGTGCTGCTCACGCCGACGATGATCGCCGAGTTCCTGGGCGCCGCCGAGGATAGCGATGTCGCGGTGGCAATGGTCGAGCGCGATGTCCTGCTTTCACGCTATCCCCGGTCCAAACGCACCTGGCTGAAATTCCGTGGCGGCTGGTGGTCGGGCGCGAACATGTTCCGTCTGCGCGGACGCAGCGTGCTGCCTTTGCTCGATTTTTGGGGGCGCATCGAACGCGACCGCAAGAAGGGACTGAAGATCATTGCCGCCTTCGGTCCGTGGTTGCTCATCGGTGCGCTGCTCCGCCTCTTCACGATCCAGCAGGGCGTCGCGCGCGCCGGACTGCGGTTCGGGCTTCGCGCCAGGGTCGTGCCGATGTCCGAGCCCGAGGCGTGTATCGATGCCGACAAGCCCATCGACATCGAACTGATCGAAGCGATATTTGCCGCGCGGCGGCAACCGTCTATAGGGCAGCCGCTATGACCATCGACAAAGCCATCATCCTGTCGGCCGGGCAGGGCTCGCGCCTGCTGCCGCTGACCCGCGACATTCCCAAATGCCTGATCGAGTTCAACGGCCGCAGCCTGATCAGCTGGCAGGTCGCGGCGCTCGTCGCGAACGGGATCAAGGATATCGTCGTCGTCACGGGCTTTCGCACCGAGCGCGTCGAGGATCATGCGCTCCAGCTCTATCGCGATACCGGCGCGCGCATCCGCACCCTGTTCAATCCCTTCTTTCAGGTCGCCGACAATCTGGGCACCTGCTGGATTGCGCGCGAGGAGATGGACCGCGATTTCATCATCCTCAATGGCGACACGATCGTTTCGGACGAGATCGTCGCGAAACTGATCGAAGGCGCGAACGAGCCGATCAACGTGACCGTCGACGTCAAGGCCGACTATGACGATGACGACATGAAGGTAAACCGCGACACCGAGGGCCGCCTGCATCATATCGGCAAGCGGCTGCTGCCCCCCGACACCAACGCCGAATCGATCGGCATGCTCGCCTTCGTCGGCGATGGCCCGTCGATCTTTCGCAACCAGGTCGACCAGATGATGCGTACCCCCGACGGGGTGGAGCGCTGGTACCTGCGCGCCATCGACATCATCGCCAAGGGCAACCGCGTCGGCACCGTTTCGATCGAAGGGCTCGAATGGCAGGAAGTCGACTTCCCGCAGGATGTCGAAGCCGCCGACGCGCTTACCGCGAAATGGGCCGCCGAGGGCCGCTACGCAAAATAGGGTTTGAGCCAGCCGGCGAGCTTAGCGACCTGCGCGTCGTCGAGCTTTACCGCCTGGCCCAGATCGGGCTGTCCCGGCCAGCCCGTGTCGGGCACCGTCAGGCCTGCACCCGAGCGTTCGCCCTCATAGCGGGGCAGGACGTGGAAATGGACGTGCGGGTCGACCATCATCAGCATCAGATAGTTGATCTTCGCAAAGCCGACGGCCTGTGTCAGCGCGGCCTCGATCGCGACGGTCGCGATCTTGAGTTCGGCATGCGCTTCGGCGGGTAGGTCGCCGAACGCCGTTGCATCCGACTTTGCCGCGAGCACGAGCGCGCCGAGCGTCGGCTGCGCGGGGCGCAGCAGCACCACCCAATGATCATATTCGGCGATCAGCGTCGCCGGATGGCCGAATTTCGCGATCGTTTCGTTCATGCTTCTTCCATCCAGCTGATGATCGGGCGGCCCGACCGCTTCACCGCATAGGCCTGCACCAGCCGCACCGCATGGACGACCAGCGAGATGACCGTCCACCAGGCGAGCGCGATCAGCCCGAGATCAGGGCGTCCGGCGAGGGTCGCAAAGAAGAGGATCGCGATATTCGGGTTTCGCCGCGCGGTGATCAGGCGAAACTGGCTGTCGAACTTTTGCCAGACATGGATATCCATGCCGAAGTCCTTGATGAACAAGCCCTCGATCACGCGCTGGAGGATATAGCCCGCGACGACAGCGACCATGACCAGCAGGAAGGTCTGGTTCGAGAGCGCGAGGCCCCAGGTGCCCAGCCCGACGCCCCAGAAATACCACCAGAAGGGCGGGTGGACCAGGTCGACGCCATGGTCGGCGACATTGCCCCATTTCGACGAGGTGATCGTGCAGCGCGCGAGTTTTCCGTCGACGGTGTCGAGCACCATGAAGATGAAACCCGCGAGCATCCCCTCCCAATATTGGCCGTAGGCGAAGAGATAGGTCGCATAGACGCAGAGCGCCGCGCCGATCGCGGTCACCATGTTGGGCGTCATGCCGATGCTCGCGGCGCCGCGCGTCAGCCACAGCGCCAGTTCGGGCCAAAGATATTTCGTCAATGCGTCGGTCACGCCCTTATAGGCGCCGAAATAGCTCTTTCGCTCGATCTCGCGCCGCGTCTCGGGCGTCAGCCGCTGGATGAAGGGGCAGTCGAGCTTGCGCAACTGGCGATTATAGATTTGCGGATTGTCGCGGTAGTCGATGATCGTGAGCTGGCCGCGATGCTGGATGATATCGTCGGGCGTGATGCCGCCCGTCAGGTGCGCCATGACCAGATCGCCGCCGTCCATCACGACGGTGCCGGGCAGCGTCACAATATGCCGCAGCCATACGGGGTCGAAAACAAAGTCGAGATTGACAAAGAGCTGTGCGCCCGAAGGAGGCGTGCTTTCCGGCAGACCTTCAGCCCGCGCCAGCCGCCGTAGCCGCTCGGCATTGGTCATGCCCCAAAGCAGCGTTGGATTGTCGCCGATCGGCGTCAGGGCGGGCAGGGACTGGGCGTTGGTCATCCGCCGCTCTTATCCTGCCCGGCGTCCAATGCAAGAAAGCGGAGGATCGCTTCGGCCCCGCGCTCGGCCGCGCCCGCCGGATCTCCCCCGATCGACTCCGCCAGCCGCTCGCGCTGGGCGTCGGCGTATCGCGCATGATGATCGGACGCCGATGCGAGCGCGTCGGGCAATCGATCGAGATCGTCGATGACGTCGCCGAGCGTCCAGAACAGATAATCGGGATCGCCAGCCCAATCGACCCCGTGGGCATTGAGGAAGATGCACGGGCGCGGCGTCGCGAGGAATTCGTAAACCTGGCTGCTCACGTCGCCGAGATATATGTCGGCGCCGCTCGTATAGCTCATGTCGAACAGGCGGTCAGATGCGAGGTCGATCATAATCTTGCCCGGCACGGCCAACCGTTCGATCTCGCCGCGATCGGCATCGCTCGCCTCCGCAAACAGGCGAACATGGGGCGCCACGACCAGATTATACCGTTCCTGCGCGGTGAACCAGGCGATGATGTTGGGCCCGAACCGGTCCCAGGATGACAGTTCGCGCTTGAAATGCGGCGCGTAAAGTACCGTCGGCCGGTCATTGGCGAACAGCGGTTCGCGCGACTGTTGCAGCCGCAGCATCAGGTCGAGTTTCACATATCCGGTCACCGCATAGTGGCCGGGGCGAATGGTGGCGGCCTCGAGCATCCGCTGTTCGCTCTTTTCGCCCGCGACCAATGCGAAATCGAAATGCCGGTCGCGTGCGTCGAAGGTAATGGCACGGTCGCCGGCCCCGTGCGGGGTGAAGATCAGCCGTGTCTTGCCGGACAGGAAATGCCGGATCGTTGTCGTCGTCCGTTCGGGGGCGACGATCGCGTCGAACCCGCGCAGGAAACGCAGCGCGCCGAACAGGATCGGCAGTCGCGGATTGCGGAACAGCCCCATGTCGCGCAGCCAGCGGGCAAGACCCGTCTGGCCGAGCACGGTGATATGCGGCGCAAAGCCGGGGTAAGCGAGTGCGACCTGTTCGACCACTCTCAGATGGTCGGTGCTCGCGACGGCGACGTCAACGGATTGTCCCCGCGCGGCCATTTCGGCGGCGAGGGGCAGCGCGTGGAACACATGATGCGGCTCGCCGATGAAGAGGAACAGGATGCGCATCAGACGGCCCCCGCCGCCTCGGCTCGTTCGAAATCGGTCGCCCGCCAGCCGTGCTTCGCGGCCAACCGGATGATTCTTTCACCGCGTCCGACAAGCCAGGCCTCGCTGGCCAATGCAAAGGTCGGTGCGTCGCTGACATGGTCCGAATAGGCTCGGATATGCGCACTCGCATCAGCGCCATTGGCAGCGAGCCATTCGCCAACCCGACGTGCCTTTTCCGCGCCATAACAATTGGGCCCGTCGAGCAAAGGCAGCCAGTTTCCGGCGGCGTCGCGATGGTGGCGCGAGGCAACGATGGCGTCGAAGCCCAGTGCATCGGCGATCGCGTCGGCATAGAATTCGGGAGCTGCCGTCGCCATCAGCAACCGGTATCCCTCGGCCCGATCGCGCGCGATGCAGGCGGCGGCGCCCGGCGGGACGTCGCGGGGAACGCGCCACGCGGCGAAGGCTGCGGCCAGTGCCTCGGCGCGGGACGGCGAGAGGCTGGCACCCAGCATCAAGCGAATCGCCGCGGGCTTGAACCGGTCGCGCCCGTAAAGACGCAGCGCATGGCCGATCATCAGCGCGGCGAGCGCCGGTAACAGCAGTAATCGCCACGGCGCCCCGCGCCACGCCGACCACAGCAGGAACAGGGTGAAGGTCGGCGTGCGCAGCACGGTGCGGTCGAGATCGTAAATCGCGACACGGATAGGGGAAGGCGTTTCGGTCATGCGTCTTCTTGGTCAAACAGCCGGAGCTTGCGACCGGTCTTGCCCAACGACATGCGATCCGCGAGCGGCAAGGCAAAGCGCAGCGCGAGCCATATCGACGCGGCGGCGATCAGCCCGAGCAGCGGCAGCGAAAGCGCGTCGGGCAAAAGGTCGGCGGCCATGGCCGCGGTGCCTGCGACGAGGGTGATTGCCACGCCGCGCAGCGCCACCGCCGGAAATTGCGCGTCGAAAGGGTGCAGTTTCTCGGTAATCGCGAGCTGTATCGTGGGGATAGCGCCCATCACCACAAGGCCGAGGGCCGTAGCCAGCGTCACGCCCGTCAACGGATCGAGATGACCCACGATCAACCAGCCGGAACCGATCGCGACACCGACGCCAAAGACGCTGGCGGTAAGCTGGTGACGAAAGGCGGCGACGACTTGCAACACCGGCGCCGAAATGCCGAGCACCGCTTCGGCGGCGCGCGCGAATAGCAGGATGACCAGCGCCGCTTGCGCCGCCTGTGCCCCATGGCCGAACAGGCCGAGCAGCGACGCGCTGCCCGCCGCGAGCACCGCGGCGAGGGGCAGCGCGATGGCCAGGATCAGCCGCGTCGCATAGGCATAGATGACAGCGACTTGGCGCCGATCCTCGCGTTCGGCGCTCGCCGCGAGTGGCGCCATGACATAGGAGAAGGCGATGCGGACGAGTTGGACGACGCTCGACAGCTTGCGCGCGATCGTGAACAGGCCCGCCGCCGCGGCGCCGGCCGCGCCGGGGAGCAGCATGTTGAGGATCAACGCCGGCGCGTCGCCGAACAGCCGCGTGATGATGTTGGACGGCAGGATTGAGAGCCCGGCCCAGAAGGTGTTGCGCGCCGTTTCGCCCGCCCACGGACCACGCCACAGGTCGACGAAGCTGTAGTGGCGCGCGAGCAGGCGGATGCTGAGCGCGGCGGTGATCGCAAGCGAGCAGAGGTGCGCGATGAACAGCCCCTTGAGGCCTAGACCGCCCGCGAAGAACAATCCGGCAAAGACCAGACGCATCACCTGTTCCCAGACGATGCGCAGGCGGATTTCGGCGCCGAAAACCATGCGCGCGCGCAGCGCCGAGGTGGCAATCTCGACAAAGGCCCACAGCGGCAGCGCCCATATGAAGATGCGGATCGCGGGTGTGACAAGGTCGCGGTCCTTCGCCGCGACGTTGAGCAGCGGCCCGAGGTCGGCGGCGAAGACGGAGACCAGCGCCGCGACGAGAATGCACGGTCCGACGCCGAAGACCATCGCCGTGCGCAGCGCCGCGGCGGCGTCGGCGCCGCTTGCCGATTGCGGGACGGTGCGCTGCATCGCGCTCGTCATGCCGAGATCGAAGATATTTTCGAGCAGGTTCACCGCCGCCCACAGCACCGCATAGAGGCCGTAGCCCGCTAAACCGAACATCAGGACATAGAGCGGCTGTGCGACGATTTCGACCACCGCGCCCAGTCGCGCCAGCACGGTCGTGCCGAGCCCGCGCGCGACGCTGCGGCTGGTAACGGCGGGTTGGACGACGTCTTCGCTCATCGTTGCCGCACCTAGCGGCTCGTCCGGCGCGCCGCCAGCGGCTTTCGCGCGTTCACCCCCTTGTCGAGGCCGCCATTCGGGTCTAGGCAGCGCGCAATTGCATAGGGAAGACCGCGATATGGCCCAATTTGTCCTGCCCAAGAACAGCCGCCCGCAAAAGACGGGCAAGGTCCACAAGGCCGAGGGTGCGACCGCCGTCAAGAAATTCAAGGTCTATCGCTACGACCCCGACAAGGGTCAGAACCCGCATTTCGACACGTTCGAGATCGACACCGAAAAATGCGGCCCGATGGTGCTCGACGCGCTCATCAAGATGAAGAGCGAGCAGGATTCGACGCTGACTTTCCGCCGTTCGTGCCGGGAAGGCATTTGCGGCAGCTGTTCGATGAACATGAACGGCAAGAACGGCCTCGCCTGCACCACCGCGATCGAGGATCTGAAGGGCGACATCACGATCACGCCGCTGCCCGCGATGGACGTGATCAAGGACCTCGTCCCCGACTTCACCCATTTTTATGCGCAATATGCGTCGATCGAACCTTGGCTCAAGACCAAGACGACGACGCCGAGCGGCAAGGAACGGCTGCAATCGCCCCAGGAACGCGAAAAGCTCGACGGACTCTACGAGTGCATCTTGTGCGCCTGCTGCTCGACCAGCTGCCCGAGCTATTGGTGGAACAGTGACAAGTTCCTTGGCCCCGCGATCCTGCTTCAGGCCTATCGCTGGCTCGCAGACAGCCGCGACGAGATGACGGGCGAGCGGCTCGACGAGCTCGAAGACCCCTTCCGCCTCTATCGCTGCCACACGATCATGAACTGCGCCAATGCGTGCCCGAAGGGCCTCAGCCCCGCGCGCGCGATCGCCGAAATCAAGAAGCTGGAAGCCGAGCGGCACGTCTGATGTGGAGGTGGCTGCCGGCGCTGCTCGCGCTGGCATGCGCCGGTTGTGCTGCCAATCCCGAGGTCGAATATGCGGCGATGCCGCGCACCTATGCGCATGGCATCGGCGGGGCGACTTTCCTGATCGGCGGTGGCTTCGATCCCGGCCGCTCGCCCGACGGCAACAGCCTGATCCTCTATGGGCCCGAGGGCGCTTTCGTGATCGACAGCGGGCGCCACGACGCGCATCTCATGGCGATCAAGCAGGGGCTAAGCGGGATCGGCATGACGCCCGTCGCGATCGTCAACACGCACTGGCATCTCGATCATGTCAGCGGCAATCCGGCGCTGAAGGCCGCGTTTCCGGATATCAAGGTCTATGGCACATCGGCGATCGATGGGGCGCTGACCGGCTTCCTAGCGAAGAGCGCCGAATCGTCGCGCAAGGCGCTGGCCGAGGGAGCTATTCCGGCAAGCGCGATTGCGGAAGTCGAGAGCGATCTCGCGACCATCGCGCGCGGAGCGGAACTGCGGCCTGACATCGTCGTCGACGAATCGCGCGACATGTCGATCGCGGGCCGGCCGCTGTCGCTGCGCGTCGCGCGCCATGCCGTCACAGAGCGCGACCTCTGGATCTACGATGCGGCACAGAAGCGTGCGATCGTCGGCGATCTGGTGACGGTTCCCGCCCCCTTTCTCGATACCGCCTGCCCGGAGGGCTGGTTGAAGGCACTGGACGAGGTCGCGGCATCGGGCGCCGAGCAAATTGTTCCGGGTCACGGGCCGATCATGCCGATGGCCGATTTTAACCAGTGGCACGCGGCGTTCGACGAATTTATCGCTTGCGCCGAGGGGGCCGGCGCGCTTGTGACCTGTTCGGCTGGCTGGCTCGCGGGCGCCAAAAAATGGATCGGCAGCGACACCGTGCGCGCGAAGGCGATGGCCGACTATTATGGCGAACTTGTTCGCTCGGGAAAACTGGACGGATATTGCAGGGTATGAACGACGGGATAGAGGAGCCGAAGCGCCGCGAATATTTCAGCGCCGAGGAACTGGACGGCGGCTGGATCAGCTGGGATCTCAAGGATCCGACGCGGTTCAACAGCTTCATCGAACCGCTGACGGTGCGCGTCGAAGCGCCGACCGAGGATGGCCGCCCGCGCGCAAGGGTGCGGATGCTTCCCGAACGCAAGCACAGCAACCTGGGAGATAATGTCCATGGCGCGGTGACGCTCGCGCTCGTCGATATTGCGCTGTTCGCCGCGTCGCACCAGTTCGGTTCGCTCAATGCGGGGCATTCGGTGACGCTCGATCTGTCGACGCAATTCGTCGGCGCGGGGCGGGTGGGGGAACCGCTCGATGCCGTGGTCGAACTGGTGCGCGAGACCGGCCGGCTGATCTTCCTGCGCGGGCTGGTCGTACAGGGTGACGGCGACAGCCATATCGTGCTGAGCTTCGCTGGAACGATCCGCAAGGCGAACTCGAAGTGACCACCGTCCTTGCGGCCTATGACGCGCTCGTCGCGGCGGGCGAGCTTCGTCCCGATCCCGAGCAACGTGCCGCCGCCGAGCGGCTGAACCGGCTGCAGGCCGAACTCGAGGCCGCGCCGCGCCGCGGCAGCCTGCTGTGGCGGCTTGCAGGGCGCAAGCCAGAGGCGCTGACCGGCGTCTATCTGTGGGGCGCGGTCGGGCGCGGCAAGTCGATGCTGATGGACCTGTTCTACGACCAGCTCGCCATCCAGCGGAAGCGACGCGTCCATTTCCACGCCTTCATGCTCGACGTCCATGCGCGGATGCGCGAGGTCAGAAAGAGCGAGAGCGGCGACCCGATCCCGCTCGTTGCCGAGGCGCTCGCCGAAAATACGCGCTGCCTCGCCTTCGACGAGATGGTCGTGAACAACAGCGCGGACGCGATGATCCTTTCGCGCCTGTTCACCGCGTTGATCGAACATGGCGTGACCATGGTGGCGACGTCGAACCGTCCGCCCCAGGATCTTTACAAGGACGGGCTCAACCGCGAGCATTTCCTGCCCTTCATCGCGCTCGTCGAGGAGCGGCTCGACGTGATGGGGCTGAACGGGCCGACCGATTACCGCCGCGACCGGCTGGGCGACGGCGCGCGCTGGTTCGTTCCCGCCGATGAAGCCGCGAGTGCCGCGCTGTCGGCCGCCTTCTTCCGCCTCACCGACTATCCGCCCGAGGACCGGGCGCATGTTCCGAGCCTCGATCTTGACGTCGGCGGCGGGCGGATATTGCATGTGCCCAAGGCGCTGAAAGGCGTCGCGGTCTCTTCGTTCAAGCGATTGTGCGGCGAGGCGCGGGGCGCCGCCGACTATCTCGCCGTGGCGCGGCATTTCCACGCCGTGATCATCGTGGGGATCCCGCGCATGGGGCCGGAAAACCGCAACGAGGCGGCGCGCTTCGTGACGCTGATCGACGCGCTTTACGAATATAGGGTGAAACTGCTCGCCAGCGCCGCGGCGATGCCCGACCAGCTCTATGTCGCGGGCGACGGGGCGTTCGAATTCGAGCGAACCGCGAGCCGCCTCGCCGAAATGCAGTCGGACGACTATCTCGCGTTAGGCCATGGCCAACAGGATGCCGCCGGCGATCTTCCCCCAGCGTGACGTGTTGGCGGCGACATAGGCGAGGCTGCGAACATAGCGCATTTCGTGCGCGAAATGCCCCGCCGCCTGCTCGGCGGTGCGGCGGAGCGTCCGGAACGGTCGCGGTTCGGGCACCCTGATCGGCCCCGGCCGCGCCGGCGGCTGGGGCAGGTTGGCGAAGCCGCCGTTGGTCACACGGCGGTCGGCGGCGACCGCCCGGCACAGCGCCTCCATGCGCGTGATCGCCAGCCGGTTGGGGACCGCGCGATCGCG
Organism: Sphingopyxis chilensis; assembly: GCF_035930445.1. NCBI lineage: Bacteria > Pseudomonadati > Pseudomonadota > Alphaproteobacteria > Sphingomonadales > Sphingopyxidaceae > Sphingopyxis > Sphingopyxis chilensis. The sequence continues at coordinate 2,925,181 of NZ_CP142394.1, read as the reverse complement.
GCTGAGCAACTCGAAGCTGTGGCTGAAGGCCGAGAACTGGATCGCGCCGCTCGTGGCCGCATGATCGAGCGCGTCGCGCATTTCTTCTTCGGACATCGCGCACAGCTGCGCCGGGCGAAAACTGTCGATGCCATCCATCAGGCCGCTGACCGGCACCTCGCAGACACCGTGATGCAGGCGCATCCCGATGTTGTGGCGGTCGAGCGCGATATCACAGCCCTGGCCGACATGGGCCCCGTTGAAGCTGCTGTCGAAAAGGAAGCCGAGCGCGTCCAGCGCGCGCAGCGTATCGTCGTTGGCGCCGAAATTGCCGGCGCGAAAAGCGACCGGGTCGGGCGCGCCGGCGCGCACCAGCATGTCGGCCGCCAGCCCGATCAGCTTTTTCTGCGCCGCGAACGGGAAGTCGCCGATGTTTCGCCCCGTCAGCCGCCCGACCGGGCTGAATCGCGCGAAGGCGAGCCATTCGGTGTGGAGGTGCAATTGCACTTCGTGACCGCGCGCGACGATCGGGGCGACGATGTCGCGGACGATCGACGGGCCGTGGACGAGCGCGGGCATCGGATCGACGAAGAACACGCCCTTGAGCCCATATCCTTCCAGCATGTCCATCTGGAAATGGATGCCGAAATCGCCGTCGCGGCAGCGGCCGAGGATCGAGCTTTCGAAATTGGCGCGCGCGTCACGACCCCGTTGATAGAGGCCGGCCGACAATTCGGTGTCGAAGCTGATGATCGCGCGTGTCACGACAGGCGCGTAACAAAGCGGGAATAAGGGAGGGTTAATCGCCCTCGTGGCGATACCTTATTCGGACAGCGCATTTTTGTTCCATTCTGCCGCGAACCCGTTGCGTCGCGACAATATCACGCGCCAGCCTGACCTCGAAACCATATTTCGGATCTCTTATCGTTATTGCGAACTATTTGCAAAAAAAGGCGGTTTTTCGACCTTTTCGCTGTTGTTTCCTTAAGGGAATCGGCGTAGGGGCGTCGCCAGTCTTGGGACCGGATCGGAGCTTTAGCCCGTGCTCCCGCCGGTCTGTGAACCAATTGCCGGGCTTGCCAGGAAGGGAGTGCCGCGCGCCATGGGACGCAAGAAGATCGCATTGATCGGAGCCGGGAATATCGGCGGGACGCTGGCGCTGCTCGCCGCGCAGAAGGAACTGGGCGACGTCGTCCTGTTCGACGTGGTCGAAGGCGTGCCGCAGGGCAAGGCGCTCGACCTGTCGCAGGTCGGCCCGATCGCGGGCTTCGACGCGAAGATCACCGGCACGAACGACTATGCCGACATCGCCGGCGCCGACGTCATCATCGTCACCGCCGGTGTCGCCCGCAAGCCGGGGATGAGCCGCGACGACCTGCTCGGCATCAACCTGAAAGTCATGAAAGCCGTCGGCGAGGGCATCAAGGCGAACGCTCCCGACGCCTTTGTCATCTGCATCACCAACCCGCTCGACGCGATGGTTTGGGCGCTGCGCGAATTCTCGGGCCTGCCGCACAACAAGGTCGTCGGCATGGCCGGCGTGCTCGATTCGGCACGCTTCAGCCACTTCATCGCCGACGAATTCGCCGTGTCGGTGAAGGATGTGAACACCTTCGTGCTCGGCGGCCATGGCGACACGATGGTTCCCGTCGTTCGCTATTCGACGGTCAACGGCATCCCCGTTCCCGACCTCGTCAAGATGGGCCTGTCGTCGCAGGACAAGATCGAGGCGATCGTCAAGCGCACGCGCGGCGGCGGCGGCGAGATCGTCGCGCTGCTCGGCACCGGCTCGGCCTTCTATGCGCCCGCAGCCTCGGGCATCGCGATGGCCGAAGCCTATCTGGGTGACCAGAAGCGCATCTTGCCCTGTGCAGCTTACGTTGACGGCCAGTATGCCCTCGACGGCCTCTATGTCGGGGTGCCGGTGATGATCGGTGCGGGCGGGGTCGAGAAGATCGTCGAGATCGAACTCGACGATGCCGACAAGGCGGGCCTTCAGGTGTCGGTGGATGCGGTCAAGGAACTGCTCGACGCGTGCAAGGCGCTGGATCCCAGCCTCGCCTGATATCCGTGCCCCTGCGAACGCAGGGGCCCATCACCTGCGCCCCAAAAGATCGGGCGGCGGGTGGCCGAGAGATTTGGAGATGGGCCCCTGCGTTCGCAGGGGCACGAGAAACGGAACGAAATTTATGAGCATTCTCATCGACAAGAATACCAAGGTCATCACGCAAGGGATGACGGGTGCCACCGGCACTTTCCACACCGAACAGGCGCTAGCCTATGGCACGCAGATGGTCGGCGGCGTGACGCCGGGCAAGGGCGGCACGACGCACATCGGCCTGCCGATGTTCAACACCGTCGACGAAGCGAAGCATGCGACCGGCGCGACCGCGTCGGTCATCTATGTGCCGCCGCCGTTTGCCGCCGACTCGATCCTCGAGGCGATCGACGCCGAGATCGAGCTGATCGTCTGCATCACCGAGGGCATTCCGGTGCTCGACATGGTCAAGGTGAAGCGCGCGCTGTCGGGTTCGAAGTCGCGCCTGATCGGCCCGAACTGCCCCGGCGTGCTGACCCCCGAAGAATGCAAGATCGGCATCATGCCCGGCAACATCTTCAAAAAGGGCAGCGTCGGCGTCGTCTCGCGCTCGGGCACGCTCACCTATGAAGCGGTGTTCCAGACCACGAACGTCGGCCTTGGCCAGACCACCGCGGTCGGCATCGGCGGCGACCCCGTCAACGGCACCAACTTCATCGACGTGCTCGAACTCTTCCTTGCCGACGAGGCGACCAAATCGATCATCATGATCGGCGAAATCGGCGGCGACGCCGAGGAGCAGGCGGCGCAGTTCCTGATCGACGAAGCGAAGCGCGGCCGCAAGAAGCCGATGGCGGGCTTCATCGCGGGCCGAACGGCGCCTCCGGGGCGCCGCATGGGCCACGCCGGGGCGATCGTGTCGGGCGGCAAGGGCGACGCCGAAAGCAAGATCGCGGCGATGGAAGCCGCAGGCATCAAGGTGTCGGCGAGCCCGTCTGAACTCGGCACGACGCTCGCCGAAGTGCTCAAGGAACGCGTCTGAGCAGGCGGCCCGCCGGCGCCCTTTGCCGGCGGGCCTCCGCTCCCCATATGAAAATACCTACCCCTTCCTCCCCGTGGAAAAGCAGATGAACCTCGAACGACAAAGCTTCGATATCGACGAGCCGCAGGCCGGCCCGAGCTGGGCGCCCAAGAACTGGCCCGTCATCGACAGCGACGACCTGACCGCCGCGCTCGACCCGCAGCAGATGCAGGTCGCGGTGAAGGCTGCGGCTACGAAGGGGGGCGCCGCGCTGTCGAGCGCCGAGGTCGAGCGCGCCGCCGATGATTCGATCCGCGCGATGATGCTGATCCGCACCTATCGCGTGCGCGGTCACCTTGCCGCCAACCTCGACCCGCTCGGCCTGATCCAGCGCGAGCTGCCCGCCGACCTGACGCCCGAATATCACGGCTTCGTCGGCGCCGATCTCGACCGCCCGGTCTGGCTGGGTGGCACGCTGGGCCTCGAACGCGCGACGGTGCGCGAGATTGTCAGCATACTTCAGGCCAATTATTGCGGCCATGTCGGCCTTGAATATATGCACATTTCCGACGTCGAGGAGCGGCGTTTCCTGCAGGACCGGATGGAGGGCGCCGACAAGAGCGTCGAATTCACCAAGGAAGGCAAGCAGGCGATCCTGAAAAAGGTGATCGAGGCCGAGGAGTGGGAGAAATTCCTCGCGCGTAAATATGTCGGCACCAAACGCTTCGGGCTGGACGGCGGCGAGGCGATGATTCCCGCGATGGAATCGATCATCAAATATGGCGGCCAATATGGCGTGAAGGAAATCGTTTACGGGATGGCGCATCGCGGGCGGCTCAACATGCTCGCGAACGTCATGGCGAAGCCCTATCAGGTGATTTTCCACGAATTCGCCGGCGGCAGCGCGAACCCCGACGACATCGGCGGTTCGGGCGACGTCAAATATCACCTCGGCACCTCGACCGACCGCGAATTCGACGGGATTTCGGTGCATATGTCGCTGGTTCCCAACCCCTCGCACCTCGAAGCGGTCGACCCGGTCGTGCTCGGAAAGGTTCGCGCGCAGCAGGTCGTTCGCGACGACCTGCAAAAGCATGAACAGGTACTGCCGGTGCTGATCCACGGCGACGCGGCCTTTGCTGGGCAGGGGATCGTCTGGGAATGCCTAGGCTTCTCGGGCATCCGCGGTTACAATACCGGCGGCTGCATCCACTTCATCGTGAACAACCAGATCGGCTTCACGACCAGCCCGCAGTTCGCACGCTCGTCGCCGTATCCATCGGACGTCGCCAAGGGCGTCCAGGCGCCGATCCTGCATGTCAACGGCGACGATCCCGAGGCCGTGACCTTTGCGTGCAAGATCGCGATCGATTTCCGCCAGCAGTTCAAGCGCGACGTCGTGATCGACATGTGGTGCTATCGCCGCTTCGGCCACAATGAAGGTGACGAGCCCTCGTTCACCCAGCCGCTGATGTACGAACGCATCCGCAAGCATCCGCCGGTGTCGCAGCTTTGCGCGGCGAAGCTGCAGGACGAGGGCGTGATCGAAGCGGGCTGGGCCGACGCGCATCGCGCCGAATTCACCGCGCGGCTGGAAGGCGATTTCGAAGCGGCGAAGACTTACAAGCCGAACAAGGCCGACTGGTTCGCGGGCCGCTGGTCGGGGCTTTATGCACCGACCGATCCCGAAAATGCGCGCCGCAACATCGCGACGGGCGTTTCGGAAAAGCTGTTCGATTCGATCGGCCGCACGCTGACGACGATTCCCGCCGACGTCGAGGCCCACAAGACGCTCCGCCGCGTGATCGACGCGCGCGGCGCGATGTTCGCCGACAAAAAGGACGGCGAAGTGTTCGACTGGGCGACCGCAGAAAGTCTCGCCTTCGGCACCTTGCTGAGCGAAGGCTATCAGGTGCGCCTGTCGGGCCAGGATTCGGGCCGCGGTACCTTCAGCCAGCGCCACGCGGTCTGGGTCGATCAGAAAACCGAGGCGAAATATATCCCGCTGACGACAGTGCCACATGGCCGGTTCGAGGTGCTCGACAGCCCGCTCTCCGAATATGGCGTGCTCGGCTTCGAATATGGCTATGCGATGGCCGATCCGAAGAGCCTGGTGCTCTGGGAAGCGCAGTTCGGCGATTTCGCCAACGGCGCGCAGATCATGATCGACCAGTTCATCGCCGCGGGCGAGGCCAAGTGGTTGCGCGCCAACGGCCTCGTGATGTTGTTGCCGCACGGCTATGAAGGACAGGGTCCGGAGCATAGCTCGGCGCGCCTCGAACGCTTCCTGCAACTGTGCGCCGGCGACAATATCCAGGTGTGCAATATTTCGACTCCGTCGAACTATTTCCACGTCCTGCGCCGCCAGATGCTTCGCTCGTTCCGCAAGCCGCTCATCATCATGACGCCCAAGTCGCTGCTCCGCCACAAATTGGCGGTCTCGCAACGCAGCGACTTCATCGGCGACGCGCATTTCCGTCGCATCATGTCGGATCGCGCGCCACCCGCCGACCAGGACATCAAGCGCGTCGTCCTCTGTTCGGGCAAGGTCGGTTACGACCTGATGGAGGCGCGCGACGCCGCTGGGCTCACCGATACGACGGTGATCCGCATCGAACAGCTCTATCCCTTCCCAGGGGAGGCGCTCGCGATTCGACTGAAGCGGATGCCGAAGCTCGAGGATGTCGTCTGGGCGCAGGAGGAGCCGCGCAACAACGGCGCCTGGTTCTTCGTCAACGAGTTGATCGAGGAATCGCTGATCGAAGCAGGCAAGAAGGGCATGCGTCCGCGCTACGCCGGTCGTGCCGCGGCAGCTTCGCCCGCCACCGGCCTGATGAGCCGCCACCAGACCGAACAGTCGGCGCTCGTCGCCGACGCGCTGGGTCTGTCGGTCCGTGCCGAAATCCGCCGTACCAAGAAAAAAGCCTGATCCCCTAAGGAACTGCACCTATGAGCACCGAAGTCAAAGTCCCCACGCTGGGCGAAAGCGTTACCGAAGCGACGATCGGCGAATGGCTGAAGAAGCCCGGCGAAGCGGTTGCGCTCGACGAACCCATCGCGAGCCTCGAAACCGACAAGGTCGCGGTCGAAGTGCCGTCGCCGGTCGCCGGCGTGATGGGCCAGCAACTCGCCGCTGTGGGCGACACCGTCAATGTCGGCGCGACGATCGCGACGGTCGAGGCGGGCGGTGCGGCCGCCGCGCCGGCGCCTGCCGCTGCTGCTCCCGCGCCGGCTGCGAAAGCCGAAGCCGCGGCGCCGGCACCTGCCGCGACCGCTGCCCCGGCCAGCGACGGCGTCGATACCGTGACGACCATGTCACCCGCGGTGCGTCGCCTCGTGCTCGAACATGGCGTTGACCCGACCAAGATCCAGGGCACCGGCAAGGATGGCCGCCTGACCAAGGAAGATGTGCTGGCCGCCGCCAGCGCGGCGCCCGCCGCCGCTCCGGCGCCCGCCGCCGCGCCCGCACCGGCAGCCAGCGGCGCGCCGGGCCGTCAGGAAGAGCGCGTCAAGATGACGCGCCTGCGCCAGACGATCGCCAAGCGGCTCAAGTCGGCGCAGGACACGGCGGCTATGCTGACGACCTTCAACGACGTCGATATGTCGGCGGTGATCGAGGCGCGGGGCCGATACAAGGACCTGTTCGAAAAGAAGCATGGCGTGCGCCTCGGCTTCATGGGCTTCTTCACCAAGGCGGCGTGCCTTGCCCTGAAGGACATTCCGGCGGTCAACGGCCGGATCGAGGGCGAGGAGATCGTCTATAATAATTACATGGACATCTCGGTCGCGGTTAGCGGCCCGAGCGGCCTCGTCGTCCCCGTCATCCGCAATGCCGAGACGCTGTCGTTCGCCGATATCGAAAAGACGATCGGCGATTTCGGCAAGCGGGCGAAGGAAGGCACGCTGACGATGGACGACATGACCGGCGGTACCTTCACCATCTCGAACGGTGGGGTCTTCGGCTCGCTGATGTCGACCCCGATCATCAACCCGCCCCAGTCGGCGGTGCTCGGGCTCCACCGCATCGAGGATCGTGCCGTGGTCGTGAACGGCGAAGTCGTCGTCCGCCCGATGATGTATCTCGCGCTCAGCTATGATCACCGCCTGATCGACGGCCGTGAAGCGGTGACCTTCCTCAAGACGATCAAGGAAGCGATCGAGGATCCGACCCGCCTCCTGATCGATCTCTAAAGATTTCTCCCCGTCCCCCGAGGGGTAAAGGAACGACAAATGGCTGATTATGACTACGACGTCCTTGTTATCGGTGCTGGCCCCGGCGGCTATGTCGCGGCGATCCGCGCAGCGCAGCTGGGCCTGAAGACCGCGTGCGCCGAAGGGCGCGAGACGCTTGGCGGCACCTGTCTCAACGTCGGCTGTATCCCGTCGAAGGCGATGCTGCATGCGTCCGAATATTTCGAAGCGGCGGCGGGCGGCTCGATGGCGAAGATGGGTATCAAGGTGAAGCCCGAACTCGACCTGCCGACGATGCACGGCCAGCGTATCGATGCCGTGAAGGGCCTGACCGGCGGCATCGAATTCCTGTTCAAGAAGAACAAGGTCGACTGGCTGAAGGGCTATGCCCAGTTCACGTCGAAAGACAGTGTCGAAGTCGCGGGCAAGGCCTATCGCGCCAAGAATATCATCATCGCGACCGGCTCGTCGGTGACCCCGCTGCCCGGCGTTGCGGTCGATAATGACAAGCAGATCATCGTCGATTCGACCGGCGCGCTCGAACTCGCGAAGGTTCCGGGCCACATGGTCGTCATCGGCGGCGGCGTGATCGGGCTCGAACTCGGCAGCGTGTGGCGCCGCCTCGGTGCGAAAGTGACCTGCGTCGAGTTCCTCGACCAGATCCTGCCCGGCATGGACGGCGACGTCCGCAAGGAAGCGAACAAGATCTTCAAGAAGCAGGGTATCGAGTTCAAACTCAAGACCAAGGTGACGAAGGCTGAAGTGAAAGGCAAGAAGGCGGTCCTGACGCTCGAACCCGCAGCCGGCGGCGATGCCGAAACGCTCGAAGCCGATGTCGTGCTTGTGTCGATCGGCCGGCGTCCGAACACCGACGGCCTCGCCCTCGACAAGACGGGCCTTGCGGTCAACCAGCGCGGCCAGATCGAAACCGACCATGATTTCAGCACGCAGGTTCCCGGCATCTGGGCGATCGGCGACGTCATCCCCGGCCCGATGCTCGCGCACAAGGCTGAGGACGAGGGCATCGCCTGCGCCGAGAATATCGCCGGGCTGACGGGTATCGTGAATCACGACGTCATCCCGTCGGTCGTCTACACTTGGCCCGAAATCGCCGGCGTCGGCCTGACCGAAGAGCAGGCGAAGGAAAAAGGCGAGGTCAAGGTCGGCAAATTCCCGATGCTCGCGAACAGCCGCGCCAAGACGAACCACGAGCCCGACGGCTTTGTGAAGGTCATCGCCGATGCCAAGAGCGATCGCGTGCTCGGCGTGTGGTGCATCGCGAGCGTCGCGGGCACGATGATCGCGCAGGCGGCGCAGGCGATGGAATTCGGCGCGACGTCGGAAGACATCGCCTATACCTGCCACGCGCATCCGACGCACAGTGAAGCGATCAAGGAAGCCGCGATGGCCGTGACGGGCAAGCCGATCCACGTCTGACGAAGCCAAATGCGGGAGAGTATCATGGCGACGCACGGGCTCTGGGCAGCGGCTTCGCTGGCACTCTCCCTCGCGGCAACCGGCGCGCAGGCCACACCCGACCTGAACGCGGCCCAAGCTCAGCTAGCGGCGCTGCTCGACAAGAACTACCCGACGCTCGAGGCGATCTACAAGGATCTGCACCAGCACCCCGAGCTCGGGATGCAGGAGGTTCGCACTGCGGGCATCCTCGCGCAGCATCTGCGCAAGGCTGGCTTCACCGTGACCGAGAAGGTCGGCGGGACTGGAGTCGTCGGCGTGCTCAGGAATGGCGAGGGGCCGACGATCCTCGTGCGCGCCGACATGGACGCGCTGCCGATGGAGGAAAAGACCGGGCTCGCCTGGGCGAGCAAGGCGCGCGCGACCTATGAAGGCAAGGATGTGCCGGTAATGCACGCGTGCGGCCACGACACACATGTCGCCTATCTGGTCGGTGTCGCACGGGCGCTCAGCGCGATGCGCGACAGCTGGTCGGGTACCGTGGTTCTCATCGGCCAGCCCGCCGAAGAACCGCTCATCGGCGCGCGGGCGATGCTCGACGACGGCCTCTTCGAGCGATTTCCAAAACCCGATTTCGGTTTCGCGGCGCATGTTACCAACCTTCCGGCGGGCGTCGTCGCGATCAAGGCGGGAGCCTCCTCGTCGGCATCGGACAGCTATTCGATCACTTTTCACGGGCGCGGCGGACACGGATCGATGCCCGCTGCAACGATCGACCCAATCCCTATCGCGGCGCGCTTCGTCACCGATACGCAGGTGGTGATCAGCCGCGAGAAGGATCCGGCCGCCTTCGGCGTTCTGACCATCGGGGCGATCAACGCCGGCAGCGCACCGAACATCATCCCCGACAGCGCCGAGGTGAAGGTCAATCTGCGCTCGCAATCGCCCGAAGTGCGCAAGCTGCTGCGCGACGGGACCGCGCGCGTCGCGAAATCCGCAGCCGCGATGGGCGGCGCGCCCGAGCCGACGATCCGCTATCTAAGCGGAACCGGCGTGATGACGAACGACGAGGCGATGGCCAATGCGGCGGTAACCGTCCTGACGCCGGTTTTCGGCAAGGGCCTGGCTTTCGCGCCGGCAAGTGCGACGCCGATGTCGGGAAGCGAGGATTTTTCGGAGTTCGTGGACGCGGGTGTCCCGTCGCTTTTCTTCGGAATAGGGGGTTATGACCCCGCCATGCTCGCCGATCTCAAGGCAAAGGGCGAACCCGCACCGACCAATCATTCGCCGTTCTTCGCGCCGAAGGCCGAACCGGCGATCCGCAACGCCGTGACCGCGATCGTCCTTTCGATCGTTGGTGGCGTACGGCCAGCCGCGAAATAGGCTCGCGTCTTGTTCGAGTTCGACAACGCGCTGATTGTCCGCCTGCTCGACCTGATCGGGATCGGCGTTTTCGCGCTGTCGGGCGCGCTGATGGCGGTGCGCTTGCGCCAGACCCTCGTGACCGCCGCCTTCTTTGCGCTCGTCACGGGCGTTGGTGGCGGCAGTGTGCGCGACCTGTTGATCGGCGCGCCGGTCTTCTGGGTGCAGGACGGCGCGATTGCGGCGGTGTGCATTGCGATCGCACTGATCGTCTGGCTTACCCCCGAACGTTGGTGGCAGGGGCAATTGCTCGAATGGGCCGATGCGGTCGGACTTGCTGCCTATGCCGTGTTCGGCACGGCGAAGGCGCTGGCGTGGGGCGTGCCCCCGGTCCCGGCACTGATGATGGGGGTCATTACCGGCTGCGTTGGGGGCACGATCCGCGATATCCTTGCCGGCGTGCCATCGATCATCATGCGCCCGGAGGTCTATGTGACCGCGGCCGCGCTCGCTTCGGGACTGTTTCTGCTGCTGCAATCGCTGGGTACGGGAACGCCGGTCGCGGCCGTTGCGGGCGCGGTCGCAGGCTTCATCCTGCGCGGTGCGGCGATCCACTGGTCACTCGCGCTACCGACCTATCGCGGGCAATAGGCTTGCCAAATCGCGAAACTGTGGCAGTTTCGCCTTATGAACAGTGATGTCAGCACCATCGCCCGCCGGGTGAGGGGCCAGGCGGACGCCCTGCCCGAGCTGTTCGGTCGCTTCGATTTTGACAAGGCGCCCGAACGCTGGGCGCCCGAGGCCGATGCAGTCAGCGAGCTGAGCCGCGTCCGCAGCATCGACCGTGCGTCCTATCTGGAGGATCCCGACCTGCTAGGGCGCATCCGCGAATATACGATGCTCGGCGACCGGACGGGCGACGCCTATGCGGCGCTGATGCCGCGTTACGGCTTCCAGCGCACCGTCGCGATGCTCGTCGATGCGTGTGACAAGGGCATCGATGCGGTCGAAGACGCACCGCCCGAACTCGCCGCGCTGATCCACGAGATGGAGCAGAAGCCCGAGTGGCTCGACATGCAGTTGGTCGAGGAAGGAGCCGCCTATGAACGCAACGCCACCGCGAACCTGTCACCCTTCCTGATCCGCGGCGCCTTCATCGCGACCTTCCTCAACAAATATTCGGCGCTGCCGATGGCGCTGACCGGCACGCTCGGCCAGGCGACTGCGGCACGGCGGGTCAAGGAAACCGCGACTTTCTTCGCCACGACGGCTCTGCCCGGCGCGCTCGATCGCTTTGGACCGGGGTTCAAGGCTGCGGCGATGGTGCGGCTGATGCACTCGATGGTGCGCGTCAACGTGCTGTCGCGCCCCGGCATGTGGGACGCCGAAACCTATGGCATGCCGATCCCGCAGCTCGATCAGATGCCGGCGGGGCTGATCCCCGTCTATTTCCTGTCGCAGGAGGTGCTGGCGAAGGGGCGCACCAGCTTCACGCGGCTCGAACGGGCGCGCGTCGAGCTGGCGCGCTATCGCTGCTACCTGCTGGGGCTGCCCGAGGATCTGCTTGCAGACACGCCGCAGGAAATCGTCCGCATCTGGCGCACGCGCAGCGCGACGCTCCGCTACGAATATGACGACGTGGTCTGCGGGGGCTTGCTCCGCGCGACGATGGACGCCGAACTGTCGAAGGACATGTCGCCGAAGGGGCAGGTCAAGCGCCGCCTCGAATATTCGGTCAGCCGCGTCTTCTTCGTGAAGGCGTTCCTCGCCGGGGACGAGGGCCGTGCGGCAAGCGTCGGGGTGCCGGTGCGGCGCCGCGATCATCTCATCTATGGCGCGACGATGCTCGGCATCGCGGGGCGCTTGGCGGCGTACCGTGTCGCCTCACGCATGCCGTTCATCCGCCGCCTCGCCGATCGCCACCTCGTGCATCGGATCGAGCGCCAGCTGGCCGAATATGGTCGCGCCGAATTCACATCCGACGCCGCGCATTACAAGCCTGCGACGGCGAGCTAACTTTCGAACCAAAGGATTTTCATGCAGACAGAGCAGGCGGCCGTTAACGGCATCAGCATCACTTATGAGGACAAGGGCCCGAAGGGCGCGCCGGTCATCCTGCTGGTCATGGGGCTCGGCGGCCAATTGACGCTCTGGCCCGACGAATTCGTCGATGCGCTGAACGAACGCGGTTTCCGCACCATCCGCTATGACAATCGCGACGTCGGTCTGTCGACGCGCTTCGAGGCGGCGGGCATTCCCAATGTGAAGTGGATGATCGTCAAATCGGTGATCGGGCTGCCGGTGCGCCCTGCCTATACGCTTGCCGACATGGCCGCCGACGGCGTCGGCCTGCTCGACCATCTTGGCATCGACCGTGCGCATGTCGTGGGCGTGTCGATGGGCGGGATGATCTCGCAGCATATCGCCGCGCGCTATCCGGAGCGCGTGTTGTCGCTGACTTCGGTGATGTCGACGACGGGCAACCGCCGCCTGCCGCGCGCGCAGAAGGAAGCGATGCAGGTGCTCGCCAACCGTCCGATGAATGGCGACAAGGAGGCGCTGATCGCATACTCGGTCAATGCCGCGCGCGTGATCGGCAGCCCCGGCTATCCGTCGGCGGAAGACCGGCTGCAGCGCCGCGTGCGGGCCGATTTCGAACGTGGCTGGTATCCGCCGGGCGTCGCGCGGCAAATGGCGGCGATCGTCGCCGATGGCGACCGGCGTGCGATGCTGAAGGATATCAAGGCGCCGACGCTGGTGATCCATGGCGAGGACGATCCGCTGGTGCCGCTGCCTGGCGGGCGCGACACGGCGGAGAATATCAAGGGCGCGCGGCTGCTGACGATCCCCGGTATGGGGCACGACCTGCCGCTCGCGCTGGTCGATACGCTGGCTGATGCGATTGCCGAGCACGCCAAGGCGGTCGCGGAGGCGGCCTGATCGCTCCCCTCCCATTTATGGGAGGGGTCGGGGGAGGGTATGTCGATCACGCGCGGGTCGGGTTCGAAACAGGCCCTCCCCTGACCCCTCCCGCAAGCGGGAGGGGAATATCCTTATTTCAGCAGCAGCGCCAGCGCCCCGAAGAAGCCCTTCGCCTCCGCCTTGCCCGGCCGCGGAACGGCGGGCAGATATGCCCGGCAATCGAGGCACGAGGCCTGTACCGACCCCGCCTGCGTCAGCATCGTGAGGTCCTGCACCAGCCGCCGTTCGGTGAGCTGGCGGTTCATCGCGGCGATGCCGAACCAGCCGCGCGGAAGCGCCGCGGTTTCTTCCTCGGCGCCCGACCAACTCGCGAGCATCTTCGAAAATTCGCTCGGCTCGTCCTCGAAATATTTGGCATGAAAATCGCCGTCGACCTTGGCGAGCTTCGCCGCAGCGGCCAGCGCATCGGGCAGGCCGCCGAACTGGTCGACAAGGCCGATCTGGCGCGCGGTGCCGCCCGCCCAGACGCGCCCTTCGGCGATCGTGCGGATTTTCTCAATCGGCTGCTTGCGGCTCTTCGCGACAAGGCCGGTGAAGCGGGCATAAATGTCTTCGACGCTCGCCTGCGCGAGTGCGTTGAACTCGTCGTTCACGCCGCCGAAGACGTCGGGCTGGCCCGACAGCGGCGTCGTTGCGATCCCGTCGGCATTGACCCCGATCTTCGCGAGCGCCTGGTCGAAGCTGGGCAGGATGCCGAACACGCCGATCGATCCGGTGATCGTCTCGGGCTCGGCAAAGATGCGGTCGGCGGGGGTCGAAACCCAATAGCCGCCCGACGCCGCGACATTCGCCATCGAGACGACGATCGGCAGCTTCTTGGCCTTCGCGGCGAGCAGCGCCTGGCGGATTTCTTCGGATGCGAGAACCGACCCGCCGGGTGAATCGACGCGCAGGACAATCGCCTTGATGCTGCTGTCGGCGGCGGCATCGAGAATGTGCTGCGCGACGGTTTCGCCGCCGGCGACGCCGCTCGGCGCTTCGCCATCGACAATCTCGCCAACGACGGGGACGACCGCGATCGCGCTGCCCTTCTGCTCGGGCGGGTTGGCGGCGACCCAGTTTTCGAGCGGGATCGCATTATATTCCCACGGCTTGCTGTCGTCGGCAACGCCGCTGATCTCGGCGACGCGGCGGTCGAACGCCATGCGGCTGCCGAGCTTGTCGATCAGGCCGGCATCGAGCGAGGCTTTCGACAGGTCGTTGCCCGCGGCCTTCACCGCGCCGGCGGTGTCGGCGATATAGGCGTCGATCTTCGCCGCCGGGCGCGCCTTTTTGACGTCGCTCAGCCAGTTTTCCCAGAGCACCCCGGCATAGGCAAGGTCTGCTTCCTTGGCTTCGGGCGACTGGTCGGTGCGGAGGAAAGGCTCGACCGCGCTCTTGAAGGTTCCGACGCGGTAGATATGCGCGGTGACGCCGAGCCGGTCCATCAACCCCTTGTAATAGAGGCGCGATCCGCCCGGTCCGGCGATCGCGACGCCGCCGATGCTGTCGGCCCAGATTTCGCTCGCGTGCGACGCAATCTGGTAGCTGTCGGTGGTGTAGGCGGTGGCAAAGGCGAGCACGGGCTTTTTCTTCGCGCGCACCTTGTCGACCGCGGCGCCGATTTCGGCGAGCGACACCTGACCGCCGCCGAGGAAACGGTCGAGGTCGAGAACGACCGAGGTCACGCGCTTGTCATCGGCGGCGACCTCCAACGCATGGACGACGTCGCGGACGCGGATTTCCTTGAGCTCCGCGCCGCCCGACAGCGCGGAAAGCGGGTCGACTTCCGACGGTTGTTCGCTGACGATGCCATCGAGCTCGATCAGCAATGCGCCTTCGCTGACCGGCAGGCCGGCGTTCGGGCGTCCGGCGAGCAGGCCGAACAAGGCGACGAAGAAGAGCAGCAGGAAGATCAGCGCGAGCGCATCCTTGATCCCGACGAGCAGGTTCCAGACCTTGCGTGGGAAGCTGGTCGTCGACCTGGGCTTGTCCTCGCCCGGAAGCGGGCGGCGGACGGGGATGGCCCAGGGGCCGGCGGGATCGTTGGGAGCGCTCGTGGTGCTGTCGGTCATGCCCGCAAACCTAGGGATGCGCCTCGCCCTTGGCAATGCACGCTTCGACGGGCGAACGGCGCAGCCATACCGGCGACATCAGAGCCAGCCTTCGCGGCGGTACCAGCGCACCGTTTCGGCAAGCGCGTCGTCGGTGCCCAGCTGGGGCCGCCAGAGGTCGGCGGGCGGGCACGCGCCCTCGGTCGCGACCCAGTCGGGATGCGCGATATAGCGCGCGCGGTCAGGGGTCAGCTTGGCGCGGCTGCGACGCACCAGCGTGTCGAGCCGGCCGCCGGCCTTGAGCAGCAAGGCCGGGGTCGCGAGCGTCGAGAGGCGCTGGCGTCCGACGGCGCGCGCGACGGCGCGGGCGAAGCCGCGGTGCGACCAGCCGGTCGGTTTGCCGTCGTCGGGCTCGTAAATCTGACCGATGCTCGCGCCGCGATCGGCGGCGAGCGTCACGAGCAGCCGCGCGAGTTCGTCGACATAGATCGCCGACATGCGCCCGCTGGGCACCAGCGCGATGCCGCGCCGCGCCATGCGGAACAGGTCGAGCATCTCGGTATCGCCGGGCCCGAAGACCGCGGGCGGGCGCACGATCGTCCAGTCGAGCCCGCTATCCTTCACGGCAGCCTCGGCGCGCTCCTTCGACCAGCCGTAGTTGGAGAGGCCGGGTTCGCGCGCCGCAAGCGAGGAGACATGGACGAAGCGCGTTACCCCGGCACCGCGGGCGGCATCGACGACATTGGCGGTGGCGGTCGCATTGCCCGCCTCGAAGGCGGCGCGGGTGGGTACGTTGACCACGCCAGCGATGTGCATGACGGCATCGGCGCCCGCCGCCATTTCGGCGAGGCTGTCGGACTGGTCGAGCGCACCCTCGATCCACGTCACGCCGCCCTGTTCGGGCTGCGGCCGGCGGGTGAGGGCGCGGACATGCCAACCCGCCGCGACGGCGTCGCGCATCGTCGCCCCGCCGACGAAGCCGGTCGCGCCGGTCATCGCGAGGACGGGTTTCACAGCAAGACCATATGGTCGCGGTGGACCATCGCACTGCGCGGCGCATAGCCGAGCGCCGCCTCTTGCGCATCGCGGCCGAGGCCGGCGATGTTGGCGGCGTCGGCGCCCGGATATTCGGAGAGGCCGCGCGCGATGACGCGTCCGTCGGGACCGGCGATGTCGAGGATGTCGCCGCGCGCGAAGCTGCCGCTGACCGCGGTCACACCCGCGGCGAGCAGGCTCGCGCCGCCTTGCAGCGCCTTGGCGGCGCCCGCGTCGATCTCGATCCGGCCCTTCGCGGTCAAGCCGCCCGCGAGCCACGCCTTGCGCGCGCTCGCGCCTTTTTCGGCGGCGAACAATGTGTGCCGCGCTTCGGTCGACAGCGGCCGGTCGATCCGGCCCGATGCGATCGCGAGATGCGCGCCCGCGGCGTTGGCGATGCGCGCCGCCGCGATTTTCGACACCATCCCGCCCGATCCCATGCCCGAGGCGGAGCCGGTATCGGCCATCGCCTCGATGGCCGAGTCGATGCGTTCGATGCGCGCAATATGGACCGCGCCGTCCTGCGCCGGATTGCGGTCATAGAGGCCGTCGATATCGGAGAGCAGGATCACCCCGCCCGCCGCCGCCGCCTGCGCGACGCGCGCGGCGAGGCGGTCGTTGTCGCCGAAGCGGATTTCCTCGGTCGCGACGCTGTCATTCTCGTTGATGATCGGGACGACGCCGAGGCTGAGCAGCCGGTCGAGCGTCGCGGCGGCGTTGAGATAGCGGCGGCGATGCTCGAGGTCGTCCAGCGTCACGAGCATCTGCGCCGCGGTCAGCCCTTCGGCGCCGAGCACTTCGGCCCAGACCTGGCTCAGCGCGATCTGCCCGGTCGCGGCGGCCGCCTGTGCATCCTCCAGCGTTCCGCGCCCGCCCTTGGCGAGCCCCAGCCGCCGCGCGCCGAGGGCGATCGCGCCCGACGATACCACGGCGATTTGCTGGCCCGCGCGCGTCCGCTCGCCGATGTCGGCGGCGATCCCGGCAAGCCAGTCGCGCCGCACCGCGCCCGCCGGATCGACGAGCAGCGCCGATCCGATCTTGACGATCAGCCGGGGGCAGGCGGCGGGCGGAAACAGGCTCATGGCGCCGCCGATAGCGCGATGCGTGTGCGCCGCCAATGCGAATGTCCCCGGGGGCGGCTTTCGCGCAATTTTATTCCGAAGTTGTCAATGTTCACGTTCCCCTTCGGTATAATGATACCCGTCGGAAACCGGGCGAGGGGGCGGAGGTGGGGTGCTGCTGAGCGTAGAGCGTGCATGGCGGGGCGGAGGTTATGCGCCCGCGATAATGTAGGACAGCGATTTTTCTGATGGCGGGTTTGGGGTGGGGAGCGGAACGACTGCTTTCGGCGGGACTGGAGAAAACACCTAAAAGCGGATAGCTACCCAACCTATGGAAACCGAACCGGATATTCGCTTGCTGGGCTTTTCATTGTGGGTCGACGGCCGGGAGTTTCCCGATGCCACCGACTTCTGGGACAGCAACTGGCTCATGATACGCGCTGAGATGCGCGCTAGTGGTGCTTACGTCGAGCATTCTGGGCCGATACTCACGACTGCCGACATCGAACAATTTCGTGACGACCTTTCGCAGATGGTCGATACAATGACTGGCGAAGCGGCACTAACGGGTATGGAACCCGGCCTCAGACTGCAGTTAAAGATGCAAAAACTGGGACGCATCGAAGCCATAGTGGAGATTACGCCCGACCATCTCACCCAGCAGCACAGCTTTGAAGTCGAGGCAGATCAGTCCTTCCTTCCCGGATTAGTCGCGTCATGCGACGCGGTTCTGACACGATTTCCGGTGATCAATGCTCCGTCCAATTGACAGCTTTTCGTCAATTCGCTTCGATATCTGAACGTCTGCAATCGGTCGATAGCTGCCAATCCAGCCGCGCCCCAAAAATGAAGTCCGCCGGCAAGCCGGCGGACTTCAAGAGAGCAAGATGGCCTTGGTTCCACCTTCCTCGGGTCGCAGGCCATTCATGACCGATTCGCACGCTTGTTTCGCTACCCACCTGGGTAGGGAGCGGATTTTTTTCATTTTGTCGCATTGCGCTTGCCATTGCGGTTCGGCTCCCGTCAAATGCCGGGGCTGCGTATCTTCTGTGGGGAGAAGTGCATGCAGGGCGAACAGCGACCGGCCTTTCCGACCGACCATAATGCGCCGGCCGAATGGGAGGTGCTCAACGCGCTGATCGGCGAAATCTATGATTCCGTCCTTCATCCCGAAAGCTGGAACGAAACCCTCGCCCGCATCACCGGCACGCTCTGTCCGTTGAGTTGGGAGGCGGCGTTCATCCTCTGGGAAAGCAGCAATCCGCCGAGCGCGCGCTTTGTCGCGGCGAGCGGCCTCGCCGCCGGGGTGCAGGAAATCTATTCGGCGGTTTACGCCGGCAATCATCCCTGGTCGCGCAAGCTGATGCGCTATGGCAATGGCAGCGTTGTCGACAGTTTCGATATCATGACGCGCGCGGAGTTCGCCGAAACCGAATTCTTCCGCAATTTCCTGCAACCATGGGGCATCGACCGGCTGGTCGCGGTTCTGCTCGACCGGCGCGGGGGCGAGCGGCTCGGGCTGATGCTCCCGGGCCCGGGCGACCGCGACGTCGAACGGTTGAAACGCGGCCTGCGCGTGCTGGCGCCGCATATGCAGCGCGCGATGCGGATCAGCGACCGGATCGCGACGCTCGACCTTGCCGCGGGCGCCGCGCGGGCGGCGGCCGACGCTGCGCCCTTCGCGATCTTCAGCCTCGACGACCAGCTCAACGTCCTTGCCGCCAACGCCCCCGCCGCGCGCTACGAACGCGCGGGCTTCATCCGCACCGCGCAGGATCGCTTCGCCTTCACCCATCCGC